>JADCJN010000048.1 GCA_020247005.1 Silvanigrellales bacterium
ATGAATTCTCCATTAATGAAAATTTGCGGCGACGTGGGCCAGTCGTTCAGTTCCGACAAGGTTTGCCAGAGGCCAGGATCGGAATCCATATCGGCGGTGCCATAGGGAATCCCTGTGTCGTTGAGCACTTTCACAACGCGGGCCGAAAAACCGCACCGTGGTGCCTCGCGCGTGCCGCGCATGTAGACCATGATTTTGTTGCTCTTGATGGCATTTTCGATTTCCGTTTTCCACTTGGCGTCCATGAGGAATTCCTTCCGTCCGTTGTGTGAATTGTTTTTTGGCTCAGTTTCGAATGCGCATTAAAAGAAACTCGTGCGTGTGCGTTCTACTTGCCACTGTTCCGGCGTGAACGCCTTGATGGACAGGGCATGCACTTCGCCGGTGCCAATTTCCGCTTGAAAGAGATCGAGCACCATGCGGTGGCGCTTGAGGAGGGCAACCCCTTCGAACGCCGGGGTCACAACAACCACGGAGTAGTGGTCTGTGCCGCCGGAAAATTCAGTCACGTGCACGAGGCTTCCCTCGAGTCCTGTCTCGATGCGTTTCTTCACGTCTTCGTTCAGCATGCGTTTCCTCGGGGGGCGAGACGACCTCCTCGGTGCCCAATCGAGCGACGTGCCGAGGAGGTGGTGGGAACGTGCCACGGCGCATTCACCTTTGCACCGCAACACAGTGTGGTTAACGCTTTAGAGGCCGCTTGTGAACAGTGCGAAGTCGTTTGCGACATCAGCGTCTGAAATGGACTCCGCGCTGAAGGCAGGCATGGCGCCGCTGCCGTTGCGCACGAAGCGGGTGTACTGGGCAGGCGAAAGGGCCGTGCCCAAAAGCCGAGGGCCAAAGCCGCCTTCCCCCGCGTCGCCGTGGCATCCCGCACAGTTTTCAACAAAAGCCGTCGAGAGGGAAGGCGGGGTGAGGGTGGGCACAGCCGTGGGTTCCACCGTAGGCTGAGCCGTGGGTTCCACCGTAGGCTGAGCCGTGGGCTCCACTGTGGGCTCACTCGTCGGCTGGGCCGACGGTTCAGGCTGCGCCTTGGCGCGCAAGAAGTCAAAGTCAGCAAGCACGCTGTCGCGAGAGATGCGCCATTCCTTGCTGCCGCCAGGGGTCGAGGCCCTGAAGAACGAAGGCATCTTGCCGGAAGGGCCTGTGCGGCCATCGGCAACGACGGTGACGTAGGCATCGAGCGAGAGCGTGGTGCCCACCAAAGCCGGAAACCTGCCGCGGCCTTCGCCTTGGGCTCCATGGCAACCCGCACAGAAGGTTTGAAAATCAGCCGTGAGTGCTGCAGGCGGCACCACAGGGCCCGTAACGGGCACCGTTGGGATGGGTGTGGCAACAGACTTGCCAATTTTGGGCGCCGGTTTGCTTTTGGCATCGTCACTCCCACCACCACCGCCAACATTGTTCTTGTCCTGGGCATTTTCTGGCTGCTGTGGGGGGGCGGAATTTCCAGTGTCTTTCGAGGACTCCTCGGCACACGCCACCAGGGCAGCGACAGAAAGCAGGCCCGCGCAGGCGAGGGAAGTGATAGCGGAACGTGTTGATTTCATAAGTCTCTCGCTTGCAGGCAAAAAAATGCGTTCGGAGTGGTTTCGCAGAGGCGTTGTTACCATTCTTCAGAATTGCGCACAACAGACCGATTGAGGCTCTAGGGCTCGGGGGTCTTATTTTCCATGTTGCCAATAAAAACGCGGCTTGGGGCTGGCAAAGGGGTGGCTTTGGTGCCAAGGGCCGTCGTTGCGCTGGTCTGGGCGCTGCTCGGGATGTTTGTGTGGTGGGGGGGCACGGGGTGCACCGCGACCCCGGTGGAGCAAGAGAGTCGAAAACAGATTGAGGAGCGCCGGAGCGAAATTCGGAGCTGGGCCGAACGCTGTGGCCCTTCGGTGACCAAGCGAAACTGCGACGTCGGTGACGCTATGCTCTTCGATGGCATTCTTTGTTTGAGCGGAGAACGCGCCTCGTGCCATGCCGTAGCCCTGTCTCAGGGGCCCGATGGACGCATGTGGCGCGCGCCGCACCGCGTGGGCACCGAACGACAAGATGCTTTTTCGAGAGACATGTCTTTGGGCGTTCTGGCGTATCTAGTGGCCACCCAAGACGCCGCACTCGGACACCGCTGGCTTGCTTGGCTCGAAACGAACAACTTTCGAACGTGCGTGGCGGCCTCCGACAACCGTTGCGATTTTACTCCTGGTTTTTGGAATCTTTTTGGCGAGGTTTGGGCTCAACTGGGCCAGGCTCCCCACCCGCAGATGCTGACCGATGTGGTGAACAACGAGTTTTTGTTGCCCCTGCAGGCTCGCCTCTCTCCGCCTGGGTTTGCGCTTCACCTTGTGGGAGTCAATCTGCTGGTGCGTCGTGCGTTGAGAATGGAATCGGCATTGACGCGGGTGGCCGCCAGCACCCTGGTGGAACGCCAGCCCGAAAATCCTTTGTTTCGCTGGCTGCATGAAGGAAACACGCCCGAGGTGGTGCGGCTCGCTCTTGAGCAGTGTCCTGCGCGGCCGCCCGCTCGCCGCACGCAGTGGTCGTTTGAACGACGAGGTGAGGACGGTGCCTTTCACGATTCCATGGGCTGGGAATGCGTCGCACTCTTTAATTTCATGTTGGCGGAAACGAAGTGAGCCGGCGACTCCCGAGGGGAATGCTGTTACTCTGGATCAATGGCTCTTGGGAGACGTTCCGTATGACGCGCCTCGCACGAAACTTTAGCGCCTTGCGGCGAGCTTTCCGTCTTGCGTTTCGACTGGTGTGTTCCCTCACGCTGTTGAGCGCACCTTTGTCCTTGTTCCTCGCATGTAGGAAAGCTCCCCCACCGCCAGGGGCGGTGTCTTCAGACACAAAGCCCCCCACTGCTTCGCGGGGCTCCGTTTCTGGCCGCGAAGTTCTGAAACGGGCCCGCATTGCCGTAACGTCTTCGGAAACCGCCTTGACAGCGCTCGCCGCAAAGCCTTCATCTGCAGCGCTCGGAAAAGCGTGCATACTTCTGGGCGAAGTCGAGGCGTATTTGGTGACGCTGGCCTACTTGGCAAGCGAGAAAATTGTGACGATTTCAACCGAGGCAGGTGATAAAAGCGCTTTGCATGCGGACCCCATGGGGTGGGTTTCCACGGCCGACCGTCTTGCACCGCTCTGTTCTCGACCGGGGAGTTCCGCGGACGATTTTTCCTCCGACATTGCCGAAGTTCGGGCAAATCTTGAGGTCGTCGGACGGGCGCTTGTCACTTTGAAATGAGGGTATCTCTCGCAAATGCATGCATTTGCTCGAACTCAACAAGGCTTGCTGACTCGACGGTCGCCCACCGGCGACCCTCTCGCGATCTCAGTGGCGATGCTCTTCGAGCGCGCCTCATCCTACCCGCACGACAGTGCCACCTGCCAAAGTTGAAAGCTTCGCAGGCGACAGCGCAGACTGTGCGCGCCGTCGCCACATCTTTTTGCCTGCACTCAGCTCGAAGGCAAATTCCTAAGAAGAATCCCCGCGCAGGCAAGCAGAACGATACTTCGGTAGTGACCTAAGCGCACCTCCTATCGAATTGCGACCCGGCGAAAGCGATTTAGCCACGCGAAAAAAAATTCAACGTGCCAGCGTCGTTTCATGTGCCTCAACGATCGTCCATCTTGGGTTTTGTTGATGCGCTGTTCGTTTTGGGGCGCATTGAGTTTGGTCCCCTTTCGAGCTAGCCGGGCGTCAAGGCCGTCGGAGTCATACGCTGCGTCACCAACGACGATCTCAAGTTCAACTCCAAGGAAGGTCGAATCGCTTGGACTCCGTGCCGGCTAAGTCCAACGAAGTCTGGGATCAAGACACCGCCGCAGGCGGTGGCGCTCTGCGAACGCGAGAGGGTCGCCGGGGGGCGACCGTCGAGACCTCATGCTGCGTGAGTTCGAGTAAATTCGAAGAATTTACGAGACGTACCCTGAGTGTCTGCAAAGCGCGCGCGTGAGTTTTACCGCAGTGCGGGAAAAGACTTGGCATCACGGGTGCGGCAGATTTCGTAGACGGCCTCCACCACGTCTTCAGCGCTCGGCTTGGAAAAGTAGTCGCCGTCGGTGGCATAGGGAGAACGGTTCGGCGCCGCCGCAAGCGTGCGCGGCGGAGCATCGAGAGCGTCATAGATGTTCTGATGGTCGAGGACTTGCTGCATCATGTAGGCGCTCGCACCACCCGGAACGTCTTCGTCGAGAAAGAGGACCGCACCTGTTTTGCGAATGGACGCGCCGATAAGACCCCGGACGTCAAACGGCAAAAGGGTTTGCACGTCCACGAGTTCGGCTTCAATGCCGAGACTCGAAAGCTGCTCCGCAGCTTCCTGTGCCACGCGCACGCAGGCGCCGTAGGTCACCACTGTCACATGGTGGCCCTCGCGGAGCACCTCCGGAACACCCAGTGGCACCGTAAACGTGTCGACGTTCTCGGGCACGCGTTCCTTCAGGCGGTATCCATTGAGAACTTCAATGACGAGTGCGGGGTTGTCGCCTTTCATGAGGGTGTTGTAGAAGCCGGCCGCCTGCACGCAATTGCGTGGAACGCACACATAGAGGCCACGCAGCGCTGACAGGATCATGCCAATGGGCGAACCCGTGTGCCAAATGCCTTCGAGGCGGTGCCCTTTGGTGCGAACAATGACAGGCGCCTTCTGGCCGCCCCGCGTGCGGTAGTGAAGGGTTGCCAGGTCGTCGCTCATGACCTGCAGCGCGTACAAAAGGTAGTCGAGGTACTGGATGTCAACGAGAGGACGCAACCCACGCATGGCGGCGCCGAGCCCTTGGCCCAGAATGGTGGCTTCGCGGATGCCTGTGTCGGTGACACGGAGGTCTCCGAATTTTGCATTGAGGCCTTCGAACACGAGGTTCACATCGCCGAGTTTGCCCACGTCTTCGCCCAACGCAAAGACACGCGGGTCGCGCTCGAAGAGCTTTTCGAAACAGCGCAGAAGAACAACACGCCCATCAACGGATTCTGACGTTTCCGAGAAGACGGGCTTCACTTCCGGAACAAGAAGTGGCGACTCGGCCGACTCGCTATGAAGATGAGAATTGTAGCGATCAAGATTGGTTTTTATGTAGGCTTCGCGCCAGGCACGCAGAGCGTGGGAGGCCGGGAACGACTGGCCGCGGAGCGCGAAAACTGCGCGCGTCAGAGCGCTCGCAACGGACTTGCGGTTTAAGGTGACAACCGTGCCAAGCTCCTGCGCCAGGGCTTCGAGCCTGGCTGCAACCTTGGCTTCGCCCGCAGATGTCGCCCCTGCAGCGGCGTCTCGGAGAACGGTGAGAGCCTCTGCGCGCTCCTCGCGCATGGGGGCATTGTAGCGCTCCCAGGCCCGCGAGCGGGCTTCTTCAACGGCCTTGCGGTCTTCCCCTTCCCAAGCGTCGAGTTCAGCCGAAGTGGCAAACCCTTTTTCCAAAAGCCAGGCGCGCATGCGTCGAAGGCAGCAGTGGGCTTCTTCCCATGCGAGGCGTTCCTTCGACTTGTAACGTTCGTGGGAGCCGCTTGTGGAGTGTCCCTGGGGCTGTGTGAGTTCCTGGACGTGCACAAGAGCTGGAACGTGCTCGCGGCGCGTGGTTTCGACGGCGCGCGCGTAGGTTTCCACACAGGCCGAGTAGTCCCAGCCGCGTACCGTATAGATTTCGAAACCGCCCGTGTGGATCTTGTCGCGTTGGAAACCTTTGAGGGCCTCAGAAATAGAACCTTTGTTGGTTTGGTGCTCGCGAGGCACCGAAATGCCGTAGCCATCGTCCCAGACGCTCATGA
>JADCJN010000049.1 GCA_020247005.1 Silvanigrellales bacterium
CGCTGGCATCTGTTCCATGGCAGAAGGGCGTATTTTTTCGAAACGAGGACCTGGGCTTGTGTCCGACGTCTTCGAAGAAACCGCGCTGGCGGGTTTGCCTGGCGACACCGCCATTGGACACGTTCGTTACAGCACCGCGGGTGGGAATTTGGAGGCCAACATCCAACCTCTCACGGCCCGCATTGGGGGCGTTCCCGTCGCGCTTGCGCACAATGGGAATATCGTCAACGAAACTCAGTTGCGCGAACGGCTTGAAAACGGCGGGGCCATTTTGCAAGGCACAGCTGACTCGGAGCTCGTGCTCCACCTGCTTGCCCGGAGCACCGCTCCTGCCTTCATCGATCGCCTCATGGCAGCCTGCGGCGAGCTGACGGGCGCCTTCAGCATGCTCGTGCAAACACCTTCTCACCTTTACGCCGTGATTGATGCCGCTGGTTACCGCCCACTTGTTTTGGGCAAGCTCACAAGCCCCGCCTTGGGGGAATCGGCAGGCGCAGCGCCCGCAGACGCTGCGGGGAAACCCGCCTGGGTCGTGTGCAGTGAAACGTGCGCACTCGACCTCGTGGGGGCCGAGTACATTCGCGACCTCCTTCCGGGTGAAGTTCTTTCCATCGAAACAACCACGGGTGCGATGACGAGTCGCAGGTTGCCGCTTTTGCCGCGGCAGTCGCGCGATGGGCAAGAGGCGCGCTGCGTTTTCGAACACATCTATTTTGCAAGGCCCGACAGCCTTTTGTGGAACGCATCCACACACGAAATGCGTCAGCGCCTCGGCTCGACGCTTGCAAAGGAAAAGCCTGTGGAAGCCGACATGGTGATTGCCATTCCCGACAGCGGCATTCCCATGGCCATGGGTTACGCCGAGGGCAGCGGCATCCCGTACAAGGTGGGATTCATTCGCAACCACTACGTGGGCCGCACGTTCATAGAACCCACGCAGAACGTGCGCAACTTCCGCGTTCGCTTGAAGCTCAACCCCGTGCGGGAAACCGTGCGCGGCAAGCGGCTCATTGTGGTAGACGACAGCATTGTTCGTGGCACGACTTCCAAGAAGATCATTGAACTTCTTCGGGACGCCGGCGCGAAAGAAATTCACATGCGCATCGGTTCTCCGCCGGTGCGATTTCCCTGCTTTTATGGCATCGATACTCCCAAACGAAAAGACCTTCTGGCACAGCGCATGGAACTTGGACAAATGCGCGACTTTCTGCGAGCCGACTCGCTGGCGTTCTTGTCGAAGGATGCCATGCTGAGCGTCATGCAAGAGGCACAAGCAAGCCTTGAGGCGGCTTCACAAACCCGCCTTCAAGGGCCTTCCGGCGACCGCGGGAACCTGCGCGAGAGTCGCCAAGGATTTTGTGTGAGTTGTTTCACGGGCACCTATCAAGATGCCCATGCACAGGAACAAGGGAATCCCGAAGGAGGCCACGCATGAAAAACGATGCCAAGCCTGTGGTCGGCATCATTATGGGTTCGAAGTCCGACTACGAAACACTCCAGGCGGCCGAAGACGTTCTTGTGCGGTTTGGCGTCCCCTATGAAATCCAGGTTGTCAGCGCGCACCGCACCCCCGAACTCATGTACCGTTACGCGCGGGAGGCCAAGGAGCGTGGCCTCCAAATCATCATCGCGGGTGCTGGGGGAGCGGCGCATCTTCCTGGCATGGTGAGTGCCCTGACCACGCTTCCCGTGTTGGGGGTGCCCGTGTCATCGCGCGCCTTAAACGGTCTTGACAGTCTCCTGTCCATTGTCCAAATGCCCGCGGGCATCCCAACACCGACGTTCGCTGTCGGCGTGCCGGGTGCGACCAATGCGGCCCTCGCCGCCATCGCTATTTTGGCCCTCTCTCAGCCCGAACTCTCTGCTGCCCTCGAGCGTTACCGCGAAGAGAAAGCCAAAGCGGCGCTGGAAGGAAACACCGAAGTGCAAGCGGCCTGGCTTCGCCGTGCCGAGGAAGCCCGATCTTCTGGCGGCAGCCCTTCACCATGAAAACCGTCGGCATTCTGGGGGCGGGCCAACTGGGCTGCATGCTCGCCGCTTCCCTTCAAAAATTAGGCGCTCGCGTGCGTTTTTTCGACCCCGACAGCCGCGCGCCGGGCCGGGCCCTCACGCCGTGGTTTACCTCGGCGCCATGGTCGGACGCTGCGGCTCTCGAAGGCTTTTTCGCGTCTGTGGATGTCGTCACCTACGAATTCGAAAACGTCGACGTCACCCACCTCTCTGCTGTGCAGGCAGCCACCGGCACGCCGGTGTTCCCGTCTCCTGCCGTGCTGGCCACCACGCAGTCGCGTGCAGCGGAAAAGGCATTCCTCGCCCGCGAAGGCCTTCCTTGCGCCCCGTTCCTTGTGGTTGAAAAACCTGACAGGCTCGTGGAGGCCTTCCGTTCCCTTTTTCCGTTGCAAGCCTCCGAAGCCATTCCTGCGCCTGGGCCTGCGTTGGCCATCGCAAAAACACTGCGAGGCGGCTACGACGGCAAAGGTCAGGTTGTGGTTCGGGAGCCCGCTGATTTCGAGCGGGTCTTGCCGCTTCTGCCGTGCGTTCTTGAAGAAGCCCTCGACCTTGCCTTCGAGGCGTCGGTCATCACGGCACGCACACAGCAAGGAAACATGCAGAGCTTTCCTGTCTTCGAGAACATCCACGTAAACAACATTCTCGACACCACGCTGTTTCCGTCGCCTTCCCTTCCTCGGGGACAGGGGCGCGAAGGGGGCGCCGCCGAAGTGCTTTTGCGCGTGGCAGAGAGTTGTGCCCATCGCCTCGATCTCGCCGGTCTCCTCACCACGGAATTCTTCCTCTCACGCACACCCTCACGAGGACTTTTTGCTCAAGGGGGGCTTGCTGCAGTGCCAGGCACTTCCCTTTTTTTCGGCATCAATGAATTCGCTCCCAGACCACACAATTCAGGTCACGTGACCCGCGAAGCCTGTTTCGTTTCTCAATTCGACGCCCTGGCGCGCGTCCTTTTGAACTTGCCCCTGCCGCTTCTCGAACCTGTGTCGGCAGAACTCTTCGCCATGGGAAATCTCCTGGGTGACGTCTGGATATCGCAGGGCCAAACGCGGGGCGACTTGGCCGCAGACGCCGCAGAGGCCCCTGGCGATGCTCTGAGTCTGGCCCCCTGGGCAAGCGCGCCCCATGTTCTCGCCATCACGCTCTACGGCAAAGAAACAGCCCGTATGGGACGCAAAATGGGTCACTTCACGCTGAAGTCGCCGCAGGCGCGCTCCGAGGTGACGGAGTTTCGCGAAGCGTTAGCCCGGGCCTGTGTGACGCTCTCTCGCGTTTGATGCTAGGCTCCCGGCTCGCCAAAAGAGCGGAGTCACACAGCCCATGTCATCATCGCATTCTCCCCTTTCGCCTCAACTCGAACAGCCCACCCGCGAGGAGTCCGCGTCCTTTGTTTCACGAGCCTTGTTCAACTGGGTGAGGCCGGTCATGGATGCCGGTCGTCATCGCCCGCTCACACCGGCCGATGTCGAAAACCAACCTCCACAGGAAGACGCCCTCGCACACACCGTGCCGCTGTTTGAGCGTGCGTTCTCTGGCGGACGTGGAATTCTCGGAACGCTTTACGAAACGTTTCGATTTCGTCTCAAACTCATTCTCGCACTGCGCCTGCTGGTTGCCGGCGGAGAAATCCTTCGTCCCCTCGCCCTCAAAGCACTCATCGACGCCTTTGCACCCGGCCGCGCAGCCGCACCGGGCGCCGTGGGCCACGGGCTTTGGCTTGTCTCGGGTGTTGCCGCTCTCCTCGTCACACTCAGTTTTTTGCGCCTGCACCAGCTCAAGCTCTCGTTCAAACTCACATGGTCGATTCCCGGCCTCTTGCGTGCGCGTGTGTTCAATCGGCTCCTGAGGCTGGGTGCTTCCGATCGCGCTCAATTCACAACGGGCGAAATCGTGAATGTGTCAACGCGCGACTGCGACCAAGCCGCGGTCCTTCCTTTCTGCCTCGAACTTTTCATCTACCCCTTCACCATTCTCGCGCTCTCGGCGCTTCTTGTGAAGTTTTTGGGGCCATGGGCACTCGCGGGCGTGGCTCTCCTCATTCTCGTCGTCCCATTGAACCGCCGACTCGAGCGCATCTCTTCCAAGCTCGGCGATGCTATTCGGGAACAGTCGAGGGTGCGTCTTGGCCTGCTGTCGGAAATTCTCACGGGCATCCGAGTGATTAAGTTCTATGCGTGGGAAAAGAACTTCTCGAACCGCGTGCACGCAGTGCGCGAACGTGAAGTGGCTCTTATGCGCAAACGTGCCTCGTTGTCGGCATGGAACGGTTTTTTAAGCTACCTTCTGCCCCTCCTCGTTTCCACCATCGTCATTGCCCTTGTGGCTCTGACGGGAGGAGAACTCGACGTCGCTTCGGTGTTTGCCTCCATCGCGGTCATGATTGCTCTCGGCCAGGCCTTCGCCGAAATTCCCGATCTTGTGCAGAGCTATGCGGAAGCCAAGGTCAGCCTGACACGTGTCGACGCCTTCTTGCGTCTTCCGGAAGACCCCGAATCCGTCGCAAACACGCTGGCTCCGGGCGCCGTGTCGGTCGAAGGTGCGAGTTTCGTTTTTGCGGGAAGCCAAAAAACCGCCTTGCAGGACATCACGCTCGACGTGCAGCCAGGCGAGTTCATTTGCGTAGTGGGGCCTATTGGAGCCGGCAAAAGCGCTCTGCTTGGCTCACTTCTCGGTGAACACACGCTCACGGCGGGAAGCTCGAGCATCGGCGGAAAAGCGAGTTACCTTCCTCAGGTGCCTTGGAACCTCAATGCCTCCGTTCGCGAAAACATTTTGTTTCACCATCCCGAAAACCCCTCTCTTTGCGACGCTGTTATCGACGCGTGTGGCTTGCGAACCGACATCGCCCAGTTCCCTGCGGGCGATTCTACCGAGGTCGGCGAACGGGGCGTGAACCTTTCGGGTGGGCAAAAGCAGCGTCTTGGTCTCGCACGCACATGCTACACAAGCCTCGTGGGCGGCACGCCCCTCGTGGTGCTCGACGACCCCTTCAGCGCGCTCGACGAGCACGTGGCTTCCCACGTCTTCGAGGCGGCCATTATGGGCCTTCTGTCGGCGCGTACACGGCTTGTCTCTACGCACCGCATGGACTTCGCCCTTCGTGCCCATCGCGTTGTTGTCATCGACAAGGGGCGCATTACGGAACAAGGCCCTCCAGACGCCCTCCTGGCATCTGGCGGACTTTTCGCGAGGTTGGTCGGCATTCATCGCGAAACACGCGGGGAGGCAGTGTTTGCCGCTCAGAAAGGAATGGCCCCAACGCTGGAAGTGGTGACTCAAAACCCAGAAGCTTCGACGCCGAAAGTCCCCGCCGAGCCAGAGAAGGAAAAAGGCCGCCTGATTCAAGACGAAACCATCGCAATGGGCGTGCGAGGCTTTCGTTTTGAGCTCCTCTTCCATTATGCGCGCCGCTTGCTCCCTGCCTTGGGACTCGCGGCAGTGGCCTTTGTCTTTATCGTCCCTAGACTCGCCGACCTTGGCGCGCGCAGCTGGCTTGGAACCTGGACGTCGCGCGCTCAAGAGTATGCCGTTCTTCCTGCCGTGAGCCTTTTCGTTGGACTTTCCCTTCTTTCCGCTGGTGCCGATAGGCTTCGTTATTTTGTCACGTTCACGGGGGGGGTGAAGGCGGGAACTTGGTACTTCGCAAGCCTGCTTGTCCGCGTGCTCCGATCTCCTCTCTCTTTTTTCGACTCCACCCCTCAAGGGCGAATTCTCAACCGTTTTTCCACCGACGTGAGCACCACCGACAACAACATGCCTTCGTCGTTCGGCAACTTCACCCAAAGCCTCGTGAGCCTCTTTACGAGTTTCCTGCCCATGATCATCGCCTCACCCTGGTCGGTGGCCATCCTGGTGCCCACGGCGCTCTTCTACGTTCGGCTCGTAAGCATCTCGAGACGTGCCACCGTGCGACTCAATGCACTCTCCACCGTGCAGCGCAGTCCGTGGATGAGCATCGTGGCGGAAACGCCCCCTGGTCTCACCGTCATCCGCGCCATGGGGGCACGTGAGTCCTTTCTCACGCGTTACCTTGCTTGCCTCGGGCGCCACGTGGCAACAGGCTTCTACTCCATTGGAACCAGTCTTTGGTTCGCCCTCAGACTTGAACTCGTGGGCGTCTTTGCGGTGTCCGGATTTATCGTCCTGCTCGTGACACTCGGAGAGGCTACACCCCAAGGCTTGGCCGCTGTCGGCCTCTCGTTTGCCTTCCAGGCGTCGGCTGTTCTTTCCGGCGTGGCGCGGAATTTGCGGATGCTTGAAAACAGCATGAATTCCATCGAACGCATTGAAGAATACCTCCAACTTCCGGAAGAAGACTGGGGCGAGAAAAAGCCACGACCCGACGCCTCCTGGCCCTCCTCGGGCCAGTTGGAGTTGCGTGGGCTCGAGCTCCGTTACCGGCCAGACCTCGAGCCTGTGCTCAAGGGCGTGTCGCTCACGGTTCAAAGCGGTGAACGCATCGGAGTTGTGGGGCGCACGGGCGCTGGCAAAAGCACGTTGTTCCTCGCCATCACGCGCATCGTCGAGCCCGGGCCCGGCATGGTTTTCCTGAGCGGCATCGACGTCACCACCCTCCCTCTCGAAAACCTCCGACAAGCCATTGCTGTCATTCCGCAAGACCCTGTGTTGTTTTCAGGGAATCTTCGCGACAATCTCGACCCCTTCCAGGCCTTCGACGACAGCGCCATCACAAGCGCACTGCGCAGG
The DNA here is from genome assembly GCA_020247005.1 of Silvanigrellales bacterium. Taxonomy (GTDB): domain Bacteria; phylum Bdellovibrionota_B; class Oligoflexia; order Silvanigrellales; family Silvanigrellaceae; genus JADCJN01. Next base: position 6,718 of record JADCJN010000049.1, read on the forward strand.
GCGCACCTGACACAGTTGTGCTCAGATGGCCAACAGGCACGCCTTGTTTCCGTCGAAGAAAACGGCAGAAACTTCAGCGTCGGAGAGCGTCAACTCGTGTGCCTAGCACGTGCGTTGCTTTCAAACACCAAGGTGCTCCTCATCGACGAGGCAACGGCAAACGTCGACGTCGAAACAGATGCTCGCATTCAGCAAACCATCCGCGATGAGTTTTCCACCTGCACCATTCTCACCATCGCCCACAGACTCGGAACTCTGCGGGAATGCCACCGTCTCGTTGAAATAGACGAAGGCCGAGTGGCGCGCGTTGTTGAACAAGCGCCCACTCAGGCCTAAGAGCAGGGAATCAACGTTTTTTCGGCAACGTCAGTCCAGGAATAACGACACCAGGCTTGCCAACATACCCAGGAGCCTGAGCCTTTTCATTCTTCTCTTTCAGCAAGATAGAATTGCCTTTGAGTTCAAGAATTTCTTTGGTCAGTTCCGCAATGTACTTTGCAAAGCGGGGGTCGCTGTCGAAGTTGGGGGCAAGAATGGCGTTGACGGGCACTTTCCTCTTCCCAGCCTTAATCATTTCGGCGCTTTTTTCTGCGAAAGTCTTTTTCACTTCGACGTTCATATCGAACAGGGTCGCGCGGTGGTGCGTCGTGAAGGAAAGGCGGCCGTCCATCAGGACGTTTTCGCAACCGTCTTCAACCAACGTGGGTGCCAAATCGCCCACGTCTGGGCTCACCCATTCCGCACCGGGAATGAAGTCGTCATTCAAGAAGCCGTGATACACCTTGTACTCGGGCAGAATCTTGCGCAGCCTTTTTACCGTGTCTTTCATTTGTTCGACTGCAGGGTCACCTTCTTTAATCAACCATGTGGGGAGGCCATGGCTTCCAAGCATGATGCACACTTGGGCAGGGCTCTTCCCAGGGAAAAGGCGAGCCGCGTCGTCGCGTATAGCGTCGGCCATTGCGTTCACAAAGCGAGCATCATCGTCGTAATGTGTGACGCCAAGAACCTTCGCATTGTAGTCAGGCTTCTTTTCCAAAGCTTTCAGCACGTCTTCCATGTTTTCTGCGCTGGAAGCGTAGGAAAACTGAGCGCCCTTGTTCATCACAACGATGGTCGTAACGCCATCCTTCTGCATTTGCCCAATGGTGTCTTCAACGAAGGGAGTTGTGAAATTGTAACCCAAATAGGTGCGCGCATTGGGAAGAATTTTTGCAAACTGCTTATCAATTTCTTTCGCTTGCGCTTGTGAATTCGCATTATAGTTGGTCGCACCAATAATGTCGTATTGCTTCCTCACGGTCCCTACGGAAAGCAGGTACGCAGGTCCTGTCAGAACTTCTCGGCTCCAGAAGGGAAGAGGAATGCCAGGGTTCTTTTGGAACGACACCTTGATGTAATCTTCGAGCTGTGTGGCGGCGTCATCGATGTCTCCATGGGATGCCCAAAGGAGTCCGATCTTTTCTGCGGAATTTTTTTCCGACTGCAGGGCTGACGTTGTTTCTCCCTGAAGGTCACCGCAAGCAACTGCAGCGAGGGCAAGACCGAGGCCAAACACAAAAGAAAGGGTATTTTTCATGACCACTCCAACGGGTAAGAGAAGCTTTTAACTGGGAGCTCACACAGGTGAGTGCACCGCTCCTGTGTAGAAGCAAATGTTGTACACTGCTGGCAAGCTCTTTTTTTTGCTCTTGTTCGAATTTTAGGTAACACTAAAGGAACAAAAAGCATCCAAACCCATGCCAAAAAGCGGAAAGTGTTTTGCAACAGTCAAAAAACACTCCCAAAAATGCCCCCTCTCCTTTTTCAAGGCCGCAGCCATCTGCCTTGCCTTTTGTCCTTCTCATCGCGGTTTTTTCGACCTGCGTGCTCATAGGAGTCTACTTTTCGCCTCCTTCTCGGCTCGAACTGCAGGCGCGAGCCGCGCGGGAAGCCTTTGGGGCCAACCTTGCAAAGTCGCTTCTCATGCCGGCCCTTCGCGCAGAAAGCCTTGCCAAAACGCCCTCTTTGGAAGCATGCCTTGCGGCCAGCACCCTTCCTCAGGGCACGCCCAAGAAGTGCTTCCTTTGGAATGACGCCCTGGGGTTTATTCCCTCATCGGGCACAGAACGGGTTTCCTACCGGCTCGTGTGCGGCTCACACAATGGCTCGTGCGCCCATCCCGACATTGTGGAATTTCGATTTCACATCGACATGCCCAACCCTCCCGAAGGCCAAAGTCTTCGCACCCTCTTTCGGGGCACGCCAAACCAGAGCGCAAACGAGGACACGCTGCGGATTCCCGCCCGCTTGTTCGCTCTCGCTCCCAACGAAACACGGCCGTGGGCCCCCGAACGGGACAAAGGCCTGCAAAGGGCGCCCCGGAGCGAAACCTCCAACGGCGCAAGCGAACAGCCATTGCCCCTGCGCACCCCTTCGGCACGGAGGTCTCCTCCCATGCAACTGCGTCCCAAAAGGAACCCCGCAGACACCACAGCGCACGGCGTGGAGGCTCCCCGTGGGGCAGACCCAGACGGCAAACCGGCCGAGACGCTGCGCTAGTTACTCAATACCAAAGAGCATGTCTTGGTACTTTGGAAAGGGCCATTTGCCTGTGGGCACAAGGGCTTCGAGTTCGTCAACCGCTTCCCTCATGTCTTCAACTTTAGGCAAAAGCTGAGCTGCAATGGCTACGGCCGTTTTGGCGACGTTTTCGTGCTCCAGCGCATCTCCGGCTGTCACCTTTTCATAGGTTGTCATGAGGGTGGTTAAGGCGGTTTGCACACGGTTGCTCAGCGTTCCCACGTCGGTCGCCATTTTCTGTGCCGGGCTCGTAATGCTGAGCGTCTGAGCATCTTTCGACAAAGAAACAAGTTCACCAAGGTAACGCATGGACGCCGGCAGAACGCTCGACTGCACCATTTCAATGGCGCAGGTCACTTCAATGAGGCGCTGCTTTACGTAACGCTCTTGTTGAATGGAAAGGCGCGCCTGAAGGTCTTCAGCGGAAAGGGTCTTCGTCTCACGAAGGAAACGCGTCTTCTTCTCGTCGGCATAAACTTGAAGGGCAGCCGGGGTATTCGGGAAGTTCGACAAGCCACGGCGCGCCGCTTCGTCTCGCCATTCCTGCGAATAGCCATTGCCTTCGAAACGAATGGCCTTGGTGGCCACAATGATTTCTTTCAAGACGTCAAGAATAGACTCCGGAGCCACGACGCCGCCCTTCGCACGAGCCTCAAGCTTGGCGTTGAGTTTCGAGAGGCCATCGGTCACCGCGGCGTTCAAAATGGCAGTTGGGTAGTTCACGGGAGCCGACGAACCCACAGCGCGGAATTCGAATTTGTTTCCTGTGAACGCAAAAGGCGACGTGCGGTTCCGGTCGGTGTTGTCTTTGGCCACGTGCTGGAGCTGAGAAACGCCCAGGTCGATGAGCGCACGCTCCGCTGGCACATTCTTCGTCGTTCCGCTTTCCAAAGCGTTCAGAATCTTGTCGAGCGTATTTCCCAGGAACGCTGAGATAATGGCAGGAGGCGCTTCGTTTGCGCCAAGGCGGTGGTCATTTCCGCTTGTCGCAATGGACGCGCGCAAGACGTCGGCATTGTCAGAAATGCCCTGCAGGGTTGCGCACAAGAACGTGAGGAACACGATGTTTTCGTGCGGGGTGTGCCCGGGGTCCAAAAGATTACGTCCCGTGCTGTCGCTCATCGACCAATTCACGTGCTTGCCGCTGCCGTTCACACCGGCAAAAGGTTTCTCGTGCAGGAGCGCCATGAAGCCGTGCTTGGCCGCTGTGCTCTTGAGGAGCTTCATCACCAATTGGTTGTGGTCCGAGGCAATGTTCGAACCTTCGAAAATCGGAGCAATTTCAAATTGACCAGGTGCCACTTCGTTGTGGCGTGTCTTCACGGGGATGCCGAGCTTGTACGATTCCACTTCGAATTCATTGAAAAAAGCTTGGACGCGCGAGGGAATATGACCAAAGTAGTGGTCTTCGAGTTCCTGGCCCTTGGGCGGCTTGCGGCCAAGAACACTGCGGCCCGACAAACGAAGGTCGGGACGCAAGCGAGCTTTTTCGCTGTCTACCAGGAAGAACTCCTGCTCGGCACCCACCGTCGTCGTCACGGCAACGATGTCTTTTTCGCCCAAAAGCTGGAGTGTTTTTGTCGCCTCTCGGGAAAACGCTTCGTTCGAGCGCAGCAAAGGCGTTTTGAAGTCGAGAGCTTCCCCGTGATAGCTGATGAACACGGAAGGAATATACACCGTGCGTCCGTTTTCCGACTCCATAATAAACATCGGACTCGAAGGGTCCCAGCCTGTGTAGCCGCGGGCTTCGAAGGTTGCGCGGAGGCCGCCCGAAGGAAAACTCGAAGCATCGGGTTCGCTCTGCAACAGCTCCGAGCCCGTAAATCGTTCAATGGGATTTCCCTGTTTGTCGAACCAAAGGAAGGCGTCGTGCTTTTCCGCCGTCGTGCCTGTTTGGGGCTGGAACCAGTGACAATAGTGCGTGGCCCCCTTTTCAATGGCCCATTCCTTCACTGCCGACGCGATGCGCTCCGCCAGGCTCGCATCAATTTTGCCGCCGAATTTCATCACACGGCTGAGGGTTTCAACATCCTGCGAGGCCAGGCGCTTGGCCATGGCCTTCAAGTCGAACACGTTCGTACCGAAGTACTCCGTCACGCGAGCCAGGTGCCCGGCCGTGTTTCGGGGACGGTCGAATGTGCGCACGGGAACGGCAGAAAAAGACGTGGTGGTTTTGTCAGACGTCGCCATCGAGGGAAGCCTCCTGTGACAGGACTGGGGTGGTGTCGAACCGGAGTGTTTCTTTTCGCACTGAAATCACTTGAGCCCGTAACACATGCCCGCGTTCACGAGCAACTCCCCGCAGGGACGACTTTTACTCGTTCGCTTCAAGCCTTATCCACGAAAAAAGAGGCACTCTTTTAGGTGTGGCAAGCACAAAAGGAAGTGCAAAAAGACCACCCAGAGTCAGCGCTTCCGAGAGCGCAAGTCCCACCCGGCTCACAACGCCTCGGTGCGACCGCGCAAGCTCAATGCCCACCACAAAACGGCCCAGAGTCGAACGAAAAAACGAAACGGACAGGAGCTGGCAAAAGAAAAGACCGAGTATGGCCATGACCGCCGACTGAACCAAAAAAGTCATCCACGCCGCATGCGCGTTCAACAACAGAAAGCCAAACAACTCCGCCGTGCTGCTCACAAGGTCGGTGGTGGCCTTGGCCAACAGTCGACCCACGGGCGTGGGCGCAATGGCATACGAGGTCACCGCGCCCAGTACCAAAACACACCCGGCCACCACACCATCGAGCCCCCAGGCGGCCATCGCCAGGCCTCGCCCAACGCCCCCCGGCGCTCTCGTCAACGGAACACCACGGTGAGTGTCAGGCCGCTCGCCATGGACGTTGAGTGTTTCCAAACGTTCCATCCCGCCTGGCACTGCCTGAGTCCCGTGTGGCACTGCCTGAGTCCCGTGTGGCACTGCCTGAGTCCCGTGTGGCGCGGGGGGCGCCCGTCTCGCCACACCCACTGCTTCCGACACGGCGGTGTCAGGCGCCAAACCATCGGCCACCGCCTTTTGAGCCGCGGCTCCCGCCAAAGGCGCTCCCAATGGGGTGCGTTCCACATCCCGGCGCTTCGCCTCGTGGCGCGCTTGGGCTGTTCTTGCAACATCAAGCGCACGCGCCCGAATGGCCTCCGCACCAAAGCCGAGGCCTTTGTGCAGCGGAACGAGGGTTCGCACGCGACGGCCATGAGACGCAGGGGGAACGGTTTGGGTCATCAAAGAGCTTCCTCTACGAAAAGCCTGAGGGTGATGTCTCGCACGGTGCTCGCCGTGGGAGTCCCGAAGCGGGTCTTCCACTCGGCCATAGGGAAAATAGCTTTGGCCATGGTGCGATGGCCACCACCGAGCCCCCAACCATTGATGATGCGCTTCACAACGTCGCCCGCGTTCTTCACGTAGCCCACGTTGCGCACGCTCATCACAATGCTCCCTTCCCAGAAACCCGCCGCCACAACCCACTCCACATCTTCGAACTGGAGAAGGAAATCGGCGACCTGGGGAATGAGATCCTCACGCTCGACACTTCCCAAGCACACGACAAGCACACCACTGTCGGTGGCCATCGTGCGCAACGCGTCCGCAAGCACGGGGGCAAATCGCATGGGAAGCTCGGGCTTCTCAATCCGTCTCAACAGGTTGTAGTTTATGTTGGGATAGAGTGAGACGTAAGCGTCAAGATCCGCGTCAATGACCTCTCGGTTCAAGTGAAGGGTGTCGGCTTTGATGCCATACAGAAGCGCCGTGGCAAGCCTCTGCCCAATCGGACACGCCGCAGCTTTCAAGTACTCAGTCAAAATGGTGCTTGTGGCCCCGTATTGAGGCCGAATGTCCACGTAGGGAATGGAGTCGTAGCTCGAATGGTTCGACGGGTGGTGGTCGATCACAGCGTGAATGGCACCCAAATCTTCCTTGAAGTGCGCCGGCTGGGTGTCCAGCATGGCGACCCTGTCGAAGCTTGCGAGGTCAGACACGCGCACCGTGCTCACCTCGATGTCTAAAAGCCGCATCATCGCAAGGTTTTCAGGGCGGGTCACCTTCCCGAATGTCACGATAGGCGTGCTCACCTTGTTGCGGCCCAGCACGTTCCTGAGCGCCAGGGCCGCGGCAAGGCCATCGGGGTCGGGGTCCGGCTGCAGAAGCAGAGCAATTTTGTCGCCCGGGTCCAGAATCTCGCGGACTTCCTTCACCATGTGCGTGCTTTGAATGTGGCGGAGTTCCGCACCCACAGGCCTGGCCAAGAGCTCAGCCCAGGTCAGCACAAGCTCCCTCTCGTTGTCGAGGGTGCGAGGCACATCCCGAGGATGGCCGTGCCGAAACGACAGGATGATGGCCTCGGGAAGGTTCGACGCCACCCTCTCGCGGGCCTTTGCAAGGAGGTCTTCGTCGCGGAAGGCCAGCACGACACACACCGGGTCGACGTCTTTCCATTGCTGGAAGTAAGCGGGTTTTGTGAAGTCCCCCTTGGTCAGCACGTCGTCGAGGTCTTTGACGCCTTCCAAGGCATCGAGGAGCTCTTCCTGAAGTCTGCCTTCCTTTGCCGGGCACCAGACTTTCACGTCCATGCCCTTGGGCTGGAGGTGCACGAGCGTCGAAACGAGCTCGGCATCGTCCGTAAGAACGAGGAACAACCCCGTTTTTGACTTCATGACTTCACCTGGGGGGGTACCGAACGCAAGCTTGGCAAACCCATGGAAACCGTTGAACCTCGCTCAAGGTTGATGTACCACGCTAGCACTTTTCACCTGGCGTGGCCAAGCATCACAGAGGACTCAAAAGCGCATGACAGAAATCATTGGATTCAACAACCTCACCAAAGCGCTGAGCTTCAATCTGTACGACTTCGCAGTGGCCACCAATGAAGAAGAGCGCTCTTCGTACATCCGCTACATCGACGAACGCTACAGCGCCAAACAGATTGAGGCCATGCTCATCCGCATTGCGGAAATCATGGACGCGACTGTGCTCAACGTCAGCAGCAAAGACTTCGACCCCTACGGAGCAAGCGTGGTGTTGCTCATGAGCGATGCCAAAGCAGGCGAAATATCGAATCTTATGGCTCAAAGCACCGTGAGTGTTCACTTAGACAAAAGCCATATTTGCGCCCACACCTACCCCGACAGCCTCGACCCCGACGGCATTTGCTCGTTCCGGGTGGACATTGACATCGCCACCTGCGGCAGCATCTCACCTCTGTACGCTCTCGACTTCATGTTCTCGAGCTTCGAAAGCGATGTCGTTGTCGTCGACTATGTGGTTCGCGGCTTCGCTCGGGGCCACGGGGGCAAGAAGGTTTACATGGACCACGACATCAACTCGGTGTCGCAATTCGTTTCACCCCTCATTTTGCGCCAGTACGAAACTCTCGACGACAACAACCCACAGGGTCTCACCTACCAAACGAAGTTCGTACGCAACGAGCTCGACGAAACAAGCTATTTCCGCAACCCTCGCCAGGTCGATCCGGCCACGGCAGCGCAGAAAATGGCCCTCATTCGCAAAGAAATGCAGGCGGTTTTCCGCCAAAGCTAAAACGCCCTTTGGCTCGCTTTGCCGATTCCTTCCCTTGCCGCTGCAAATGTTGCCCGAAGCCTCTCGCTTCCCTGAGTTACGTTGTTGAACGTCTTTTCGGGAGGTTTCATGATCTTCGTCGCGCGCCCCTCCGTGTCGCCTTACCTCACAAAAACGCTTTTCGAACTGCAGGTTCCTACCG
>JADCJN010000005.1 GCA_020247005.1 Silvanigrellales bacterium
AACCGTTCCTGAACGAGCCCTTTTTCTTTATTCGAGCGGCCATTTATTTTGTGCTTTGGCTCGGTATGGCTTGGTTCTTCTACCGGAATTCGACAAAACAAGACGAAACGGGCGATCACAACCTCACCCGAAAAATGCGGAAGTTCTCGTATCCGAGCATTGCGGCCTTTGGTTTGAGTCTGACGTTCGCCGCTATCGACTGGATCATGTCGCTAGACCCTCACTGGTATTCCACCATGTTCGGGGTTTACTACTTCGCGGGCGCTGTGATTGCGGTTTACGCCACACTCGTGGTGCTCACCACGCTCCTTCGCGGGATTCGCGAAGTGGGTGAAGTGATTACGGTGGAACACCAGCAAGACCTCGGCAAGCTCATGTTTGGCCACACGGCGTTTTGGGCCTACATCACGTTCTCTCAGTACTTTCTCATTTGGTATGCGAACATCCCAGAAGAAACTCTGTGGTACAAACACCGTTATGAGCACGGCTGGATGGCGTTTGGCATAGCTTTGATGGTGGGCCACTTCGCGCTGCCCTTCCTTTTCATGCTGCCCCGCACCATCAAGCGTTCGAAGGGTCTGATTACCTTCGCTGCCGTTTGGATGCTGGTAATGCATTACATCGACATTTTTTACATGGTGATGCCAACAGTGCGCAAGGATGAGGCTTACATGTCGGCCGTCGACATCTTGTGCTTCGTTGGCATCGGTGGACTTTTCGTCGCCTGGTTGTTCGCGCTCCTGAAGAAGCGGGCTCTGGTGCCGGTGAAAGATCCCCTGTTGCCGGAATCGTTGGCCTTCGAGAACTATTGATAAGGGAAACGACCATGAGCGCGGGCCATTCTCCCAGCGAGCATCCGAACACAAGCCCATTGCGGCCGGAACCAGACAACCTTCCTGTGGGCTTTCTCGCCGGATTCATCATTGCCATTGCAGCCGTGATGGTTTTCGTCGCCGTTGTGGCGCGTCAGCTGCTCTACACAACGGTGCAACATCAAATTGAAGCCGTGGACACGAGCGTTGCGCCCCGTCAACTCAGTGAGTTGCGTTCGAAGGAACAGGCACAGCTTGAAAACTACGATGCCGTTGATGTGGAGAAGGGTCTCTACCGCATCCCTATCGACCGTGCGATAGACGCTTACGTGCAAAAGGCAGGTCAATGAACGCTTTCCTGGCCATCCTCGTTGTTGCATTCGCGTCTGCGTCTCTTGTGAGCATTGCTCAAGAGGGACCTGCGGACGTGAGCGCGCGCGTGGCGGCTTCGGCGCCCCAGGCAGGCGGCGGTGACCCTGCGGCACTGCCGCAAGCCTCGGGCACGGCGCGCCCCGATGCTTCGGAAGTTGTTCCGAAGGCGTTTGAAAACGTCACGGTTGTCGAGAAGCTCGGCACGGAACTGAATTTGAACCGTACGTTTGTGAACGAGAACGGGGCCTCGGTGAAGCTCATCGACTTCGTTGATGGCAAGAAGCCGGTTCTCTTCACTCTGAATTATTATTCGTGCGAGATGCTTTGCAATATTCAGCTCAACGCTTTGAAGGAAGGGCTGGCGGGTCTTGACCCAAAGCATCTGGCCGAAACGAAAATCGTCACCGTGAGCTTCGACCCTCGAGACACCCCCGAACTCGCTCGAAAGAAGCGGGATGCCCTGTTGGGGACTTTCGGAGAGGGGCCGCGGCCGGAGTGGCATTTCCTCACGGGAACAGAAGAGAACGTGCAGGCCTTGTCAGATGCCTTTGGTTTCAAGTACCGCTGGGATGAAGAGACTCGACAATTTGCGCACACGGCGGCAATTTTCTTCGTTTCACCGCGCGGCATGATCTCTCGTTACCTTTATGGCATCGAATATTCGGCGCGGGACATCCGCTTTGCGTGGATCGACGCCTCGGAAGGGAAGTTCGGCAGCAAGGTGGAGCGTCTGCTCCTCAATTGTTTTCACTACGACGCGCAGTCGGGGAAATATACGCCCTTCGCAATGAGCATGGTGCGCGTTGGCGGCCTCGTCACCGTTTCTTTCTTGGGACTCTTTTTGGGCGTCATGTGGCGCAGGGAAAGGCGCAAAGGCGCCGGAGGATGGAATAGTGTTGTTTGACTTCGTGAAGATCGGTGCTCAGGGCGATGGCGGCACGCTGTTCCTGCCGAAACAGGCGTCCACGCTGGCGGCGAACCAGGACGCCCTGTTCTACTTCATTTATTATCTCTGCTTGTTCTTCTTCGTCCTTATCGTAGGGCTCATGATCGTTTTCGTGGTGAAAGGTCGGCACAAAGGCGATGGTTCCCCTGTGAAAACGAGTGCGGTCAAAGGCAATCACACTCTTGAGGTCGTTTGGAGTGTCATTCCGGGCATCCTGATGGTGGTTATCTTCGGATGGGGCTTCAAGGACTGGGTGAAGACGGTGGTGACGCCCGCCAATGCCATTGATGTGCGCGTGACAGGTCTCAAGTGGGCCTGGTCGTTCGACTACGTTGCGTCAGGGGTGAATTCGAATCGCCTGGTGGTGCCACAGGGGCAACCTGTGCGGCTGACCATGTCGAGCAAAGACGTCATTCACAGCTTTTACGTTCCAGCCTTCCGCGTGAAGCGCGATGTTCTGCCTGGCCGTTACACCGTGATGTGGTTCGAAGCGACAGAACTGGGTGAGTTCTCGGTGTTGTGTACCGAGTATTGTGGCACCTCGCACTCGGGCATGTTGAGCACCGTAAAAGTGGTGCCGCAGGAAGAGTACGAACAGTGGCTTGCCGACGGCGGCGACCTGGGTGGCGCAGGGGTTCCTCCTGCGGAACTCGGCGCGAAGCTCTACGAGGCAAAGGGTTGCAACGCGTGCCACTCCCTCGATGGAAGCGCGAAAATCGGTCCTTCGTTCAAGGGTCTCTATGAGCGCAATGGCGAGTTCGTGGATGGCAAGAGCTACGTCGCAGACGACACCTACATCCGCCAGTCGATTCTTGAGCCCCAGGCTCACATTGTGAAGGGCTACCAGCCGGTGATGCCCAGCTACCAGGGGCAGCTCAACGACAAGCAGATTGCTGCCATCATCGATTACATAAAGACTTTGAAGTAAGGGAGGCGAAAGCCAAATGGCAAGCCAAGCGGGAACCAATTACCTCAACGCCAAGAAGGGCATCGGCTCGTGGTTGTACACGGTCGACCACAAGCGCATCGGGGTCATGTACCTGGTGGCGGTGCTCACCTTCTTCCTTCTTGCCGGCGTTTTTGCGCTCATGGTGCGCATGGAGCTGCTCACGGCCGCTAAAGACATCGTTGATGCTGACACCTACAATAAGCTGTTTACTTTGCACGGCGCTATCATGGTGTTCCTCGTCATCATTCCCTCCATTCCAGCGTCCTTGGGGAATTTCCTCTTGCCGCTCATGCTGGGAGCCAAAGACGTGGCGTTTCCGAAGCTCAACCTTTGGAGCTTCTACATCTACTGCTTCGGCGCGGCATTTCTTATTTACTCCATCGTCTCGGGGTCGTTCGACACGGGGTGGACGTTCTACACGCCCTACTCCACCACAACCTCGACTTCGGTGATTTCGGCCACCGCGGGGGCCTTCATCCTCGGCTTTTCGTCTATCCTCACGGGGATGAACTTCATCACCACCATCCATAAAATGCGCGCCCCAGGGCAGACGTGGACAAAGCTCCCCTTGTTCGTGTGGGCCCAGTACGCGACGTCCGTGATTCAGGTGCTTGCGACCCCCGTGCTTGCCATCACCCTGTGCCTTCTGATGATAGAGCGCGTGCTTGGCATTGGAATCTTCGACCCCGCCATGGGCGGCGACCCCGTGTTGTTCCAGCACTTCTTCTGGTTCTACTCGCACCCTGCTGTGTACATCATGATCTTGCCTGGCTTCGGGATTATCAGCGAAATCATTACAATCAACTCCCGCAAGCACATTTTCGGCTATAAAGCCGTGGCGCTTTCGTCGGTGGCCATCGCCATCATCGGCTTCCTGGTGTGGGGCCACCACATGTTCACCAGTGGCCAAAGTGAGTTTATCAACGTCGTCTTTTCTTTCCTCACTTATGCTGTGGGTTTGCCGACGGCCATCAAGGTATTCTCATGGGTTGCCACCATGTACGGCGGCTCTATCCGCCTGACGGCTCCCATGTGGTATGCGCTCTCGTTTCTTTTCCTCTTCACCATCGGTGGTCTCACGGGCATGTTCTTGGGCGCCTTGTCGGTGGACGTCCACCTTCACGACACCTACTTCGTGGTGGCCCACTTTCACTACGTCATGATGGGAGGCACCATCATCGCTTTCATTGGTGGCTTGCACCACTGGTGGCCAAAAATCACGGGCAAGCTGTACAGCGAGTTTTGGGCGAAAGTTGGTTGTTTCTTTACCTTCGTTGGTTTCAACATCACCTTCCTTTCGCAGTTCGTGTTGGGTTCGAAGGGCATGCCTCGCCGCTACTACACCTATCTGCCCGAGTATCGCGACCTCCACGTCGTCTCAACCGTGGGTTCTTGGGTGCTCGCGCTTGGCCTGTTCATCACGCTCTTCTGCTTCCTGCACAGCCTCTTTAAGGGCAAAACCTCACCGAAGAACCCTTGGGGTGGCCTCTCGCTCGAGTGGGAAACGGAAACGCCACCCATTGAGCACAACTTTGAAGGGCAGCCTATTGTGACTTCGGGCCCTTACGACTTCCCCGAAATCGACCACGCCCATGCGAGAGGACACTGACGCCATGAGCCAGAAACCCCAGTCGCACGCGGATTCCAACGCGGGGCATTCCGGGCACCATGGCCCGAAGTACTTGGCGCATCACTTTTTCGACATGGCGCAGCAGAATGCCTCGGGCAAGCTGGGCATGTGGCTGTTCATGGCGCAGGAAGTCCTGTTCTTCAGCGGCTTGTTTCTTTGTTACGCGGCAGGTCGTTACTTTTATCCGGAAACCTTTTTGGCAGCCCACGAGCTTCTCGACTGGAAGCTGGGAGCTGTGAACACAGTCGTCCTTCTGTTCTCGTCGCTCACCATGGCTCTGGCTGTGCGTGCCGCGCAAACGAACAACCGCAAGGCCATTGTCACAAACCTTCTTCTGACCATTCTTTGCGCCTGCATTTTCATGGTCATCAAGTACTTCGAATATTCGCACAAGTTCCATTTGGGGCTGTTGCCTGGAAAGTATTTCAGTGCCGACGTCGCGTCGCTCGGGCTTTCGAGTGTCCCCGCGGACTTCGCGCCTGGAGTCTTCTTTGGTGTCTACTTCATTATGACTGGGGCACACGGCATCCACGTTCTTGTGGGCATTGGCCTCATGATCTGGCTATTGATGCGTGCGCAACGGGGTGACTTCAATTCCGAGAACCACGTGGCTCTGGAAAATTACGGCCTTTATTGGCACCTCGTCGACCTCATTTGGATCTACCTCTTCCCCCTCCTGTATCTCGTTCGCTGAACGCCGCCTCAGACAAGGACACTGGAATGAAACTCCTCGGTCGGAAACTAGACTCTTCTGCGGCGGCGCACGGACACGAAGATCACGTGCACGTGATGCCCCTGCCCATGTACTTTGGCGTGTTTGCCGCTCTGTTGGTGCTCACCGTTGTTACGGTGGGTGTGAGCGTCATCGGCCTCCCGCCGTTTCTTTCAATTGTCGTGGCGATTGCCGTTGCGACGGTGAAGGCCACGCTCGTCGTCCTGTATTTCATGCACCTGCGCTACGAGAACCTGTTCTACTCGTTCATTTTTGTGTCGAGTTTGTTCTTCGTGTTGCTCTTTTTTCTGTTCACCTTGGGCGACACGGCGTTTCGCGGATTTGTGATTCCGGAACAAGACACCGCGGTGTGGCGTAACGAACAAGTCATCCTCAAGCGCGAAGCGGCGGCAAAGGCCGCTTCTGAGTCGCCTGCGGGTGGAGCGCCCGCGGCGCAAACCCCAGCACCGTCGAACTGAGCGAACTTCTCAGAAGTTGGTCCAGCTCCTCGTTGCGGCTATGGCCCTCAGGAGGTCGCGCGCGGGCGTCAGAGCAGGGTGCTGGTCGTCGTAGGAAGAAAGGTTGCGCGCCGAGGTCGTTCCGGCCACTTTTCCCGACCTGTCAAACCAGATGCCGTTGAAAAGGTAACCACCCGACGACGGCGCTGGGAGATCGAGAAAGGTAAAGACGCTCGCTGCCGGAACAAAGAATGTTCCTGTGCAGCGCGTCGTTCCGCTTTGCTCACTGTAGCCTTCATTCCGGGTGAAGGTGAGGCACGACTCATTGCCGGTGACGCTGCTTTTGCGGATGCGGAAGCCTTTGGTGGAATAGCCGTTCGAAATCACTCCGTGGCCCACGCCAAAAAGCTGTTCGCCAACCGAGAGGCTTGTTCCTGTCGCAACAGTCGGGTCGATGGAGGAAGCGACGAGGGCTGTGCGGGCGCCCACAGCGGAAAGGTCCACTTTGAAGAAGTTGAAGGGCGCGACAGCCGTGGCGCCAAGGCCCGTGGATGTAAAGTCGTACGCAGAGGCCTCCACGGAATCGAATTCGTCTTCGTTTCCGAGCTCACCCGAGAAGCCCCGCTCCCAAATGGCGTCCGCATCCAAGGTTTTTTTGGGAAAAGAGAGGGTGACGCCCGAGAGTGTGAGCGTTTCGGCTCCGTTCCCGGCATCACCATCGCAGTCTATCGACTGCGTGGCTGGAAACGAGCTGATTTCCTGCACAACGGTGTCGCTCGCTGAAACGAAGCCAACGGGTTTGACGTTCGTGAACTGATACTCGCCTCCACAGGCGACGTTTGTATAGTGAGGTACGGTGAAAGCGATGCTGGGAAGGGCGGCTTTGAAGGTTGTTTTCGCAATGGCGTCGATACCTGCCTCGCACACGTTGATGCGCGACTTCACTTCGGCGGCATCCAGTTTGTCGTCAGCGTCGAGGTCGATTCCTGATTCGTATTTGACACCACCGTAACGACAAGTGTCTCCCGCAGAAAGCGCCGTCGACAGAACGACGAACGCGCCGCTCGTGTAGCTTTCGAAGGAGGCCCACTTTTTCGACTGACACAGGTAGGCCTGTTTGGCCTCGCGCACGTAGGCGAGGTCGCCTTCGGCAGCCTCGGTGCATTCGGGAAGGTTTTCTTCCGCTTGCGCCCACGACGCGCGAAGGTCGCCACTCACGGGTGTGCTTTCTGCTGCCGCGGCTTCTTCTTTCTTAGAGCAGGCGCCAAGTGAGGAAGTGACAAGAACCGAAACAACGAAAAACACAGAAGACGAGGGGCGCGCAAGCGTGTGCATGAAACCTCCAGCATGGGGAAAGAGATGCATGGGGTTTCGGGTGCATTGCCGAGAGGTTGAGAAAAAGAGAGGAACAGACGACTTGAAGAAATGAAACGACCGACGTGATTCTTAAGTAAGTTCAAAGAGGTCTTTGGGCCCGAGAGAATTTGTAAAAAGGGGCTGTGTCGCGTGCCACAAACAGCTGTTCGATTTTTCATTCATGTGACCACGCTGAACCCCCTTCGGTGAGTTGGTTTTTCTCAGGGGTTTTCAGGCTCTTTCCACAAAGAGGGCAAGACGGCTTTCCATGGCACGCACCTTGCGAAGGACTTCGCATGGGTCTTTCCGATGCGAGAGCGCCCTGCGGAGATCGGGCCGTCATCACTGAAGGAGACCACGTCTATGTTCAAGCGTATTGTCACGACTCCCGCCTGGGCCATTCATCCCAATGAGTCTTACCGTCCCGTGGTTCCCGATCCTTTTTTGCAAGGCATGGGCTTGCCCCCCGAGGCGTCCTACGATCCGTATCTGCAGTCCGAAACTTTTTTTGCAGACAGCGAGTCGGAAGCCGGGATAAAATGGCTGAACCGCCTCGTGCGTGGTGAAATTTCGGCCATCGAGACCTATGAAATCGTATTGAAAGACAGCGACCTCAAGAACGACGAAGTGCGAGTGCTCCTTGCGCACAACGTGCGTGAGCACCGCGAAGCACGCACGGCTTTGGAAAAACTCGTACTGAAATGGCGCGGAAAACCCGAAATCACCTCAGGTGCCTGGGGTGCGTTTACGGAAACTCTCACGGCGAGTGCAAACGCGATGTCGACTTCCTGGGCCCTCGGTGCGCTGATGAAAGGCGAGGAGCATGGTCGTGAAGAGTACCTTTCCATGCTTGAAGACATGAATTCAGACAGTGAACTGGCCAATTTGTGCCGCGAAATGTTGCGAGCGCAGGAACGTCACACCCGCCGCCTCTCGCATGCAAAACGCAGTCTTGAAGTGACAAAGAACACCCTTCAGTGAGTGGGCCCCATCTCCGGTCTCCGGAGCTGGCGTTCGCTTGCGTAAGGTGATGTCTCACTTTTTTTCGGAGCCGTTCATTGGTTTCCGAGATCGACGTCTTCTTCGCTCTGCGGAACGAGGCGGCCGGAGGCATCAGCCAGGAACGACGACACTCGATACGTCCAACCGGTGGGAACGTACATGGTGGTGCGGGTGGGATAGCAGAACTCCGAGCCGTTGCGCAGGAGCGATGCGTTGTCCGCCACCACGAACGTTGTGAACGTGCGCTTTTCGACCGTTCCGTCGCCGAACGGAAGAAGTTGGTGGAGTTTGTAACAGCCCGGTTGGCTGCCATTCACATGCTCGACGTTCAGTGTCTCGATGTTCAGCTCGACTGTCTGCCTTGCAAAGGGCTCGAAGGGAATGAGAATGTCGTTCACGACGAGTGCCAAAAGCGATTCTCCCGCGGATGCTCCCAGCGGCCACACCTTGACCTCGTGTGTCTTGCCTGCCGCAGGAAGGTCGAGTCCAATCCAGGCGCCGCTGGAAGCAAACGATGTTCCCGCGAGCGTGGTTTTGGCGAAACCGCCGTTGAGCTGCGCCTGAGGGGTTGGACGCTTGGCAAGGAAACCAAGCGACGCGTAGTTTGAAAAATGCCGGTATGCCTTGATATCGGGCTGTGGGAACCTTGCAGGGTTTACGACGACGCGCACGGTGGCGCGCTTGTCGGGTGGTGTGAGATCGAACGTCGCCGAGGCGCGCGCGGGAACGATGAGGTCGCGCGATTCGTCAGCGAGGGCATCGACGTTCCATGTGAGACGCATCGCCCCCGAGAACAGGACAATCGGCTTGTCCCGTATCGTGCTTGCCGAGTTCCGAGCAGAGAGTGTCGCGAACGGCTTGTCCGTTGGCGGAACTCCTGTTCCGCCAGAATTGCCTTCCTTGTCCTGCAGCACGAAGCCCAGTTGTGGCCCGACATCGGTAAGTGCCACGGCATCGTTCCATGTCATCGTGACGAGCGACAACGGGACCGTGAGCTTCTTCTTGGCGACGATGTCGTAACCGCACCGCGACATTGACAGGAGACCGAAGATTGAGATGCAGTAACGGCCAGGTTTCAGGCTCAGGTCTGTCAGCAGTGGCGCCGCCGGAAGGACGACGGTGCGCAAGGCTTCATCGGTGACCTGGATTCTTGTTGCGCCAAGAGACTCGACTCCCTCGAACCGAAGGGTGCCGAGTCCGCCGACGGGCGTGACGTCGCGGAGCGGTTGGGGTGCTTCGGAAAAGTCCCCTCCATCACGGGCCAACGCTTTTGGTTGCGCGGCGTGGGCAAGTGCGGCGATTGCCGGGAGCGCGAGTGCACGCACGATCAGTGTCATTTTGAAATTCATGTCTTGATTTCCTCTGATTTCTTTTTCTTTTTTGTGTCATTTCAATTTTGCTCGGAACGCTTGTCCAGGTAGAACTCACGGTGCCTTGCGTGAGAAAATCCAAAACGGTTTTCTGTCTTTCATGTCGATGCGCTCGAAGGTGTGCGCGGCTGTGCCATCCTCGAGTGAGTCGATGTCGAGAGTCGCTATCATCTGGCTATTCCGAATAGAGATCCTCGTGCGCCCCAGGGCGTCTCTGCCGTTCGCGCTGCAGTCAGAAAATTCGGACCGCATCGGCAGCTCGAAAACATGCCCTTCTGCCGGAGAAAAGGAATGCGAAGAAAGTCCTTCTGAGCGAACGGCCGCAGTAACGAGTTCGCCATGCACAACGAATTCGCCTTGCCCTTGTTCTTTCTTTTCCTCGACCCTCAGGTCGTTAGGACATGTGCCGCGCTTCGAAGTGAAGGCGACCGGCGACGTCACAAAGGAAGGATTTGTGACGTCATTGCCAGAGGTCTCGGTGACTAAGAGGCGCGCCCGGGAAAGCAGGACGGGCCGCGGGTCGTCGTCGCCGATGCAGATGGCGACGCCCACGTCGCCAGCCCGCTCGGTTTTGAACGAAACACGCACCCGCGTCGGTGCGGCATCGTCATTCCCGAGAATCGAGAAACTCGAAGCCGTTTGGTTCAGCTCGCCTTCGGTCATGGAATGGAGTTCCACGTCGACGGTGCGGCCCCAGCGCGGAGCCCCTGTTTCTAGCGCGGTATCGATGGAGAATGAAACGGTCGCTCCCGCGCCGATGCCTTTGACAGTTTGCCTCAGGCAAGCAGCGTCCATAGCCGCATCGCCATCGCTCATGCGCAGGACGCCGGCGTCCACGTAGAAGTCGCTCGCCGCAACTTTCCAGCCTGTAAGGCCTTGCGAAAAGTCGCCGTTGACGAGCCTCTCTTGAGTTGCGGGATCCGCGCGGAGAGCCGGCGAGTAAGGAGAGAAAAGGACAAGGGTGATTCCCAGTGCGAATTTCCAGAAGTTTGAGTGGAGCATTTTCACCTCAGGGGACGTTTGGAGCGGGTTTGCGTGGCGACTCTTTCCCTAGGAGTCGGCCAAAGGCATACCCCCATCCCCTGAGGGGGCTCTAGACACCTCGCTTCTTGACGTTGACTGCAGTCAACGCATCACCTATTGCGTCAACGGCGCACTGTTGCTCAGGCTCTGGAGAACTCATGGCTTCCCGCTTGCACTTTGAACCGCTTACCCGCCTTCTGCTTTGCTTCGCTCTCATGGTGTTCTCCAGTGCACCGACACCTGCACACGCGGGCTTCGAAATCGGCAATGGAGGCGACGCGGTGTTTTGTAAGCCGGGTGGGCCTTTCCCAGCCGGCGTCTACGCCCTCGACTATATCGCTAGCTCTGCTGCGGCCCGGCCCGACGAGCTCGCTCGAGTCGACTCCCTGGCCGCATCCACTTTGCGCATCGAAACACTTCTGCGTGAGAAAGTGCCGAGCCTCGCAAGCGATTTCGCGATCTTCTCAAAGAACTTCCTCAACACGACCGACTACGCGTTGCCTCAAGTCTGGGAGCCGGTCGCCTTTGCGCTCGTCGACCTCAATGATGCTCTTGGGGTTGGAACGCTGCCTCCGAACTGCGGTGAAGGAGACGGTCAGAAACTCCGTCAGGCGGTCATCAGGACCCGCAGGACAACCTCTTCGAGCGTGGCAGGGCAGCGCATTTTCAAGTTTGTGCCTTCAGTGATTCGGGATCTCGAGTCGACGTCGCCTGTTCAGCTCTCGTTTCTTTTGGTTCACGAGTGGCTCTGGGATTACTCGCACGGCGTCGAGAATAACCGTCGGGTCGCGGCCTTCCTGCATTCGTCTGCCTTTGAAAAAGTGACTCCCGAAGAAGCCACCAAGCAACTTTTGTCTATGGGGTTTCCGGTGCCCTGGATTGCTCCTGATGGGCTCTCGGGTTTCCCATGCACGGGAGAGTCCATTTCGACCGCTGAAATCCATGCGCGGTACGCCCCTCATTTTGCCGCGTCGAAACTCGGCGATGTGCGGGCCGAACTTTTTTCGCGCGACCTCTGCCCCGATTCGATGGCGCTCTGCAACAGGGGCTGGAAGCGCGAAAATTTTTTCCTTCCCGCCGTGTTGCAAGAAGGTTTGTCTGCGCGTGTGTGGTATGGCTCCAACGACGCCTTTGACCCCATCAAGGTCATTAATAGCGAAGCCATTCGCAATGGAACCTACCGTGCATCGCCGACCGACGCTCTTGTCAGTTGTCGCACTCCCGTGCAGGGCGATGCGGCCACAAGCTGCCAGCTGAGCGAGGCACTGAATAAGACGCTGCGATGGCAGGAGTGGGACGGCCGCCGGCTTCAACTCGAAGGAGTCGTGGCGCAAAACTGCATGAACATTCAGGGAACGTTCGAAAGACCCCTGTCGTTTGTTGGGCACGATGGCAGAACTCACGCCTCGCGGCAGGAAGTTCGGCTTGTCATATCGGGGCTGTTACGTTGGCCCGACTGACTGCCGCGGGTCGAGTCACTTCAATGCTCGAGGACGAATTCCAGGCACGCAAGCAGCGGGAGCCCAGAGCGACCCTGCGCCGTTTTGCAGACGATCTGGGATTGTCGGCGAGCATGTTGTGCCACGTCCTCAAGGGGCGCAAACGCCTCTCGACTGAGGCCGCAATGAGGGTCGCCGCATCACTTCCTTGGTCTGCGGAAAAGCGCGCCGCGTTCCTTTTGTCCGCGCGCGCTGCAGGAGGGAACGCGGTCCTCGAAGACGCCCCGTCTCGTCGGTACGCAAGAACCGCGACACCGGTCGACCTCTCCAACGAAGTTTTCGAAGCCGTCTCACAATGGCAGCACCCCGTCCTCCTCGAGTGTCTTCGCCTCCCGGGCACTCTGCATGGAACGTCTGACTTGGCACAGCTCATCGGGGTTTCAAAATCCGTGGCGCGCGAGGCCCTCGAGCGCCTCTGCACCCTCGGGTTGGTGGTGAAGGAGGGGACACAATGGCGACGGAACGTAGGCAGTCACGTCCGTGTTGCGAGCGCGCCGTCTGGGGCTGTGCGTGAGTTCCACAAGTCGATGCTCAACAAGGCGTGGGAGTCCCTCGACACCGTGGAGTCCGCGCGTCGCGATATCACAGGGGTCGTCGTCGCGACGTCACCTGCTCGGATAGAGGAGGCCAAGAAGCGCATCGCGGCGTTCCGGAGTGAACTCATGGCACACCTCGAAGAGGGGGAGCCCACTTGCCTCTACCATCTCGCTGTTCAGTTGTTTCCTTTGACCGAGGAACCGCGGGACAAAGCGCTCTAGGCCGGAGCAACCTTCCTGATTTGATGGATATTTTGAAAGTTCGTCGCGTAGGCACAAGAAATGCTTCTTCGCTTTATTTGCGAAGAATAGTGATTGACGACTCGGGTTCTTTTTTACAGTAAAGAAACATCGGAGGTTTTTCTTCCGAACAGTGCAAATCTTAGAGAAAGGTTTATTTGCAATGAAAAACTCACTCGTGTCTTGTCGTTTTTTGGGTGTTGGAATTTTTGCTGCTTTGGCTTTTACGGCCTGTTCAAATCAAGCGTCCCACGACTCGGGAAGCGAGAGCGCACAAGCGCATGTTCAAGATGTGCCCAGCACGTTCATGCAAGTACGGAAAAATTTGAATGCGGCCACTGTTTTTTCCGATGAGTCGATGAACAGCACCCTAGGTGGAGTGGGCGGCGGCATGCCCTTGATCCGCGACCTCACCAAGACTCACAGCACGGGCGTTGTTGTCATGCGGGTGAATGTGCGCGGCGGTACTTTTTCCAACAAGAAAGTTTGGATAAAAGCGAGCGATGTGGAATTTAGAACCAATGAAAGTGCGGAGCGCTACAGGAACGAAGCGGAGCAGTTGGCCGAGCAGGCCCGAAATGCCGGTGCACAGGCGTCCTATTGGCAGGCCGCGGCCAACGCCGCACGCGTCCTGTGTGTGACGGGTGTTGGCGCCGGCGCGGCGCTGAGCATTGTGACGATGGGAGCGGAAACGGTGGGCCGTTCGGCGCTCGTCTCTCTCATTGGCTTCCAAACCCTTCAGCCCCTGCTGAGCTGCGCGGGAATCGACCCCGCCAAATTCGGCTCGTGAATGATTTCTCCTCTCGGCACGAGACTTTTCGTGAAAGGTGAGGCATCCTCGTTGACGTCCGCACTGCGCCCGTAGCTTAGCTGGATAGAGCATCAGGCTTCGAACCTGAGGGTCGGGAGTTCGAATCTCTCCGGGCGCGCCATTTCACCTTGTCGTTGTTTTTTGTGGCTCTACTCGCTTCGTAGTGGGTAGAGCCTAAACGTATTGGCCAAAGCAGGAATACCAGAACTTAAGTCGAAAGTTCTCCCAATTTCGGAAGCCGTAACCTTCGCGCTTCACAAGTTTTGCTTTGCAATTGAATCCTTC
>JADCJN010000050.1 GCA_020247005.1 Silvanigrellales bacterium
AATTACAGAAACGGGGTTACACCAATACCAGCAACAGGTCTGCTAGACAACTCGCGTCCCTGAGAGTTTCCACACTCCAGCGCTGCTCTGCTGCTGGCCAAATCACCGGAGGATAACCAGATGTCACGTTTGCGTTCTTGGATTGCCACTCGGATACCCGCACGACCCCTGCGTTCCGTGTTTGCGTGTGCCTCGCTGCCTGAAGCGGAGAACTGTTCCGCGGTCGCGTGATTGATAACGACAAAGATCGCTGCCCCGCCCCGGCCACACAACAGCACGATGAAACGCGAATCCGGCGCAATTGAAAAATGAGATGGATTGAGGAGTTGCTTTTATGAAAACGACTATTTTTATTTTGCTCGGTCTTCTTTTTTGCAGTGTTGCTCAGGCTCAGGCCCCGGTGTCTCCCGCATGTCAGAACGTCTATGTGACGAAGCGATGCAAATTTTTTGGCCCCCAATGGCTCTTGGAAATGGTGGGCATTGACAGCGCAACCGGGAAGGAGGTCTGGAGTAGGCATATCATGTCTTTGTACCCCGAGGACCGCTGGGGTCACCTCGCAGACAACTGGCTTCAGTTCGGGCCAAACCCTGAAGCGGCGTGTGCAGCTATGGCCTTAAGGTAGGGCCCAGACGATGAAGTCAGGGGAACGAGCAGGCGCCGCTTGTGAAACGCGCATTCGGCGCAATTAAAAAATGATATGGGTTGAGGAGTCACTTTTATGAAAACGCCTCTTTTTATGTTGCTAGGCCTTCTTTTTTCAAGTGTTGCTCAGGCGCAGGCCCCTGTGTGTCCAGCATGTCAGAACGTCTATGTGACGAAGCAATGCAAATTTATTGACCCCCAATGGGAATTGGAAATGGTGGGCATTAATAGCGCAACCGGTAAGCAGGTCTGGAGTAAGCATATCCTGTCTTTGTGGCCCCAGGACCGCTGGGGTCACCTCGCAGACAGTTGGCTTAAGTTCGGGCCAAACCCTCAAGCGGCGTGTTTAGCGATGTCCTTAATGCCCAACTAAGCCGCAAACCATCGGCCACCATGGCGACAATAGTCAAGAAACTCTGGTTGAGCGTACCCACTCTCAATGAGTGGCGGGCGAAGGCCAAGCGCGGCAAACTCCGCGGCGCTGGTGGCAAGTCATGCCGGTTTCTCGCTTAACTAGTTAAAGCAAGTCGGCAACTGCGTCTCTCATGGGCGCGCGACTCTGTCCGAACCCCAGTTTTTCCCTTGCTCTCTACAGTTCCGCCCTCAAAGCGGGAGAACACAATCGTGTGCACAAGCGGAACGTGCGCGAGCCAGTGACCCTGGCCTTGGAACTGAGCCAAGACCAGGGTCACTCAAATCAGTTCGACTCGAATTCGGCGTCCACAACGCCATCTTTCTTGGCGCCGGAAGCACCTGCCCCGCCCGCATCGGCGGTGGCACCCGGGCCTGCGCCCTGTCCAGGGGCTGCGTTGCGGTACATCTCTTCGGCAAGCTTGTGCGCTTTTTGTTCCAGCGAAGAGGCTGAGGCTTCCAAGGCCGCCTTGTCTTCGCCTTTTGTTTCAAGCACTTTTTTGGCGTCAGCCACTTCCGTTTCGAGCGCCGACTTCATTTCGACGGGCAGCTTGTCGCCGGCCTCTTTCAGGTTCTTTTCTACCTGGAACACAAGGCTGTCGAGCTTGTTGCGAGCATCCACGGTTTCGCGGCGGGTTTTGTCTTCGTCGGCATGGCGTTGGGCATCGTCCACCATCTTTTTGATTTCCGATTCCGAAAGGCCGCTTGAACTCGTCACGGTGATTTTTTGTTCTTTGCCCGTACCAAGATCTTTTGCCGAAACGTTCAAAATACCGTTGGCGTCGATGTCGAAGGTGACTTCGATTTGTGGAACGCCGCGCGGAGCCGAGGGAATGTCGGTGAGATTGAATCGGCCCAACAGGCGGTTGTCGCGCGCCATTTCACGCTCGCCCTGGTAAACGGCAATGTCGACGCTCGTCTGGTTGTCGGAGGCGGTGGAGAACACCTGTCCTGCTTTTTTAGGAATGGTGCTGTTGCGCTCAATGAGCTTGGTGAACACGCCGCCCAGTGTTTCGATGCCCAAGGACAGGGGCGTCACGTCGAGCAGAAGGACGTCTTTCACCTCTCCACCCAACACGCCGGCCTGCACGGCCGCACCAATGGAGACGACTTCGTCGGGGTTCACGGAACGGTTTGGTTCCTTGCGGAAGAAGGCCTTCACCTTTTCTCCCACAAGCGGGATGCGTGTCGAGCCGCCCACCATGACGACTTCGTCGATTTGGTCGACCGAAAGACCCGCGTCTTTCAAAGCGGCGCGGCAGGGCTCAATGGTTTTGTCGATGATGGTCATCACCATTTGCTCGAACTGAGCACGTGTGATGCTCAGGACCAGGTGCTTGGGCCCCGAGGCGTCCGCCGTGAGGTAGGGCAGGTTGATGTCGGTTTTGGTGGCGCTCGACGACTCAATTTTCGCTTTTTCGGCTGCTTCCTTCAGGCGCTGCATCGCCATGGCGTCTTTGCTGACGTCAATGCTCGTCTGCTTCTTGAACTCACCCACCAGGAATTCAATGAGGCTCTCGTCGATGTTGTCGCCACCCAGGTGGGTGTCGCCATTTGTGGAAAGCACTTCAACCACGTTGTCGCCCACTTCCAGAATGGAAACATCGAACGTGCCTCCACCGAAGTCGTAAACGGCAATCTTCTCGTTGCTCTTCTTATCGAGGCCGTAGGCGAGGGCCGCCGCCGTTGGTTCATTGATGATGCGCAGAACTTCCAAGCCGGCAATACGGCCAGCATCCTTGGTCGCTTGACGCTGGGAGTCGTTGAAGTAGGCGGGCACTGTGATGACAGCCTGGGTGACGGTTTCACCAAGGTACGACTCGGCAGCCGCCTTCAGCTTCTGCAACACTTTGGCCGAGATTTCGGGCGGGGCCATGTCCTTGCCGCCAAGTTCAAACAGAACCTTGTCGCCTGCCCCGTTTTTCACGTTGTAGGGCATGCGCACCGCTTCGTCCTTGCGTTCGGTGAAGTGCATCCCAATAAAACGCTTGGCCGAGTAAATGGTGTTTTTCGGGTTCGTCACCGCCTGGTTGCGGGCCGCACGACCGACAATGAATTCGCCGTCACGGGTGTAAGCGACAACCGATGGTGTCGTCCGTTCCCCTTCCTGGTTGGCAATGACCTTGGGTTGCCCGTTTTCCATCACGGCCACGACCGAGTTCGTTGTCCCGAGGTCGATTCCGATAATCTTACCCATAGTAGTGCTACCTCCGCGCGCAGACGCCTGAAGAGTTCAAAAAATGCCCAAAGACTTGTTGTAGAAGGAAAACCATCGCTTCGACCGGGAACATAAACAGGGGTCCTCCCCTGTCAACCTGCTTTTTGGGCGTTTTGAGACTTCCCCCTGGCCAGGCGCCTGTCGCGCATTTGCCACCCCCACGGGCTATAAGGTAGGGATGTCGGGTTTGCTGCAGACACTCGGGAGCACTTCCGCCGATGGACATTCTTCAGCCGCTCGTCGATTTTTTCTCGAGTTTTGGTTACGCGGCTGTGTTCGGGGTTCTTCTCGCCTGCGGATTCGGCGTTCCCATCCCCGAAGACATCACCCTCGTTGCGGGGGGCATTATCTCGGGACTCGGATACACAAACGTCCATATCATGCTCCTTGTCTCACTTGCGGGCGTTCTTATTGGCGACGGCACTATGTTCGCATTGGGCCGAGTCTTCGGGGGCCGCATCCTGAAGGTCCGTTTTGTGGCTCGATTCCTCACGGCCGAACGCTACGCCATGGTTCAGGCCCAATTTGAAAAATACGGAAATTGGGTGCTGTTCGTGGCCCGATTTATGCCCGGCCTGCGTTCGCCTATCTTCATGACGGCGGGCATCACGCGCCGGGTTTCGTTTTGGCGTTTCCTTCTCATGGATGGCTTTGCCGCCCTCATCAGCGTCCCCATTTGGGTGTATCTGGGGTACTATGGCGCCAACAAACGTGATTGGCTCATGGACCAGGTCGAGCGCGGGCAAAGCGGTGTGATCGCACTCATTGGCGTTCTGCTGGTGGCCATCGTGGTTTTCTACGTTCTTCGCCGCAGGGCCAACACCCGGCGCGCCCGCATTCAGCAGTCAGCGGACGCTCGTCTTCCTTCAAGCACCGACGCCGCCCCTCCCAAGGAAACAAACACATGATGCAAAAGCTCGACGTCGGCATGGCCCTGGTCACCTATTTCGGATTCCTCGTGGCCCTCACCATGCGCGAAGCTGCGGGAGCCTTCGTGGCGAAATCTCTCGGAGACAAGTCGTCCGACACTCAGAGCCGCGCCACAATAAACCCTCTTCCCCACATCGACCCTTTCGGAACGGTGCTGTTTCCTCTTCTCATGCTGATTTCCGGCATTCCGCTTCTGCTCGGTTGGGCAAAACCCTACCGTCCCGACATGCGGTATTTTAAGCGCGCGCGCCGAGACGCCAACATGGTGTTCATTGCAGGCCCCGCTGCGAACCTCCTCATTGCCATTCTCGCCGGCGTGGCCATGCGCTTTGGCGGCGTGGGGATTTCGGGCCTCCCGGGTGTGTTGGGTGGGGCTGAACAGGGGAATCTTTCAGCCGACCCCATTCCCTACTTCCTGATGTCCATTGGAACCGCAAACATTATTATTTGCGTGTTCAACTTGCTGCCGGTGCCCAGCACCGACGGCTGGAAACTCTTGCTGAACAACATAAAGTACAATGCCGCGCAAAAGCTCGAGAGCATCGCGATGCCCATCAACCTCGTTTTCCTGCTGCTCCTGGTTCTCGGAGTGCTCTCGCCGCTCTTTGGCTTGGTACTGGGCGTCTATCGGGCTGTGTTTTTCTGATGCAAGGCAATGCACTCGTCTACCATATTTACAGCCACGCCGATGCCGACGGCGGCATTGCCGCGGCCCTCTTCGCCCGGCACGTGCTCGACACCTACGGTGCTCATGGCTGGAAGGTCGACGTTCACCCGGTCAATCATGGTCCTTCACAAAACGACTGGTCGCTCAAAGACATCCAGTGGCCCTGCGCCATTCTCGACTTCACCCTACACCCCCTCCTTCTTTCGGAGCGTTTTCACGCCCGTCGCCAGAATGCTCTTGCCCGGCTGGGCGGCGACGAAACGAAGGTGCCTCCGTGCGCTTGGATAGACCACCACCCCACAGGCTCGAGCTACCCGTTCCTCACGGCGGAAAATGCATCCGAAATTTTGCCCGGCGTGCTCACCCTTTGGGACGTGGACGCCATCAGCACACCCGGACTTTTGCGCACGCACCACGTTCGGCTGGGGCTCCCCCGAGCGCTCATCGAAACCTACGAAGAAATCATTGACCACGCCGAAATCATCGACGGCGCTCTGTATGCCACAGCAGAAGCCGCACACGACTTTGCTTCCCCCACGGTGCGCCTGCAAACACTCTTTTCGTCGTCGCACCCCTGCGTCGATCGCAACAGCCTGTACCGCCAAATTGTGCGCGCGCTTATTCGTGAAGCCCGCTTGGAAGCCCTCTTCGACACTGATCCCATTTACGCCGGCCTTTTAGACTACGAGCAGCGCCTGCATGCGCGCCAGTTGACGGCGTACGCGCGGGTGACCCGGCGTGAAGGCAACGTGGCCATCGCCAATTTCGTGGGCGAAACCGCCAATGAAGGCTTGGGCCGTTTTCTTCCGTACCTCCTGTTTCCCGATGTTGAATACGCCGTGCACGTCTTGCCGAAAGCGAAAGGCATGGCCACGGTGAGTTGCGGCATCAACCCCTGGAACAAGCCAAAAACCGGCGACCGTGCCGAAAAGCACCTGGGGAATTACTTTGCGGCCCATTTCGGCGGTGGCGGGCATGCTTTTGTTGCCGGTGGAAAAATTCAAGAAGCCGACGTCGCCGAAATTGACCGGCTGATAGACTTCATTCGTGCCTGAGCCAGAAGGGTTTCGCCCCCTCACCGGTACAGTTTGACCCAAGCAACCAGAACGGTTGTTGGGTGTACCGGTCAAGTGTTCCTGACGTGAACTGTGAGCCGCGATTACTGTCGGTTCAAGTTCGACGCATGAATCATCCGAGGAGAGTGAATATGAAAGCCATCCACAGCAACACAGTGTGCAAGGGTCTCAACCTGACCACAGCCTTTTCTTTCGCCGTGGTGGCAGGCCTCTCTGGAAACGCCTTGGCAAGCGAATTCAACCCTGGCGCTCGCGCAGGGTACGCCATTTCAGCCATCGAGCTCACCAGCGCGAACGCGCCGATTGCCAATGGCTCGGTGGGTTATTCCATCACTCTCCATGCACAAGTGGGCGAGAACGTGTGTCTCTCGGAGCAGAAAGCCTTCCAGGTGTCTTCGCAAAACAGCGATGCCGAGGCTCAAACCGAAATCCTTGTGGCTCAGAGCCGCGCCAACGAGCGCGCATGCCCTGAAAACTACGCTCCCGCCTATGCCGACCTCGAAGGCTACGTGGCTTCGGAAAAGAACTACGACGTTGTTGTCGACACGAAAATCCCAGGCCTAGGCTCGGTGAGCCTCTTTGGGCGCAACGGCGCCATTGTCGATGCGTTCGAGCCCGTTTCCGTGCGCGACCTCGGCGGCAACAGCGACCGCGTAGCTATGGCCATGACAGCGCGGGTGCTCAAAGGGAGCAACCCCTGCCAAGCCGCAAACACCCGCCTTGCTGGTTTTGGTTACGCTTTCGACCAGGAACTCCGCGTGTCGGTGAAGGCGCAGGTTGTGAACCCAAACACCGTCTGCACCATGGAATACAATCCCGTCTTCGAAACTGTGTCCTTCGAAGTCGCCTACCGCCCCGGCACCGTGAAATCTATTGTGGTGCAGAACTTCGCCGAAGCCGGTTCTTCCAAAGTCTTCCCCATGCCCACTTGGGCTCCGTAACTAAAAAAATCCTCGCCCTGCCAGAGCCAGCTCTGCGAGGTACTTGACACGCACCGCTGCCTTCGCCGCTTGCGCTGCGACACCCGTGAGAACGTGCGCTCCTCTCCCTGGTATGCGCACCACACCCGCGGCTTGTCGCGGACCAAGACGCACCACAATCCCCAGGTCAAGGACTCGAGCGGGGAACGGTTGCGCACCCGCGCGGACCCGCAGAACCGAGGCCGCCCATTGGTGAGCAAGCTGCACGGCAGCCTGAGCACTGGGCGCTGCGTCGGGGAATTGCGCCAAGTCACCAAGCGCCCAAAGACCTTCTTCCAAGGGAACCTGCAGTGTGGGCGTCACACGCAGGCAAAAGGTTTCGGGGTCGAAGGCACCTTTGGCCAAAAGCGGCGCGAAGGCTGGACCAAGCAAGTTCTCGAGTCGGCTGATGTCGTTCCACGGACCTGTGGCGTCAAGTGCAACGTCAGCCTCTGGCACGTCTCCGCTTTGCCCCAGAACGCACTCAATTCCCATCCTCTCTAAAGCGAGGCGACAGACGTGCTTCAAGGCTGAAGGCGCCCCAGTGAGGAGCGAATCACGACGCTCCCGAAGGGTGATGCGCGCCGAAGGAAGAGCGCACGCAAGGCTCGCGGCAAGCTCCACACCACTGACACCACCTCCCACGACGCTGACGCGACCAGCGGCGCGCAAACCTTCCCGCAGTCGTTGCCAGTCATGCCAAGACGCGAGCGGAGAAAGACTCTCCGTGCGTCCGCGCAATGCCCCTGTCGCCAAAAGAACATGAGGTGAGCGCAAAGTGCGAGGCGAGAACACGTGCGACTCCACTTTCACTTCCCAGCAGCCCGAGGACGCGCTGGGAAGTGCATGGACACGTCCTTTGCCCTCGATGAACGTGATGCTCCGCGGCAAACGCGCTGAAAAGGAGATGCACGCAAGAGCTGGGTCGTCTGACTCAATGGCTTCATAGAGGCCAGGCGTAAAAAACTGGTTTCCTTCGGGGCCAACAAGCGCAACGCGCAAAGAAACACCCCGCAGGGCCGCTTGTCGAGTGAGGCTCAAAGCACCCATCACACCGGCGAAGCCGTTGCCAACCACGATGGCATCGAAGGGCTCCCTGGACACCCCACACGCAAACGAACTCATAAAATCCCCTTCTGCAACGTTGCTGCCACACGTGGTGATGCCGCAGAGAGTTTCGACTCATCGCGCCAAAAAGTCTAAACGCCACGGAGTCCCAGGGTTTGACCGCAATCAGGTCCAAGCTCACTGCGCGCGCAAGACTCGACCCCTTCGCGAAGCGGGGCTTGTGTTGTCCAAATTCCTCGCGCCTCGCCCAGCCACTCCGATACGCTCCGAGACTCTTTCATTTCACTTGGCGCTGCCAAAGGAGGAAACGTGGCAACAAAAGGATCGCATGTTGTGAGTGTATCGTTAGGGCTCCTTGCTCTGGGGGGCCTCGGGCACCTGGTCAGCTACTGGTTCCTTGAAAAGGCTCAGGCTGATTGGAACGCGAA
This sequence comes from Silvanigrellales bacterium, assembly GCA_020247005.1. Lineage (GTDB taxonomy): Bacteria > Bdellovibrionota_B > Oligoflexia > Silvanigrellales > Silvanigrellaceae > JADCJN01. The sequence continues at coordinate 8,403 of JADCJN010000050.1, forward strand.
CCACCGTGCAGCGCTCGCGGAACTTGGTCGTCCTGGCATTGAAAGAGGAGAGGCTCTTCGCGCGGCGCAAGAAGTCGCTCTGGCCGCCGCCCCTCAAGTCGTCGACGGCGCGAAGATCTACGGTGAGGTGTGTGCGGCCTGTCATCAGGTGAATGGCGTGGGAATGCCTGGCGCTTTCCCCCCCCTCGCAAAGAGCGACTGGGTGAGCAAGGAACCTCGCGTTCTTGCCCGCATTGTTTTAGGGGGAATTCAAGGTCCCATTACTGTCAACGGAACAGAATACAATGGCGCAATGCCTGGATTTTCGCAGCTCTCCAACGAAGAAGTTGCTGCGGTTCTCACCTACGTCCGCAGTGCCTTCGGCAATGCGTCCGGGCCCGTTGACGCCTCAATGGTGAAAACCGAGCGAGACGCCGGGGCTGCAAATCCAAAAGGATGGACCGCCGAGTCGGTGCTCCTCCCCTAACAATTCTGCATGCCCAGGAGGAACAAAAACGTCGCTCCACCTCCACCGCACCTTTCAGGGGTCTCCCTTCCCACGAGCAAGGCTCCGTCACACACACGGCCTTTACGCCCTTCACGGCAACACGCGGATCTCTTTTGCCTGCCGTGCCACGTTGGAAAAGCCTATGGGCGTGTTCTTTTCCACAAAGTAACGCGGGTCGCCAAGCTGGCCTTGTTCGTTGCTGCCCCAACAGCGCACGTCTCCGCTCGTCAGCACCGCACAGGTGTGCCAGACTCCGGCAGAGAGTTTTGAAGCTCCAAAGGTCGCTCCGCCAACGACCTCTGCGGCTGTGCTTCTGCTCGTTCTCGTGTTGTCGCCCAGCTGGCCGTAGTAGTTGGCGCCCCAACACTGCACACTGCCGTTCGCCATGCGCGCACAGGTGTGATTCTCACCCACGCTCACTTCCACAGCGCCACTGCTGAGGTCTGCGGCAAGCACGGGAGTGGTTGACCCGCTGCTTGGCGAAACGCCCAGTTGGCCTAAACCATTGCTTCCCCAGCAGTAAACAGCTCCCGAGGTTGTCACACCACAGGTGTGCGAAGCGGAAGCATGAGTGGAAAGAGACGTGAATGTGTGGCCGCCGGAAACTGTGACCGGAGTCAAGCGATCCGTGGTCGACCCATCTCCCAACCGGCCAGAGCCATTGAGGCCCCAGCACTTCGCTTCTCCGGACGTTTCCAGTGCGCAAGTGTGAACCGCTCCCGCAGCAACGGCCACCATATTTGCGGTGAGCCCGCTGACAGGGACGGGTGAATTGCTGTTGCTTGTCGAGTTGTTTCCAAGCCTGCCAAATGAGCCATTGCCCCAGCACTTCACAGCACCTCCAGCGACTGCGCATGTGTGTACAGTTCCCAACGAAACGTCGGACACACTCGTAAGCCCAGGCACTGCAACGGGAGCCGCTTGGATTGTGCTGGTGCCATCACCCAGTTCTCCGTTGGCGTTTGAGCCCCAGCATGAAACAGCACCCGACGAACTGATGGCGCATCGGTGCCCTGAACCCATGCCCAGCTTTGTGACTCCCGACAAACCCGAAAACACCTCAGCGGAAAACTTGCCCCCCCCCCAGCACTGCACTGCGTTCGAGTTTGTTACGGCGCACACGAGTCCCATGCTCCCCGCCTCAGAGGCAACGCTCAACGCCGTTTCATTGGAAACGAGCGAAACAGGATTCGGAGTCAGAAAATGCTGCGTTCGTCCGTCTCCCTGCTCGCCAAAGTCATTGGGCCCCCAGCATTTTGTGGCGCCCGTGGCCATCAGAACGCATGAATTCTGGCCATATGTCGAAGTGGAAATGGAAACCGCCGACCCTCCGAGGCCAAGAACGGACTGTGGAGTGGAGGCATGCACTTGGCTCTGGTTGCCCAATGCGCCCCTGTCGGCGCGGCCCCAGCACTCCACTTCACCGTTGGTGAGCAGAGCGCAGGTTCTGTAGAGGCCCGCAGTAATGGCAACATAGGCACCGCCAGGTGACGTTACAGCAACCGGTAACAGCGAACCCGTCGTGTTGCCCACGCCCAGTTCCCCTTCCCCATTGCTGCCCCAACAGAATGCGTTTCCATTCTCAAAAAGTGCACAAGAGTGTTCCGCACCCGCGTCGACTTGAACAACGCCTGCAAGCCCGAAAACGTCGACCGGCACGCTTTGGTTTGTTGTGGTGCCGTCGCCAAGCGCACCAGTAGAGTTTTCGCCCCAGCATTTTGCAGAGCCGCCGGCCGTCACCGCACACACATGTCCACTACCGGCGGAAATCTGCTTCACACTGGCTCCCAAGGCCGTCACAGTCACCGGCGAGAGTGAGCTGTTGGTCGTACCATTGCCAAGCTGCCCAAAATCCCCTCGTCCCCAGCACGCCACACTCGAGTCGGAAAGAAGCGCACAGGCGAACTCAATTCCCGCGGCAAGGGCTTTCACGCCCGCGCCCAGGCCGCTCACGTCCAAGGGCACCAGGGAAGTTGAAGTGCTCCCATTTCCAAGTTGGCCGAAAGAACCAGCACCCCAACACTTCACAGCACCGGAATGTGTCAGCGCGCAGGTAAAACCTTGGCCCAAAGCCACAGCCTTCACGACTTCACCGAGCCCCAAAACATCCGTGGGCTCGAGCCTGTTGACCGAGGTGCCATCGCCCAGCTGCCCCGAGCTATTTTCCCCCCAGCATTTCAAGGCACCGGCTTTCGTCACCCCGCAGGTGTGAGACGAGCCCATGGCCACCTGAGCGAATTGCGCATTTTCTGCGGCCACACACCCGTTGGCGGCTGTGGCAAGGCTCGAAAGCTGCATGCCGTCCATGTAACCTTCACCCGCAGGTGAAATCGCCGTGGGTACCACCGTTTGCAAAACGTAACTCACAGTTGCCGTCGGCGAAAAAACGCTGCTCAGGGCAACAGAGCCTCCCAGGTCGGCTCGTTCGAGTCCGAATGTGGCTTGAAAGGGTCCTTGAGGAACCGAAAAATCCAGAATGCCCGACAACAGCCCGCTTGAAGCCAGCGGCGTCACACCCCCAAAACCGAAGCTGCCGACAAACTCTGGCGCGCTCACGTTCGGCGAAAGGGCCGACGTGGCTGGAAACGACAGGGTGCACGAAGGGTTCAAGGTGGGCGCCTGCAAAGTGGCTGTGGCCGTGTAGGAACTCACTTTGTATTCGGGGCTCCAGGGCGTACAGGTTCCGCTGGAGTCGCAAGCGCGTGCGCGGTAACGGCAGTTGTCCACACCAGCAAACGTTGTGTTCAACGTGCCATTCGCCAAAAGGGGTGCGCACGCGCCAAAGGTGCTTTCGCTCTCGTAACGAACGGGCCCGCTCAAGATGTCGTACGCACCCGAGCAACCGATGCCATAGCTTTCTCCGGGTTTGCCCACCACATGCTCGGGCGTGCAAACCACGTTGCCACGAACCGTATTGCTGGCTGGAGAGGCTGTCGCCGTGGTTGCGGGCTTTGGCGTCGGCAGTGCGGGTTTGCCACCGAGCGCATTCACGAGGTCTTCTTTTTCATTTGCGATGCCATCGCCGTCGAAGTCTTCCAAAGACGCCTCTCGAGGTCCCGACACGCCCACGTCAATGTAGGTGGAAGCTTTGACGAGCGCCAAAACACCCGAGGTGTCGCCCGCAGACTCCCAAAGAAGCGTGGGCAAAACGAGGGGGTCACCGCCTTCTGCCACAAGTGGAATTTCAAAGGTGAACAAACGCGCTGTTGGCAAAGAGGCACAGACAACAGGGGCAGGAAGCCGCTGACCCCAGCGGGTCGAGAACGCACCGACTCCAAAACCTGCGAGGGCTGGAAACGGGGCAAGTGTTGCCCCGGAAATCCGCACGACCACGGTTTTTTTCGCTGCGGAAGCCGCAGGCAGTGCCACCTCAAGCGCGTTGCCTCCGGAAAGGGTGAGGCTTTGTTCTCGAGAAAAAAACCGCAAACCCTCGAGCGGCCGCACGGCAACGGCTGCCCCCACATTTTCACACGCCCGCGGCGAAGCGGGCAAAGAGGTTCCTGCCGGGAGCGTGGTCACAACGTAACGCAGGGTGTGTGTGCCATCGGCCAACAGGAGCGCAGCGTCTTCGCCGCGCGACTCCACCACCTGGCGGGCTCCGGAGGGCTCACGCACTTCAAGCCCCGCCCACTGAACCACTTGACCCGAACCGCTGGAAGCGTCGACGAGCGCTTGAAAAGAAAATCGCTCTTTGGGCATTTGCAGCGCGCCTGGAGAAGGCGTGCATCCCCCCAAAAACCAGCCAATCAAGCCCCCAAAAAAGCCCACAAACAACCCTGCAACCGAGGGCACTGCCGTGCGTTGCCGCATGTTAATTGCCCTCCGTCTTGAAACGAATCTTCACCTTGCGACGTCCCGAGTCGGGAGCCGAGGCTCCCGACTTCACGCGGGACACCGTTTCATCAATTTGCTTGGAAATATCTTCCGTTGTGCTCGCTGTGACGCGGCTCACACCGAAAGAAGCCGAGTCGGGCACGGTATCAGCGGGGCGCAGGGCGGCGTCGGGGTTTGCCAGAATTTGGATGTCCGCATCTTTCACATGGACAAAAGACTCATCCGACTCGGGTGAATAAACGAGCTTGCGCTCGGCAGGCTTCGGAGCCGACGTTCTTTCCTCGGGTTGTTCTTCTCTTTTTGGCGCTTGCTCAGGTGCAGGCTCTGGTTCAGGCGCGGCCTCAGACTCTCCAGGGGCCTCGGGAGCTTTCGCACCGTCTTCTTGCACCGCGGGCCCCGCAGGAACATCGAGGGGAATGGGCGACGCATAACTCTCCAAGGGGAGGTCTTGCGGCTCGAACTTTACAGGAACCCGCGGAGCCGCTCCCCCCAAGGCGGAACTCATGAACCCGGCTGTCACAAGCACATCGCTCGCAGGCGCTTCACCTGCCACAGAGGCCAGCGAGGCAATGCCCACCTTGCCCGTCGTCACAAAAAGCCTGGTTTCCGTCTCACTCGCCTCAATGATGCCGCTCGTGCCACGCACGCCCATCACCGACTGAGCCGTTTTGAATCGAACCTTATTTTCAACCGACTTCGGCTTCACAAAGAAGCGCACCTTGCCCTTAAGAACGTCGAGCTTGGCATCGAGGCCACCCCCTGCAGTCGACCCCATGTCCTCCAGGGTAAAATTCGTTTTTTCAAACAAAGTCACCTGAGAACCATCGGTAAAAGTCACCTTAATGGCACTCTTCGCGCTCAACGTGAAACGATCGCCTTTTTTCACGAGCAGGCCCACTTTCACGTTCAAGAGCTGCCCGGCACGTTCCACTTCTCCGCTTCCCACAACGTGCGTCACCATGGCTGTCACTGTTGCAGCCCATGCCTTCGCGGGGGCGAGGCCCGCAAAGGCCAAGAGCACTAAAGTCACAACGTGTTGTGCCAAAGTCCGCGTGTTCAAAGTGGTTCCGCCTCCCGCCATCTCTACCGCTTGGAGAATCGGCGTCAATTCACGACATCATGAGTTCGTCTAACGAAACTCAATTATTATGAGTGACTTAGCCGAACTCTTCACAACCTCAACCGCACCTTTCAGGTGCTTCCCTTCCCGTGAGGAAGGCGCAGAACAAACGTTGTGCTTTGGGCGGTTTTGTCGAAAAAGAGTTCGCCACCCAGCTGCCGAGCAAGGCTGTGCGAAATGGAAAGCCCAAGCCCCGTTCCTTCGCCATGAGTCTTCGTCGTAAAGAACGGTTCCATCATGCGGTCTGCAATGGAGTCAGGGATGGTTGGTCCACCGTTTGAAACCCGCACCATGACCCCAGTGGGCTTCCATTTCGTTTCCACGCGAATCCAAGCCTGCGAGACATCCTCCACGCCACGCAAGGAATCTATCGCATTATTCACGAGGTTAATGAGCACCTGCGCAATATGAGTTTCGCTGCCTTGGCATCGGCTCTCCTGCTCACAAGTCACGATGGTGAAAGCAATTTGATTGTCTGCAAGGCGCTGGCGCGAAAGCTCATGAACATCGCTTATGACCCGAGCGAGATCGACCTCACCCATCTCCGATTTTTCCACATTCCGTGTCAAATTTCGCATGGTCCGAACAATGCGCGCCACACGTTCGGATGTCTTCATAATCTTTTCTATCCAAGTGCTCAGCAAAACTTTATCGAATTGTTCTTTGCGAACCTCTGCTGCGGCGAGTTCCGCCATGCCGGAAAGAATTGTGAGCGGATTGTTGATTTCGTGCGCAATTCCGCCGGCCATTTTACCCAGCGCAGCGAGGCGCGCCGAGTGGAAGGCCCGTTCCCTTTCCTCGTTGGCAATTTCTTGCTGTTTGTGAAGTTCAGAGATGTCGAGCTGAGAACCCAGCATGCGATAGGGCGTGCCGTCGGCGCGTCGCAGGGCTTTGCCGCGCGTCAGGAGGTGAAGGGTTTTTCCCGTTTTCGAGCGGCAGCGATTCACAATTTCGAAGGGAGTGCCATTTAAGAAGTGACTATCGAGCGCTCCAAGCGTCGCGGCGAAGTCTTCAGGAATAACGACCTTGCGCCACGTTTCAAATCCATCCGAGAGTTCCGACGAAGAGTACCCGAGTTGCCTTCTCCACACGTCGGAAAACGACATCTCTCCGGTCTCAATATTCCAGTCCCAAATTCCCACGCCCCCCACGTCCAAAATCATGGTGTAAAGAAGCTCGGTGTCTTTCTGCACCGAAATCGCAGTCTGCCGAAGGGAATCCTCTTGAATGATTTGGAAGTTGAGAACGCGTCCCTGGGAAACGATCATGCATTCACTCATGACAGCATGAAACAAGGTGCCATCGGATCGCCGCAAGTCGTGCCGCACTCTCTTCGTGCCCGACTCCAGAAGCTCGTTCCAGTGCGCCCGCCAGATTTCGGAACGGAACGTGGGGTTAACGAGCCCCAAGTTGCCCTTCAGAGCGGTGGCCGCGTCGTAGCCAAACATCCTGACGAACCCCTCGTTCACCTTCACGATGTTACCCCTCTCATCGCACCAAAGAAGTGCATCGGGGCAACGATGAAAGGACTCTTCGAGGAGTTCTGTCGAATTCATGTCGTCCTCAAGGTCCATGCACGAGGGTAAACCACACGTCACCGTCGTAACTCAGAAGCTTGTCGAAGCGTCCATTGAAGGCGTAGGTCACACTTTCGCCGCGCGAAGCGCACTTGTAGCATTGCTCCCAATTTCCGGCCGGATCATTTGCAAGCCAACCTTTTTCATTCACCGCTTTGAACACGACAATGTGTCCGCTTCCCGTCCAGTCACCATGCACAATGGCAGGGAGCCCGCTTGCAAGGTGCTCTTTTAGTGTCGCTCGACTCCCAAGCTTCGTTGCGTCCGCACGAAGCCCGTACGACTGCAAGATGCTTGCAACACCCGAGGGTTCCTGAGCCTTCGACTTCCCAAATCTGCTATAGAGTTCGTCGGGTGTGGCGGAGTGTCCGAATGCGCTCAAAACCATGGCAACGCTCGTAAGCCCGCACGTTCCTCCAGGTTCATTGGCGTTGTCGTATTGGTAGAAATAGCGAACCGGCTGCTTCAGCGCAAAAACGGGAGTGGCCGCTGCAGGGGCTGTCGCTGCAGGCACAACGGATGCCGGGAAAATCATATCTCCGGCCGTGAACGCCGGCGTGGGGCGCGGCTCAGCCGACCCACTCGAAATTTGGGTGCGCTTGCACCCCGAGTAAAGGAACACGGCGATGGAAAGCCCTATGGCTACTCCCAAAGCCATGCGAGGGCTCATCGTCTGCTTTCCCAAGCGATTGCGTGCAATCCCTGCCATCCGTTCCCATACCCCGCATCGAAAATCGATTGGGTATCGGCATCCTTTCGCTGAAACTGAAGCCTTTCTTGTTCCGCCTGTGCTCATCGGCTCTTGCACCCAAGGCGCTCGAGCGGCCTCATCAGAAATGTCTGTGAAGGGGGGATCGAAGAAAGGCTCAAGGAACTGGGGGGATTGAGCGGCGAGCCTGCCCTCGGCGATGCTGTTTGCGACCAAGCAAAACCCATCGCAAAGGAACAGGACGTGCCCATACAGGCTCGCCGCGAGTATCTTGCCATCGTCTGGGCAAGGTACCAAGAGGCCAGAACACGAGCCGAGAAGGGCTCGCTGCTCGACGAGATTGTGAAGAACACCGGGCTCCACCGCGATCATGCGGGCCGTCTGATGAGAGCAAAAGAGAAGCCCGTAAGAAAGGCTGTGTCGCGCAAGAAGGGCAGTCGCTATGCGGATCTTCTGCCGCACTTGAGCAAGCTCTGGCGCGCGATGGGACGGGTCGGCGGGCGCAAGATGCGCGCGGCAATGCTCGATTGGCTCCCGTTTTACGAAGCCGACGTTCCAACAAAGCAACGTCTCTACAATATAAGTGCAAGCGGGATCGACCGGCTTCTGAAGCCAGTCCGAGCCCACTGGCGCCGAACAAACAACACCGGAACACGCGCGGCGAAGAACAGGTTCAAGTCCGAGGTGCCCATACGCCCTTTAGGAGGAGTCTTTTCCGTGGTGGGATTTATTGAAATCGACACTGTCGCGCAT
>JADCJN010000051.1 GCA_020247005.1 Silvanigrellales bacterium
CTCGGCTTCAGCGCTTCGCCTCATGTCGTTCGTCCTCATGGAGCGCGGCGACGACTGGGGCAGCTCGAAGCGTTACGTAACCTTTAACTGAACGACAGCGGAGGGATGGCGAAAGTACAGACGCGAGGTTGCACTATCCTTTCACTCTGCCTTTTGGGACAAGGCCCAGGCAGAGCGGGTAGCCAAGAAGCTGTCTGATACCCACCAAACCCTTCCAGATTGTGGAAGTCGAAGACCCGAAGCCTACCCAAAAGCGTTACGCAAGCCAAGCCAACGAATACGCTCTTGCTGCCAATACCGAGTACGGGTTTCAGGGAACTGTCGGAACTGTCAACTTCTTTTGAAGTCAAATGAGATGTCTTTGCCCGCTGTCCATTTTGTTCTCGCGCAGTTTTACGTCGTGTGGTTTGAGAGCAAGGGCGTGGCATCCCAGCCTTTGAACTTCTCTGGAGGAACCCCATGAAGTGGACAAAAGAAGACGTCAGAAAAGCTTGCCCGTATCTGATTCTTCCTGCGTATGCATCAACCAGCTTTGTTATCCATCAGATGCTTTTTGAAGAATGGACGCGAAAGCAGACGGTATTTCTTGTCGCGACGTTTGTTGGAATGGTCGTGTTCAGATTCGTTTTAGCGCGACTCGCAAAGGCCGCAGTTGTTTTAGCTTTTGTCGGAATGGCAGTCGGCAACAATGCAGAGGCGCAATCCGCTAAGAAGTATGTGATGGGATTCGGCGTTGGCAACTCTCAACAGCCGCTTGGTTTCTACACGTACCAAGAAACTCCATACCCTGCTCAAACTGGCGCTCCGGGCTACTTTCACACTTCCCATGAATGGATATTGACCGACCTCAACGGTGGAAAGCTGGTCGGCGGGGACAAGGTGACTTTGCTTAACAAGCAAACGAAAACATATTTGATGATCCAAAAAGCAGGAGCCGAAGGGGTTCCTGAGTATTCATATACAAATTTCAGCAAAACCCCGTTTGAATTCATTATCGGAAAGAATGACGAAACCAAGCTTGGGCCTCGTATCCTCCCCGGTGATTTTGTAACACTGCGAGCAATTATTGGCAGGGATCATATCTATCTGACAAGCGTTCGGACAAAAGACACAACTAAAGAGGTGTGTCATTTCAACGCTGATTTGAACAAGCCAAGCACTCAGTGCTGGGACGAGGTTGTTCCTGGAAGAGAGGTTTTTCAGACAACAAGGTTTGGAAATAGCGCTCACGCGAAATCACATAACGTGAGCATTCGAGTTGGTTTTTTTGTTCGTCAGGACGACCTTATTCATGGTCGCCAGCTTGTATCTAAGAGCTGTTACAAAAACGGCAACGAGTTCGACCTTTGCGAGCAGATGATGCTTGTGGGTGAATTCTCTTGGGCAGATCTGGATCGCTCGAAAACGTTTATCGACGTCATGAGTGCTTCGTCTTCTGCCGCAAGTGCGGGGGCTGCAACGGGAGCGATTGTTGGGCTTGCATTCGGGCCGAAGGGAATGCCCGTAGGCGCTGCGATTTTTGGTGGAGTTGGGGCTGCCGTTGGCGGAGCCGCAGGGCTGAGTGCAACCTGGAACGAGCAAGAGGCCGCAAAAATAAAGGCCGATTCCGACGCTCAACGCGCAAGCTTTGAGCGTGAATGGACAAAGGCGTACGAAGCAGAGCGCAGCAACCCTGACTTTGTTGGGCCCGTGCGCCCTGAGAAGCCTGTGCTCGACATCAAGTGATGTTCACTTGGCCCAAATTTGGGCTAAGTCGATTTACGTCTTAATGATGTAGTTGAGCACCATGGTGGGTTGGGTATTTTGGTGAGCGTTTTCGGAGCCCGCCTTGGCTGTTCCCTCTGTGCCAATCAGACTTGAGACACCTATTTTCTTGGCTGCGAATGCCTAAGCGTGCTCTTTTATCCCTTCCAGTGCCGCGACCTCGACAAAGACCGCGGAAAACCTGCTTCAATAACCTTCGGCTTGGGGCCCGATTTTAAACTCGTTTTCGCCAAGGCAAGCTTCAGCGCATCGCTGCGATTTCGTAGTGCTCCAAGTGGAAGTCTGAAACAGCGCGGATAGCCACACGCTTTGCGAAGCGAGTTTTGATTTCGTCGACGAACTCAGCGTCGTCTTCCAGCAGGCGGTCGGCCACCTGAGGGTGGGCTTTGACAACGAAATTCTCGGCGCTCACCTTCGCAAATTCGCGAACGAGCTCTCGAATAATGTCGTAGGCCACGGTGATGGGCGACTTCACTTCGCCTTTGCCATCGCAGTAGGGGCAGGAAATGGTGAGTTTTTGCGCCAGGCTTTCTTCCGTGCGCTTGCGCGTCATTTGCACAAGCCCCATTTCCGAAATGCGCAGTGCCGATGTTTTCGCCTTGTCTTTTTTGAGCTCTTCGACAAGGGCGAAAAAAACGCGGTCGCGATCGTCAGGGCGATCCATGTCAATAAAGTCGAGGATAATGATGCCGCCAATGTTCCTGAGGCGCAGCTGAAGAACAATTTCCTTCACGGCCTCGAGGTTCGTTTTGGCAATGGTGTCGCCAAGCGACTTGCTTCCCACAAAACGCCCGGTGTTGACGTCGATGGCCGTCAGCGCTTCGGTTTGTTGAATGACAAGGTAACCGCCGCTCTTGAGCCAAACCTTGCTGCCCAGAGCGCGTGCAATTTCCATTTCGATGCCGTAGGCGTCGAACACGGGAACATCGCCTTGGTAAAGCTGTACCTGTGCACCGAGCTTCACTGAGAAACGGTTCAAGAAGCGGACGAGGTCTTCGTAGGCCGCTTTGTCGTCGATCACAATGCGGTCGAGGTCGCGCGAGAGGAGGTCGCGCGTTGCGCGGAAGACGAGGTTGAGGTCTTCGTGGACAAGCGTTGGAGCCTTCGACTTTTGCGCCTTCTGCCGAATGCTTTCCCAGAGTTTGACAAGGAATTGGACGTCGGCCGTTATTTTGTCGTCATCCACGTTCTCGCTCGCGGTGCGCACAATAACACCCATGCCATCGGGCTTGGCGCGTTGCACAAGACCGCGCAGGCGCGAGCGCTCCTCTTCCGTTTGGATGCGACGCGAAACACCAATGTGGTTGATGGAGGGCATGAGCACGACGTACCGACCCGGCAAACTGAGGTAGGTGGTGACCCGCGCGCCTTTGGTGCCGATGGAGTCTTTGGCAACCTGAACAAGAAGCTCTTGGCCTTCTTTCACCAAGTCGGTGATACGGAAGGTGCGGTGGCGGTGAGGACGTTCTTCGTCGTCGTCCGACTGCGATTTTTTATCGCGGTCTTCGTCGAGAAAGTCGGGCAGTTCGGTGTCGTCGCCCTGCTGAATGTCTCCACCATAAAGAAAGGCAGCTCTGTCGAGTCCGATATCGATAAAAGCGCTCTGCATTCCGGGAAGCACACGGACAATTTTGCCCTTGTAGATGCTTCCCACAATGCCGCGTTCTTTGTTCCTCTCGATGTAGAACTCGGAAACCTGGCCTCCCTCAATGAGCGCAACGCGCGTTTCAAATGTGGTGCAATTTATAACAAGCTGTTTTGAAACCATGGTTGTACCGCTTTTCCTGATATTCTAGGAATCCGAACATAAGTCAGGCGGCTTCTCGCTCAGGGAAAGAGCGTTTTTGAAACGACCTCACTTGTGGCCGGGACGCGTTTGAACAATTCCAGGGCTTTTCGGCGCAACTCTACCAGCTGATGGCTCTCGGGTCGGACCCCCGGGTTCGCATGAACACGAGGAGACGGGGGAGCATCTGCAACCCTAACGCAAGCGTTCAGGAATTGAAACATCGCTTCTGGCGAGGTGAAGGCGCGTGCAGCGCCCGAGAGCACGAGTTTTTCAGCCTCGGGGGCCCGGTTCATGCGGTCTCCGAGGACAACGGCCACGGGGTGAGCAGCAGGTTCGAGCGTATTGTGGAGTTGCCCGTCGAACCCGCCTCCTACAATAGCAACATCCGCAAGGGCATAAATTTCGGCCAACAGACCCATGGCATCGACAACAAAAAGGTCGGGCAACGGGACGTCGAGCCGCGCTCCTGCATCGAATTCACTCAACCGACGGGGTTCGAGACCCGCCTCACGGATGCGGTCTTCGAGCGAGGTCAAGGCAGCGGGCGTCACATCATGTGGCACATAAACTACGAGCGCCCCTTCCAGCGCGGCTGTTTGGAGCGCCACGTCGTGTTCCTCGGCATGGGGGCTTCCAAAAACAAACACCTTCCCTCCGCGTGCCTGAAAGGCCCGGCAGAGGGAGGCCAGCGGAGCAAGCCGTTCCGACAGCCCTCTTTGGCGAAGCTCTTCGGCGCGTTCTTTCGCCCGTGCCCACTTGGGGTCGCCCGCATGCACCAAACATGCTTTGCGAGCGGTGCGCGCAAACACGGTTGCGTCCGATTCTTCCACCGTAAAAACAGTGTTGAGCGAGGCATGCACACAGCGTCGCCATGCGACACTCGCAAGCCCCGCAAGGCCTCTGCGTGCGCGGCGAGCCGTGCCCGCGAGTAAAGACAAGCGCATGCCGTCGTCGGTTGCTGTGCGCAACAGCCCGGGCCAAAGGTCGTAACGGACGAAAACAAGGTGCCGCAGGTGTCCTTTTTTGCGCAGTGCGCGCAAAAGAACCTGGTGTGATTTTCGGACGTCGAGAGGAAGCCCAAAGGCAACATCGAGCGCAGGAAAATTTTTGAGAAAGGGTTCGGCCTCTGGGGAAAAGTAGGAAAGAACGAAGCGAACGCCATTGCGCTCGTTCAAAGAGCGCGCCACCGGAATGGCCTGTTCGAGTTCGCCCGCACTGGCGACATGAAACCACATTCTCTCGGTGGACGGCGGCAAGACAGGCAGTGCGTCCACGCGCGCGAGCGCTTCTGCAAGGTGTGTGCGCGAGCGCAGGGCAATGAAGCGCTGGAGTTTCGGGGCATCGCTCACGAACCCCACCACCCTGACGAGGAAGAATGTGCCGGCAAGAACGGCTTCGTAGGCAAGGAACAAGAGATTCAAAACAGCGCGTTGCATGGGAACCTCAGGTCCTTTCCTCGAGCGGGACATAGGGCACATCGAGGTCGCCGATGTACTTCGACTTCGGGCGGTATAGCCTGTTGTCTTGGCGCAGTTCCAGAATATGCGCTGTCCAGCCCGCAATGCGCGCTGCGGCGAAAATGGCCGGATACAAAATTTTCTGGATGCCAAGCTTCCGATAAACCGCGCCGCTCCAGAAGTCGACGTTCACAAAAATGGGTTTGCCTCGGTCTGCGAAGTACTTTGTCGCCACCGATTCAATGCGCTTGAGCGCCTTGAGGTCGTCGTCCGCCTCCTCTTCTTCTTCCGTCGAAATGTCGTGCAGCATGTTTTCAAAAATGCGAGCCCGGGGGTCGATGTTGCGGTAGACGCGGTGTCCCATCCCCATAATTTTGCCGCCAGAGGCGAGCAGGCCAATGGTGTAGGCCTCCACGTCGCCCGAACTTTCGGCTTCTTCCAGCATGTCGACGACAGCTTCGCTGGCGCCCCCGTGCAGGGGGCCCGAGAGCGCACCCACGGCCGCACTCGTGGCGGCGTACATGTTTGTGAGGGTCGAAGCCACGGCGCGGGCAGTGAACGTGGAGGAATTGAAACCGTGGTCCATTTGAAGGATGAGGGCAAGCTCCATCACGCGCGCTTGGCGCTTGCTGGGAATGCGTCCGGTCAGCATGTACATGAAATTTTCGGCGTGATTGAGATCGTTGCGGGGAGCGACGATGGGAACTCCGCGGTGATGGCGGTAGGCGGCGCCGAGCAGCACGGGCGTTTGGGCCACAATGCGCATGGCTTTTTCCAGGAGGCTTTCCTCTTTCGAATAGCGCTCGCCCGGGTCGACACACGAAAGTGCCGCCAAGGCGGTTTGGAGTGCTGCAAGGGGCTGTGTGGTGCGGGGCAGCTCCTGCAGAATCCGGAGCACCTTTTCGGGCGTGAAGGCGAGCGCGCGGAGTTTCCATGTGAAGGCTTCGAGCTGTGACGCTGTGGGCAGCGTGCCGCAAAGCAAAAGGTAAGCTGTTTCCTCGAAGGAGGCGTGCGCAGCGAGCTCGCCAATGCTGATGCCCCGGTAATAGAGATTGCCGCCTTCGCCATCCACCCAGGAAATGGCGGTGGTGTCGACGACGAGGTCGTCCATTCCTCGGCGAACCGCGCTGCCAGAGTTTCGACCTTGGTCTTCGCCTTTCGACACGTTGCGGTCCTCGTCTTCTTCGAGTGATGCTTTTGACCGTGAAGGTCCGTTGTTGCTATGACACTGCCTTGTCCGTTTCTTGCCGCTCATGCCACGTTGCCGGAGAGCCCGAACTTTATGGAAGTCCTTCCTCTCGAAAAGCCACTGCTCGAGCTTTCAAACCGCATTGCCGAACTGCGCGTGAGCGCTCGGCAGGCGAGTGTGTCCGAAGGCCCAAAATCTCACAAGGGTCTGGCGCGGGCAGGAGGCGTGGCCGATGCGCCCAAACGCGCGTCTCAAGGGGAGAATGATCTTGCCGACGAAATCCGCCTGCTTGAACAACAGTTCGAAACGCTCGCCTTAGAAATTTTTTCGAAGCTCACGCCCTACGAGGTGACCCAGCTTTCCCGTCACCCCCATCGTCCCTACACGCTCGACATTGTGGAACAGCTCTGTACCGACTTCATGGAGCTTCAAGGCGATCGAAACTTCATGAACGACAATGCGATTGTAGGCGGCCTCGCAAACTTCCGAGGGCATCGGGTTGTGGTGGTGGGACACCAAAAGGGCCGTGGGACGAAAGAGAACATGAAGCGGAATTTCGGCATGCCGAAACCCGAAGGGTACCGCAAAGCCTTGCGGCTCATGTCGCTGGCCGAGCGCTTTCACCTTCCTATTCTCACCTTCATCGACACGCCGGGGGCTTACCCTGGCATCGACGCCGAGGAGCGGGGCCAAAGCGAAGCCATCGCGAAGAACATCATGGTCATGTTCAAGTTGGGTGTTCCCATCATCTCGCTTGTTGTGGGCGAAGGCGGCTCGGGTGGCGCACTGGCCATTGGGGTGGGCAACAAGGTGCTCATGATGCAGCTGTCCACCTACAGCGTCATTTCGCCCGAAGGTTGTGCGTCCATTTTGTGGAAAGACGGTTCGCAGGCCGCCCGTGCGGCCGAGGCTCTGGGCGTCACCGCTCAGCACGCCCTGAAGCTCGGTGTTATTGACGACATCATTCCCGAGCCCTTGGGGGGCGCGCACTGGAAGCCGAAAGAAGCCATTGAGAGCATCGGTGACACGCTTGAGCGTCACCTCGTGGAACTCAAACGTCTTTCGCCCGATCAACTCCGGCGTCAACGCGCCGAAAAATTCGAGCGCATGGGTGCTGTGCAAACACTGGTTCCGGTGTCGCCCTTCCGACGAGAAGAACCGCCCGTTTCCGCCTGGGGCAAAACGTGGGAAGACGTGGCCCGCTGACGACGACGAGCCTCAGCGCGCTGCTTTCACAAAGGGCGCCACAAATCGATGCAACGCCGCCGCGTCGACAACCAACCCGTCGATGGGGACAAATTCAACATACGAAATGTTTGTTTTTGTTGCTGCCGCGAACATGCCAACCACACGGCCCGAGACGTCGAGGAGCGGAGACCCGGAAAAACCCCCTCCCGCGGCCGAAGTGATGGGGAAGGTGCCCGGGGCGTCGTTGCCCATTCTCGATTTCAGGAACGTCGCCACCTTGAGAGCGTCGGCACGCTCGGTGGGCGAGGCGACTCCTTGCAAGGTCTTGAGCATGAGAGACAGCCCTTCCATTTGAGGCGACCCTGGTTCTGATGTGTCGCCGCCCACCACAAGACAGAGCTCTTTGGCCAATGTCTGCTGCACCGAAGCGTCGATCGCTTTCGATGAAACGGCTTGGGCGAGCCGAGAGGTGAACGTCTCTGTCCACAACAAACGGCGCGGGAACGCAAAGCGCAGGGTCTGGTTGGCAGGAACAAAGCCGCCTTTGGGGGCAACCAGCTGCTTCTCGAATGTTTCAAGTGCTTCCAAAGCCTGTTGGGCGCATGTGAGCCGAACGCCTGTGGCTGTTGCCGCGGCCTTCGCAACCTCCTTGCGGCGCAGTTTGAGCTCTTCTGCGTTGAAGCGTGGCGCGCTTGGGTATCCCAGCTGAACCCAACCTGCCGATGCCTCTGGAGACCCGGCAGGCGACACGTCGGGTGACGCGTCGGCAAGTGACAGCACGGGACCCTTCCAAGGTCCTTTCAGGCGGAGAAGTGCGACATCTTTCGAAGTGCCGGTGGTCACGTTTTCGTCCGACCCGAGAGCCACCAGGGAAACCTCCCACACCTGGGACGAGGTCGATTGGAGCATGCCTGAAATCTTGCGGCCTGTTTGGGGGCACGAGAGGATATCGAACGACTCGACTGTCAGTGATCGGGGCGGACAGGGCGTTTCTTGGCCCGCGATCAATGCTTTCCGTTTTTCAGGTGAAAGGCTCTGGACGCAGACCTCCACCGTGTGACGGTTCGTGAGCACGAGGCCGCTCTTGTCGAAGACGAATCCTGTCGCGTAGGTTTTGTCGTTGGGGACCGTTTCCTGCGCAACACGCACCACCGCCCCGGAAGCAAAGGTCATGCGTTCGGTCCACTGAGGTTTTGTGGTGAGGGCCGTGCAGAGGTCGAGGAGTTCTGGGTACATTGTCGAGGTCCCTGTGGGTTTAGGCTGCCCTGAAATAATGCATTTGTTGGCGACAAGGAACTCTTTTTCGCCTCGGTCCGTCAAATCTTCAACGAAACACCATGAGTGTCGGCCTCTCGAGGCCTTTGCGGGCTTGCATCGATTGCCTCCGTGAAACTCTGTAGGAGAATGGAATGACTTCGAAAGGAACGCCTGAATGACGCACGATGCGGATGCCGACGCACGCGGCTGGAAGCCCCTTCCGCAAGACCCAGAGTCCGGGGGTGCGAAGGTCGTGACCATCGATGGTCCTGCGGGCTCTGGCAAGAGCACAGTTTCGCGCACGCTGGCCATGAGGCTTGGCTGGCAGTACGTCACCACAGGCGCCATTTACCGGACCCTCGCCCTCATGCTGCACGAGGCCGGCGCGTCGTTTGCCGACAAAGGCAGCGTCGAACGTTTCGTTGCGTTTCTTTCGGAACGTTACCGGCAGGACTCCCGCTCGGGCCGTGTTTACCTCGGTGAGCGGGAAGTGACCCATGAAATTAGGACGCCCTTTGTTTCCGAACAGGCAAGCATTGTGGCGCAAGATGAACTTGTGCGGCGAAAGCTTTTGCCCGTTCAACGCAAGGTTGTTCTCGACTGCAATGGCGCCGTGGTCGACGGTCGCGATATGGGCACGGTCGTGTTTCCCGATGCCGCGCTGAAGGTTTTTTTGACGGCTTCACCGGAAGAGCGCGCGCGCCGCCGGGCCGATGAAATCCGAGCGTCGGGCCGGGAGGTCG
The DNA here is from genome assembly GCA_020247005.1 of Silvanigrellales bacterium. Taxonomy (GTDB): domain Bacteria; phylum Bdellovibrionota_B; class Oligoflexia; order Silvanigrellales; family Silvanigrellaceae; genus JADCJN01. The sequence goes on from JADCJN010000051.1 coordinate 9,388, forward strand.
ACGCACAGTCGCTTCTCAAGGAGATCCACGAGCGCGATGCCCGGGACGCCGGGCGGGAAGTGGCACCCATGAAGGCGGCCGACGATGCCGTCATCATCGACTCTTCGGTACTCGCGCGCGAAGACGTGGTAAAAAAGATACTGAAACTCTGCATCGACCAGGGCCTCGTTCCTTTGGCCAACCCTGGCGAGTCTTGAGAACGAAACACGTGAGCGTCACAGGATAGGTGGCTATGACAGAAGAAACGTCGTTTAGTTGGTTGTCGGCAATCACCCATGGTGGCCCTGTGGGCATCTCGGTCATGCTGCTTCTTGTCATCCTTTCGCTTGTGACGTGGGGTGTCATCATCGAACGGTGGTTCGCGCTCACGAAGCTCCACACGAAATCGGAACAGTTCTTGAAGAACTTCTGGGAGGCCAAAAGCCTTTCCGAGCTTCACTTACGCTCCAAAGATCTGGAATACAGCCCGGCGCGTGAAATTTTCCGCACCGGGTATAATGAAATGGTGCGCGTCATTCAGTCGCGCGACAAAAAAGGCGCTCAAAGTTCGGCCGTACCCTTCGACACCGTGAAAAGGTCGCTTGGAAAGGCACGCAACATGGAAGAGGGGCACCTGGCGAAGAACATGAGTTTTCTTGCGGTGTCGGCCTCCGCCTGCCCTTTCATTGGTTTGTTTGGCACGGTCATCGGAATTATTCGCGCGTTCCACGACATCGCCGCAAGCGGCAGTTCCAGTTTGGCGGCGGTCGCGCCAGGAATTTCGGAGGCCCTTATCGCCACGGCTCTGGGACTTTTCGCAGCGATTCCCGCAGTGGTGTTTTACAATCTCTTGTCGAGTCGCGCACGGCGCCACCTTGTGCTCCTCGACGGATTTGGCGCCGACTTCCTGAACATTCTCGAACGCCACTTCAACGTGGGCAAGGGCGACGCGCACGCCCAAGGTGAAGTCATTTGAATCCGCTCTTTGGCCGAACGAGGAGACGCCTGACATGGGCATGAATCTGGGAGACGGCGGCAACGAGGGCGGCGGTTTTTTTGGTCGCCAGGGCATGATGTCGGAAATCAATATCACGCCTTTCGTGGACGTGATTTTAGTTCTCCTCATCATCTTCATGGTCACTGCCCCGTTCGCGGTGTCGGGGGTGAACGTCCAACTTCCGCAAAGCCGCGCGAAGCCGCTTAAACTTTCGGGCGACCCCTTGGTGCTTTCGGTTACCCCGCAGGGCCTTTTCTATCTTCAAAAAATCGAAGTGGCGGAGGCTGAACTTGTGCCAAAAATAAAGGCCGCAATAGGAAACGACAAAGAGGCCTCGCTCTACATTCGTGCCGACAAGGCGGTGCCTTATGGCAAAGTCATGGAAGCTATGGGAGCCGCCCAGGCGGCGGGCGTCGCGAAAATCGGCATGATGGGCGAATCCCGCAGCCCCGGCAAGAAGTAACATGAGCATGACGCCTGCCCCCACCTCCAAAACATCTCCGCGGGTTTCTGGGCGCGACGCGGCGGCCGCCACCAGAGCATTGCTCGGCCCTTCAGGCCCAAACGTCGACGAATCGAATATGATCTTCTTTGGCGAATCGTCGGCAGTGGGACCTGCAGTGCGCTTCGACTTCTCGGCCCCGCGTGTGGTTCGCAAAGAGCCCATGGTCGACCTCACAGCGCAGTCTATGCGATGGAAAGTCCTTGATGGTGGTCCTGGTAAGGTGGGCTTCCGACACCTGTTGGGATCTTTCGCTCTCCACGGCTTCGTTGCAGGCGCCGTGGTGGGTGCGGGTGCCTTCATGGGGCTGCAAATGCGCCCCGAAGAAAACGAAGAGCAGGTTGTCGAAATCGCCTTCGGTTTCGACGTGACCTCTCAGTCCGTGTCGTCTGCCCCTGCGCGGTTGGGCGACTCTGCCGCTGACCAGGAAGCGACAAAAACGGAACAACAGCTGCCCCAGCTTCCCAAACTTCTGGCGGTGGAAAGCGCTCCTACGGATGCACAAAACATGCCCTTGCCACCCGTTGAAGGAGCCGAGGAACTTAAGAAGGAAACCGAAAATACAAACACCGATGCGGCGGCCGATGCCAAGCCGGCTTTGAAGGAAACTCCGCCTCCAGAAGTGCGCGCGTTGTCTGCCGAAGAGCTTGCTCGGCGAGCGGGGCGCGAAAGCCGAAAGGTAGCCAAAGAAGAGCAGGCGGGAACCCATTCAAATCCGGGCTCGGGCCGCGCTGCGCTTCCAAGCGATCAGCCCGAATCTCCTTTTTCGAACAACAACGTCGATGTTTCGGCCCTGCCCGACGCCTTGCCGCAGGGAAGTCTGCAAGGCAAGGTCGATGTCAGCATCAAAGGCGAATACACAACCTCCGTGTTCAACCACATTCGTCGTTTGTGGAACTTGCCCAACACACGTGCTTTTGACCCGAACCTGAAAGCCGAAATCACCTTCGAAGTGAACGCCTTTGGGCGGCTCATAGGCGTGCCCAAGGTCCAAACCCCTTCGGGCGATGCTGAGTTCGACGAAGTGGCTCTTCAAACGGTAAAAGATGCTGTGCCCTACCCCGAGTTGCCCAAAGGGCTTGGGCCGAGGCAAAAGATGACGCATGCCTTCCGGCCTCAGGACTCCAAGAACTGACGCGTCGCCCTTCCCCCCCCGAAATTCAAAATGTGACTTGCCCTTGTTCCGGAGGACTCCCCGTATGACTTTTCGGTTCCCACGCACGCTTCTCTGCGTTGCCTTGGGTTTTATGGCCACTCTGGTTGGCACGGCACACGCGCAAGACCCTGCTGCGCCAGCTGGCGCCCCACCCGCGCCGTCGGGCGCAACAGGTTCAGACGGGGCTCTCGCCCCGGGGACGCTTGTCGATCGCGATATTTATATTGACGTGGGCCGCGCGGGAACCCGCAAATTGCGGATGGCGATTCCTGCCTTTGGACTGAGTGCCGTGGGTGGAAAAGGAGGTTTGGCCGCCTCCGATGCACAAGAGTGGTCCGACCGCCTTGCCGACATCTTCGGATTCACGGGCAGTTTTGAATTTATTCCCGCAAGCGGTTTTCTGGCGAAGGATGCCGGCTCAAAAGCGGTGAACTTTGACGAGTGGACAGGCATCAACACGGAAGCGCTCATTCTCGCGAAAGCGGAACCCGGCTCGAAGCCTGGCCGTGTGAATCTTCAGTTGCGCCTTTACGACGTCAAGAAAAAGAAACAGCTGGTTGGAAAAGCTTACAACGACACCGAAAAGGCAAAAGTGGATGCGGTTCTCCGTCGTTTCGCGGACCTCTGCATGGAAGCTTTCACGGGTGAGTTGGGCATCTTCAGCACGAAAATTGCTTTTGTGGCATCGAAAGCCGCTGGCGAACTCAAGCAGCTCTACATCGCGAACTTCGACGGCACGGGCCTCGAGCAAATCACCGCAAATGGCTCTATCAACATGAGCCCGTCGTGGTCGCCCGACGGCACAAAACTCACCTTCACGTCCTTCAAAGACGGGAAGGCGGAAATCTACGTTTACAACCTTCTGACCCGCAAAATTGGCCGGCTCACGCGCACGCCTGGAAACAATTCCGGCGCGAATTGGCATCCAGACAGCAAGACCATCGCCTTTTCGGGCAGCGTGTCGGGCAAAACGGCCATTTTCAGCATGAACGCCCTCGACGGTTCCGGCCGTAAAGAATTCATTTCGGGAAGCGGTTTGGAAGTGGAACCTGCTTTTGCTCCAAACGGGGCGCAAATCGCTTTCGCAAGCGGCCGGTTCGGGAATCCTCACATTTTCGTGCGCGACCTTGCGAGTGGCAAGGACACCCGCATCACGTTCGCGGGCTGGTACAACTCCTCGCCTTCGTGGCGGCCCGATGGCAAAAAGCTTGCCTTTGCTGGGTACGACCGAGAAATCGATCGGTACGATGTGTTTCTTGTGAATCCTGACGGCCGCCAAATGGAACGCCTTACGCTCGATCAAGGAGACAACGAGAAGCCTACGTGGTCGCCAGATGGTCGTTTCATTGGGTTCCAAAGCAACCGGGCTTCGGGTGGGCGCGGCAAACAGAAGGGCTACCGCATTTTCGTGATGACACGAGATGGTGCCGACGCTCGGGCTTTGAAGATTCCCCTTCACGACGTTTCAATGCCGGCGTGGTCGCCGCGCCTCTCGGAATTCAATTGAGGGGACTTTTTCCCTCCATGGATGAGTGAAACTCCGGTGGCATGACCATTGCACTTTTCTTTCCTGAAGACCGTCTTCCGGTTTTCGCGACGCGTGAAAAGTGACATCAAGGAGTTTGCCATGAAGTCTAAAGTTGACGTCTCTGCCCGAAACCAAGACCCATTTGCTTTCCTCGAGGCCCAGCACCGCGAAGTGGAATCTTTGTTCGCGGAAATAGAGCGCGTGGGCAAAGGGAGTGTGCGTTCGCGCCGTGATGTGTTTCTCGAGCTCGCGGCCAAACTCGAAGCTCATGCTCAGCTCGAGGAGGCTGTGTTCTACCCCCTCGGACGCAAGGTGGACGAGAAGAAGACGCTCAAGGGTTTCGAAGAACACAAACTCTTTCGAGTCGTGTTAGACGACATCCGCAAGGGGCTTGCCACGGGCAGTGGAAAAAGTGCAGACGCCCGCTTTGAAGCCCATGTGAAGGTGCTCAAGGAGCTTGTGGAACAGCATGTGAAGGAAGAAGAAGAGTCCTATTTTTCCACGCTGCGCAAGGAACTCGGTGTCGCTGAGCAGGGCACCTTAAGGGTGCGTCTGCAAGAAGCCTCTGCGAAACTGGAAATGAAGATCGTAAAAAAACCCCCGACGGCCAAAGCGAAAAAAACGGTGGCTCTTCCCACTCCCCGCGGCATGCCCAAAGCCGTTCTGGCTGCAAAAAAAGTTTCTCTGGCGCGAAGGCCTACTCGCTGATGGTGTTTTCATGCGATGATGGAAATGTCAGACACCTTAAAAGCGCTTCGTGAGGGGTCTTCTTGGGAATGTGTCCGACAGTGCACCCGAGAGGACGCTTCTGTGCTCAGGTTTTGCGCGTGTTTTGATGGCATAAGCATTGCATTCTGTCGTCGCAACCGACGTCCGTGAGGCGCGGACCTCTCTCAAGGAGACTCGGCGACATGACCCCTTCCAACGAGAACGATGCGGCAGTCAACCAAGAACCTGGACGCACACGCAAGGCCAAGGTGCCTGTGCGCAAACCGCCTCTGGGAAAACCCGGAGCCATTGCCACGTCGACGCGGCAAGCCCCTCTCGACGCCTTCACCTTCCTTGTTGGTCAGCACGATGAATTGCGAGGTCTCTTTGCGGAGTTCGCACGCACGGGAACGGGGTGTGTCTGCACGCGACGCCTCCTCCTCGACGAACTTGCGGAGAAACTTGAAAACCACTTGAGGCTCAAAGAGCGGCTTGTGGTGCCTCTGCACAGGCGCGTGAACGACGATGGAGCCCTGCAGTGCGTGGAAGAAATGGCTTTGATGCGGGCTCTTTTGCGGCGCATTGTGCGCATCGAGGTTTCAGACAAGAGTTTGGGAGCCAAGGTCAAACTCCTGGAACAACTCGTGCTGCACCATATCGACACCGAAGAAAAATCGCACATTCCTCGCTTGCTCGAACGGCAGCCGCTCGAGAACTACGGGTTCCTTGGTGTGAAGATGGAAGAAGAATCGCGACGTTTGCGTGGCCTCCACGAACGACGCTTGCGCCTTCGAGAACACCGGCGTTGGCTTGCCTCGCGCGAAAAAAACAATCGGCGTTTTTTCGGAGGATATGCGGGGGGCCGTGATGAGTTTCTCGGTTTTGGGTTTTGACTCCACTGTCTTTCTTTCCGGCATCGCGGCGGGCCGCTGAATTCCGCGCACCCACAAAAGCCGTTCTGGGATGGCTGCAAGTGCTCCGCGCGTGCGTGCACGAAAAAGACAAGGTGTTGCAGATTCTCGAAATCCTCGAGCGGAGCGCGACGCTCCAAATGCGGCTTATTGACGAGCATCTTGCGTCAGGCTGCACCAACGGCGTTGCCGCGGCAAAAGGATCGAGGCAAGAAGAGGTGTCAGAAGTTCCGGTGCCGGCTTCGCAGACGCACCCCGACGTTTCGCACGTTGCGAGCCCCGAAGGCCCGCTGCGCGACAAACGGGTGCTTGTTGTCGATGATGCCGATGACGTCCGCGACCTCCTCTCTTTTGTTCTCGCGCGCGCTGGGGCGCACGTGTGTGCTGCGAGCTCTGCGCATGAAGCCATGCGTCAGCTGTGCGATCAAACGTTTGATGTTCTTATCAGCGACCTCGGAATGCCCGAGGAAGATGGCTATTCTTTCATTTTGCGGTGGCGCCGGTTTGAAAAAGAGTCGGGCCGTGTCCCGATGCCAGCCCTGTCCCTCACCGCCTATTCTCGCCAGGAAGACAAGGTGAGAGCGCTTTGGAGCGGCTTTGATGCGCACGTGGCGAAACCTGTGACACCGCCCGACCTCGTGGCGCGTGTGGGTGATCTTTTGAAGGTTAAATCGGTGATGATCTGAGGCCGAGCGTGAAGCGACGGCACTTTGTAGACTTGCCAATCCGAAAGGTTTGAGGGAGCAAGGGGGAAGCATTCGCTTTTCCTGGCCCAAGCCGTTCGATGTCAAGGAGTCTTCTTATGCGCATCACCCGCGTCTACACCCGCACGGGCGACAAGGGCACCACGGGGCTTGCCGATGGTTCCCGTGTTCCCAAGACCTCTTTGCGCCTGGAAAGCTATGGCACCATTGACGAACTCAATGCGGTGCTCGGCATGTGCCGCACGCAGGTGTGCACGCTCTCGCCCGAACGTGCGACGAAGCTCGACTCTGTGCTTGAGGCCATTCAAAACGACCTCTTTAACCTGGGTGCCGATTTCGCCACACCTTTGGGAGGACGCTGGCAAGGCATGCTTCTTGTGGCCGAAGCAGATGTGACAGCCCTCGAAAACGTCATTGACGAATGCCAGGAAGAACTCGCACCCTTGAAGGAATTCGTGTTGCCAGGCGGAACGCCGCTCAACGCGACGCTGCATCTGGCACGCACCGTTTGCCGCAGGGCGGAGCGTGCCAGTGTGGCTCTACAAGAGACAGAGGATGTGAACGCCCAAGGGGTTCCTTATCTGAACCGCTTGAGCGACCTCCTTTTCGTTCTTTCGCGCTGGGTGCTGTGCGGGTTGAACGTCCCGGAGGTCACCTGGAGCAAGGAAAAAGGCATCAGGTCTGTGAGGCCTCTGCCTTCCAAAGAACGGAATAGTGAATAGAGCCCCAGTGTAGGCTGCCTTTTTGCCCCGGGCTCACGGGGCCGACACCCGCGGGCGTGCCTGTGAAAATGAGGTCGCCCGCACAAAGGGGAAAGAATTCGCTGATATAGGCCACGCATTCGGCGGGTGAAAATGACATTTCGGTGCCGAAGCCTTGCTGAGCGAGGCGCCCGTCGAGCGCGAAGCTGAACTTTTCGGTGAGATAGTCTGGAAATTCCGACACGCGCAACCAAGGCCCCACGACAGCGGCATCGGGGAACACTTTACTTGTGGTCCACGGGTGGCCTGCTTTTTTCTGCGCCTGTTGTCTGTCGCGCAAGGTCATGTCGAGGCCAAGGGTCACGGCGCCAATAAGGCGCTCAGCCTCTTTGACGTCGAGCCGATAGCCGCCCCTGTCAAGGCGCAACACGATTTCCGCTTCGTGATGAACCACCCCGGCGTCCCGAGGGAGTCGCAATTCCAGCAGGTCTTCCGGAGAGGTCGCCACACGAAGGACACTGGGCGGTTTCAGGAAAAGGACGGGTTTTTCGGGAATAGCATCGCCCAATTCGCGGGCGTGCTCGAGGAAGTTTTTTCCGACACAGACGATCTTTTCCATTCACCCGTTCCTTCCGCACACGAATTCCGCTAATTTAAGGGTCTGTTCCCGCCTTGTCCATAGCCTCTGCCTGGAGCGTACCGTAGTGGGTTACCGCAACAACCGAAATCAGTTCCGTCCTCGCCCGCCCAAGGGGCCCGTCAAACTCGCCTTCGGGTTGGTTGCAAAAAAAGACGAACAGGCCACGCCGCCTCCTCCTCCAAAACCCCCCGAGCCTCTGCCCCGTCAGGAAATCGTCGGAACGCTCAAGCACAAGGGCGTAAAAATCGACGACATCAAGCCCTTGCCGGAACCTTACCTGCAGCGGATTTTGGCGAATCTCAAGCGCATTTACGAGGAAGGTCGCTTCCTCAGCGCGCGAAGCACCATCGACTTCAAAGACGGCGAGCTTCACATCACTTTCTCATACGATCAAAATGCGGTCGACCGCATCAAGGGGCTCGATCGCACTGAGAGGGCCTGGGATCCAGACCTCAAAATGTGGCGCGTGTTTCCCGGTGCCTTCGACGACGTCTTCGACATTCTCGGCCGCGGCGTCAAGCTCACGGAAGACGCCTACGACGCCCTGGTCACGTTCGTTCAATCGAATTATTACGCGCACGTCGGGCGTGGAAAAATGGGCAAGCTCATTGTGCGTGAGGCTTGGTACGAAGAACTCGACTTCGAAAACACCATGCCGGCGGTGGAAGCGGCAGCCGGAAGCAATGCGGCCCGCGGAGAAAGCGCGCCAGCCGACGCAAAACTCCTTGCCATTCGCGAGCGAATTTCGGCCTACGCATTCAAGCGCAAGCCCTACAAGCACCAGCTCGAAGGCATCGAGTATCTGCTTTCCAATGCGGAGGCAGCTCTCCTCGACGAAATGGGGTGCGGAAAGAGCTTCCAAATTGCGTGTTCCGTGGGAATGCTCTTCCAGAAAAAAGAAATCGATCGCGTTCTTATCGTCGCGCCCATGTCTCTTGTGAAAACCTGGCAAGAGGAATTGAAGCTCGCCACCGATGCGACTTTTCAGGTTATTGGCGGCAGCCCCGCGAACCGGGCCAAGCAGCTTGCCAGTGCCGCGCCCATCTTCATTGTGCACTACGAAGGCCTTCGGCTCGAAGAGGCAAACTTCGCTGAGTGGCTCAAGGGGGGCCGATCCATGTTGGTGCTCGACGAAAGTCAGCGCATCAAGAATTTGGAAGCGCAAACGACACAGGCTGCTCTCCGCTTGCGGCCCCATGTGCTCCGCTGCGTTGTGGCCACGGGAACACCCATCGCAAACCGTCCGCTCGACCTCTTTTCGCAGTATTTGGTTATGGACAAAGGGCGCACTTTCGGCACAAAATTTCCTGCGTTCAAAAACACATTCTGCGAAATCGACGTTCAGAAAATCCAAGTGGGACGTCGGACCATCCGCATCGAGAAATTCCTCGGCGTGCGCAACAGCGAAGAGCTTCGCAAACGCATCATGAGCACGTCGCTGCGCCGCTTGAAGTCAGAAGTCCTCGACCTGCCCCCCGTTCTGTACAAAGACTTCGTTGTCGAACTGCGTGCCGAGCAGCGGAGCATGTATGCGCAAATGCGCGACAATCTGAAGGTGGAACTCGCCAACATGAGTTCCGATCAGGTTCTCGCGGAGGCTTCCACCATTATGGTGAAGCTCCTGCGCCTGTCTCAAATTGCATCGAACCCTTGCCTGCTCGATCCCGCTTACGAAGGCTCCAATGCGAAGCTCTCGGAGCTTGACGATCTTCTTGAAGATGTTTTCGCCGACGACTCCAAGAAGGTCATTGTGTGGTCGCACTACGTGCAGAACGTCCATCTTCTCGTCCAACGCTTCAACGAAAAATTTGGCGAGAAGTGCAAGGCGGTCGGCCATACCGGTGAAATGGATGTGGAAGAGCGCCAGGTCTCCATTTCCGCGTTCCAAGACGACGTCGACACACGCCTCTTCGTGGCGACGCCTCAGTCGGCCAAGGAAGGCTTGACGCTTCTTCCTCGGGATGGCCGCATGAAGGCCGACACCATGATCTATCTCGACCTTTCGTTTGATGCAGGCTCTTATGTGCAGTCGCAGGCCCGTTTTCACCGCATCGGTCAGACGGCTGAGCGTTGCCTTGTGGTTCACCTCGTGGGCGAAACAACGGTCGACGAATACATTCGCAAAACAGTGATCGAAAAAATCAAAACCGCCACTGAGCTCCTCGACGATGGGAACCCATCCAATGCCGCTATGCTCGAAGTCGGTGGCCGCCTTTCAAAAGAAGAGCTGTTGAAGATTCTTTGAGAACCGTTGTGTGAGAACTCTTCCCGAACTCCTCCCGAACTCCGCCAAAACTTCAACCGTGTCCGGAATGTAACAGTAAGGTGGCGCCATTGCAGGATCTGTGGTTCGCATGGAATCCTTTTTCGGAAGGTAACCGAAGGAGAGAATTCCATGCACAGGCGGGCGTTCCTGCAAGGCCTTTCGGATCTGGGCGCGTGTCACTTGGCAGCCTCTCTGGCGGCAACCGCGGGTGTGCTGCACTCTGCGCACGCGGCAACAACAGCTCCCGATCTTCCTGACGAATGTGGCGTCGCTTCGGGCGACCCTGCGGCGGGTGCCATTACGCTGTGGACGCGCGTTCCCTTGGCCGCGCGGCAACAGGCAATGGGGCAGCCTTCGCCAGCTCGCGATGGGCTCGAGGTGCTCCAAGTTCGATGGTGGCTTGCGGAACGCACGCAGGGCCGCTTGCGCATTGTCCGCACAGGGAGTGTTCCCACATCTCCCGCACGCGACTGGACGGTGAAAGTCCGTGTGGAAGGTCTGAATGCGGACACCCGCTACCTCTACGGATTTGAAACAGATGCGGGGTGGCGAAGCGTCGAAGGTCACACGCGAACGCTGCCCGCCGCCCAAGCGGATGTGGAGGCCCTCACGTTCGCATATCTGTCGTGCCAGTTTTATGGTGCGGGGTTCTACAACGTCTATGAAGCCCTTGCTGGCGACCGGGAAGTCGACTTCTGTGTGCACCTAGGCGACTCCATTTACGAAAACGTGTCTGCCTTGCAGGCGCGTTTTCAGGTTCGACCCGAACCTGCAGGAGAGGCCACTACGCTTGAGCAATACCGCGCGCGTTACCTTTTAACGTTGCGTGACCCATGGTACCGTGAGGTCCGTAGGCTCTTTGCGTGGATCGTTCTTCCCGACGATCACGAAGTGTTCAACGACTACTCGGGAAGTGTCTTGGCAGCAGAGCCTGCGGCCGCTGCCCGAAAGGCCCGGGCGTTTCAGGCCTATTTCGAATTCATGCCGCTCGACGATGCTCCGTTTCCGCGTCTTCACCGATGCTTTCGCTTTGGCACTTTGGCAACGCTCTTTGCGCTCGATGAACGGCAATATCGCGATGGCCATGTCTGCGCTTCGAAGCCACTCAAAACACTGTGCGACGAAGCCAAAGACGAAACACGCACCATGCTTGGGGCACACCAAAAAGAGTGGCTTACGGAGGAGCTGAAGGCCTCAGGAACGCGCTGGAACGTTCTCTTGTCAGAAGTCATGATGATGCCACAGAAGGTTGTCGACAGGCCTGCAGGACTTGTTCAAGACCCCCGTGAAAAAGAACTTCCACGCGCTCCTTTTTCGCAGGACCTGTACCTGACACTCGACTCTTTCGACGGATACCCTGCTTGTCGTGAGGAGCTTGCCACGTTTCTTGCGGAACGCGATGAGGGCAATACCCTCGTGTGGACGGGTGACATTCACAATTGTTACGCTGGACACGTGGAGACGCGCGACGGATCGCGAGTGGCCTTCGAAATGAGCACGGGGTCTGTCACGAGCACGGGCGTTGGAGATGTGTTTCGGTTTGGCACGGCACGGCTTCTCGAAAAGCAGTTTTTGCGCGCGAATCCGCACATGGTGTGCGTCGACCTCCGTCACCACATGTACGTGAGGGTGCGCCTTGGGCGCGACAGTGCGCGTTACGAAACCATGTGTGTAGACACCATTCTTCGGAGCAGCCATCGGGCCTTCTGTGGCCATCGGATGAACGTGGCCCGTGGTACACTTGAGGTCTACCTTTAGGGTCTTTGACGCTGTCCCCGCTTCCGGAGGACCCGCGAGTGAGGCCTCCCCGTGGAGATCACCTGTGTGGTGAGGCAACAGAGCGGACGCTGGAAACAGTGGGATCCCCGTCGGAACCTTTTTGCGCGCTTGGGCCTCACCATCTTCGCCGCGACCTTTCTCACGGCAACCGCGGCGAGTTTTGTTGTGAGTTCGCAGTCGAAATCTCGGGTCATCGAGTCTTCGGGAACCCTGTTCGCGGAACTTGCTTTGCAACTCGGGGCGGAAATCGATCGCGGTCTTTCCGATCGATTCGAGAATCTGCGCGTCCTGTCGAAGCTCGATCCCATTCGTATCGAAAACACTCCACAAGACAGCCGTCGTCGCCTTCTCAACGCTTTGCAGGAGTCACACCCCGAATTTGCGTGGATAGGTTTGACAGACGCGAAGGGCGAGGTCATCTCCAGCTCGGGAGGCCTGCTGGAAGGCACCAATGTTTCTGCAAGGCCATGGTGGATCGGAGCCCAGAAGAAACCCTTTTTTGGCGATGTGAACGAAGCCGTCCTGCTCGCGTCCAAGTTGGCGCCAGAGTTGTCTGGGGAGCCGTTGCGTTTTGTGGATATTTCACTTCCCTTGCGCAATGAAAAAGGGGAATTGAGAGGTATTCTGGGGGCTCACCTGAGCTGGTCGTGGGTGCGTTCGGTGAAAGAAAGGCTCGCTCTCAGGCTGCGAAAATGGAGGCCTGTGGATGCCCTCATTCTCAACTCGGAAGGCACTGTGCTTTTGGGTCCGACTCCCCTGTTGGGAAAAACCTTGAGAGAAGGGCTTGGTACGGGGCCTTCGGGCTTCACTGTCTCGATTTGGGAAGACGGCGAGGAGTACATTTCAGGCGTGGCCCGCACAACGGGTCCGGGTCCGTTCGATGGCTTAGGTTGGACTCTCGTTCTTCGAGAACAAACCTCAACGGCCTTTGCGAATGCATCCGAGATTCGAACTCAGATTTTTCTCACGTGTTTCGGCTTGGGAAGTCTCTGTGCGATTTTGGGCTTGGCCATCACGCGCAAACTCCTGGGGCCCTTGCGTGTCTTGACGCGAAGCGTTCGCGCGCTGCGGGAAGGGACGTCGCAAACGCTTCCTGTTCTGGGTGGAACGAGGGAGGTGGAAGAGCTTTCGTCCACCCTGAGCGAACTCCTGGGCGAACTCCAAAGTGTCAATGTGCGGGCGGAGCAAGA
>JADCJN010000052.1 GCA_020247005.1 Silvanigrellales bacterium
CCCTCTGCAAAGCGGCTCCGAGGGGCCTACCCTCATCTTTTGCACAGCAGGCGAAAGGTTTAGCTCATGAGAACCTCCTTGCGCTTTCGTGGCGCACAGTCGTCGGCGTACCGCACGGCGATGACGTTCCCTTGCGCTTCGGTCTTGCGCCATGCGTGAATCCACACGTCGAAGACGTCGTGCAAATAGATGTTCGCCAGAAGAGGAGAGACAATACCGCCTTGAGGGCTGCCCATCTCGCTCTCCTGAAAACATCCTTTCTCAAGAACACCCGCTTTGAGCCATTTCATTACAAGGCGCAGAGCGCGCGAGTCGGAGAGCCTCCGACGCAACGACGCCATGAGCAACCCGTGAGGAATGGTGTCAAAGTAACTACGGATGTCCGCGTCCATCACATGGTTCACCTTCTTCGTAAGGATGCCGGTATAGACGGCATCAAGCGCGCTGTGCGCGCCTCTGCCGGGCCGAAACCCATACGAGAAGCCCAGGAAATCCTGCTCGAAGATTTCACCCACAACCATCGTGAACGCTCGCTGGACAATTTTGTCTTCCAGCGTGGGCACGCCCAGGGGCCGCGTGCGGCCATCAGGCTTTGGTATGTGGACTCGACGAACTGGACTTGCCTGGTAACGGTTCGTTTGGAGCCGCAAGGAGAGGTCAGCGATGTTGGCATCGAGGTCCTCAAGGTACGCACTCCAATTCACTCCGTCGACACCGGCGGCAGCACGTGGCTTGAGTTCATAGAACGCAAGCCTGAGCACCGTCAGGTCGGCGATGAAACGGAACACATTATTGAACCGTGTTTCTTTATCCCGCCTTGCAATTTGGCGTATCCGTTCGAGCATAGGGGACACGGCTGCCCGGCTCTGAGTCCGGACCGTGCTGTGCTCTCGCGGATTTCCCTTGGGCAGGGTCCTTCCCTCCACGGACTCCGCGCCGGGGGCGGGCCCCGGTTTGTTCGCCCGCTTCGCAGGTACTACGACCCTGTCCGACTGGCTGGTGTGATTTCTCACCGGCGTGTCCCTTTCGGGTTCCCGATGCGACCCAAATACATGATTTGGGAACACTCAGCCTCTCCCGGTTCTCGCGCAGATTGGTTCCGTACATGCCTGGGGTCTCGTGACCTCGCCGAGTGCGCATTGCTCTCGCCAAAACGAGCGATGCGCTGTGGCCTTCCCGTTATCCTTGCACGGTCGGCACCCGGAACGGAGTTTATTTCGCGGCCCAATACCCAGCCTGCACGTACCCCTGTCAACGCTTCGGTGACGCGCTTACGCGCGCCCCCGCATGACTCGGGGTCGTCGTGAGTGGCTAACTCTTCAACGTAGAACTCTTTCATTTCCACCAATCTGCCGGTTTATCCCGGCGCACAAGGAACAAACCCATGAATCTCGAATGCGCAAAGTTTCTCGAGGCGTACCAAATGTCCCCCAAGGGCACGGCTATTTTGCTCGACGTTCGTAACGACGACGAAGTGGCCGAGGGCCTTCTGAAGGAGGCTCTGCACATTCCCCTACCCGATCTTCCTGCACGCTTGGGCGAACTGCCACGCGACAAATCTATTTATATTTATTGCCGCAGCGGCGCTCGCGCTGGCAAGGCAAAAGACGTTCTGGAACGTGCAGGATTCTCGAAGGTGGTTGTTGCGGCAGGTGGTGGCTACGAGCAACTTTCTAAACTGTGAGCGCAAAAACTGAAGCCAGAAACTTCAATGGGAGAAATTCGATGAACACCAAAATTCACTTCGAACGTTTTGTTGATGCGGAGACCAATACCTACACCTATCTTGTGGCCGACCCGGTGTCGAAAGACGCCGCACTCTTCGACTCGGTAAAAGAGCACACGGACACTTACGCAGAAAGGCTCAGCGCGCTCGGCTTCACTCTTCGCTACCTTTTTGAAACGCACGTGCATGCCGATCACATCACAGCAAGCGGCCACTTGAAAACAAGATTTCCCGAAGCCGTCATCGCCATCTCAAAGGACGCTGGCATCGCATGCTCACACCGTGCCCTGCAGGAGGGTGAAATTCTGATGGTGGGATCCATTCCCGTGCAAGTCCTCGCCACACCAGGGCACACCTCCGAAAGCCTGTCGTTCCTCGTCGATGGCAATCGGCTCCTTTCTGGCGACACCCTGCTCATCGACTCCTGCGGCCGCACGGACTTTCAAGCGGGCGACGCGCGCGCCATGCACGCCTCACTGCGCAGGCTCGCAGAGCTTCCCAACGAAACATTGGTTTACCCAGGGCACGACTACAAAGGACAACATGTTTCCACCATCGGTGAGCAAAAAGAAAAGAACCCCCTTTTAAATCTTTCCGAAGAGGCGTTTCTTGCAGAACTCGCCTCATGGAATTTGCCACCGCCCAAAAAAATCAAGCAATCCGTTCCTGCCAACCTGACGTGCGGACTTTAAGAGTATGACACTTCTTGGCCTTTTCCTCTCGGCTCTTATTGGCGTCAGCCTCGGACTTCTGGGCGGTGGGGGAAGCATTCTGACCGTGCCGCTGCTTCATTACGTCTTCGGCCTCAGCGCCCCGTTGGCAACGTCAACAAGTCTTGCTGTTGTTGGCGTCACCGCCGCTCTGGGAGCGTGGACTTTCGCGCGGCGAAAACAGGTCGCCTTTCGCGAGGGTCTCCTCTTTGCCTTGCCGAGCTTCGTCTCTGTCACTTTGGTGCGTCGATTCATCGTGCCCAGGCTTCCTGCCGAATTTGAAGTTCTTGGCTCCTCTTTTTCGCGCGACGCGTCTCTTTTGGTGGCTTTCGCCCTGGTGATGCTCGCCGCAGGAGTCGCCATGCTACGTAAAAAAACGTCCGTGCCTCCGCAAGACAACGGGCCTATGAAGTTTGAATCCGTGCGTGTTTTGCGCGTTGCCTTGCTCGGCGTTTTTGTCGGCATTTTGACAGGATTCTTGGGTGCTGGAGGCGGCTTTCTGATTGTGCCTGCGCTTGCTTTGCTCGTGCGGCTCGACATGAAACGTGCCGTGGGAACCTCGCTTTTCATCATCTCCGCAAACTCTTTGACTGGATTCGCAGCCGATTTGGTTGCAGGAACGCCCGTCCCCTGGTTGCTGCTGGGCAGCGTGATGGCGGCTGCGGCTGTTGGCATGGCGCTCGGAACGCAAGCCTCAAAACGCGTCCCTGCCGAACGCCTGAAACCCGCCTTCGGGGTTTTCATTCTCGTCATGGCGGCTCTTATTCTGACAAAAGAACTCCTTCTTTCATAATTCGTCCTGATAAGGAAACAAGCCATGACTTTCGATTTTCCGACACTGCTTTCGGGCCCCCTGGTGGGCGGCATGGCCATTGGGCTTGCCGGCGCCCTCCTTCTTCTTTTGAACGGACGCATTCTGGGTGTGAGCGGTATTGTTGGCACCCTCCTCACTTTGTCCACGAACTCCACGGCGCGTGCCCATGCCCCAAATGAGTTCCGCTGGCGCCTTGCTTTTCTCGTCGGCCTCTTTGTGGGCGGAGGTCTCCTTGCCTTCACCAGTGACACGTTCACCACGGCCGTTCCCGTTGTTTCTCATCCCCTTCTCCTTGTTCTCGCCGGTCTGTTGGTGGGCGTGGGCACACGGCTTGGACTTGGCTGCACGAGTGGGCACGGCATCTGCGGCCTCGCACGACTTTCCGGCCGAAGCCTGCTTGCCACCGCTCTTTTTATGGGAGCAGGAATGCTTGTGGTCGCCGTTTTGAATGCCACTGGGCTCTTTGGAAAGGGGTTTTTGTCATGAGTCGTCACCAGCAGGGAACCCACGCAACCGCACAAGCACACCCGCCGCAGTCGGCATTTCAAAACCTCGCTGCACTGGCTGTGGCCCTTTTTTCCGGCGCTCTGTTTGCCTGGGGCCTCGGGCGAGGCGGCATGTTGAACCCTGAAAAAGTACGCGCTTTCCTCGACGTGGGAGGCGCCTGGCAGCCTGATCTTGCCTTCGTGATGGCTGGCGCTCTTCTTGTTTACTTTGTCGCGAACATCTTCGCGCGCAAACGCCAGACGCCGGCTCTCGACACCGCCTGGAGCCACCTCCCCTCTGTCGGCTGGGACCTCCCTCGTGAGGCCAAGGTGGGAGCCGTCCTCTTTGGACTTGGCTGGGGCCTCGCCGGATTTTGCCCTGGCCCCGCCGTGGTTTCGCTGGTCTCAGTGGTGACACCTGGAGCGTCGATGCCCCGCGAAACCCTGATTTTTGCGAGCTCCATGCTCATCGGATTCTTTGTTCACGCCCGATTTCTGCACAAGCACAAATAAAGGATTTTGGCAGACCCCAGCGGCCGCAGTCTTACCCAACGTTTCCTTCAAAGAATCTCGGCAACCGGCCTTCCATTTCCGAAGCGAAGGCCTCGTCGTTCTTAAGCGCGGTGGCAACTCCGGCCAACACCTCTTCTTCAAGAACAATGCTCTGGCAGCTCAGTACGATGTCGCAACCCGCCTTCAGCGCGTCGACGCCAGCCATGTGAAGGTAGCCCGAGAGGGAGCGGCCCGCGAGGCCCGAGACGTCGTCGACGATGGCTGCGCTGGTGAGCGCGACTTGAACGCCATAGTGAAGAGCAAGGGCCTTCATGCGAAGGTCGTCGGAAAGAACGAGGCCTTGGAACCCGAGCCGACCACGGAGTTCTTCCTTCAGAATGCGCGAACTGAGAGTGGCCGGAAACACGGGGTCGAGCGAGGGCACGCGAACGTGGGCGGTCATGCAGAAAGGAACACCACCACGAAAAGCTTCTTGGAAAGGAATCCACTCGCGGTGCGCAAGGGTTTCGAGAGTCGCATTCGTCTGCGCAAAGTCGTGATGAGAGTCGGTGGTCGTATCGCCATGCCCCGGAAAGTGCTTCACGCAAGGAGAGATGCCGTGAGAAAGAAAGACCTGCGAAACCTCACGCACGAAGGTGGAAACAACAGCAGGCGTGCGGCCGTAACACCGGTCGCCCATCACTGGGTTGCTTTCTTCGGTCAAAACGTCTGCCACGGGCGCGAATACGACGTTGATGCCAAGCCCCTTACACACCAAGGCTTGCAGTGTCGCCTGCTCCTTCGCTGCTGCGACAGCATTGGCATCGGCCCATTGCAGCGCGGGCACGCCACGGGGCATGGGCCAGGGCAAACGCGCCACGCGCCCGCCCTCTTCGTCTATGCCGAGAGCCACACCCGGCAACAGCGCGCGGAGTTCAGACACCAAAGAGTGCGCCTGCGAAAGTGAAACAAGGTTGCGCCGAAACAGAACGAGGCCCGATGGCCTGTAAAGTGCCAGCAAACGGCGTTCTTCTGGCAGCAGAGTCGCTCCCGCCAGACTAGGCCAAACGAAAAGCCCTGCGCGTTCTTCTGCGGTGGTGCGTGGAAAGGCCGACCACCCCACAGCACGCTGATTCCCACCCATCGCAAGCCCTCCCATACCGATGCTACTGTAGGCCGTGGACACCGACCTCTGCGAACAACACGAATACGGGGCCTTTTTGAGCAGGCACCGCTCCAGGAGAGTAACATGGGCCAACTCCTTCTCGCCATTGACCAAGGCACCACGGGAACGCAAATCGCCTTCTACGACGCCACGACTCTCCAAAAACTCGCGCATGCGAAATCGGAGTTTCGTCAAATCTTCCCGTCACCAGGACTCGTGGAACACGCACCCGCCGACATTTGGGCTTCCGTGGTGCAAGCCTATACGAAGGCACGCGGCGAACTTGCGCAAGCTCATGCCTCTCGTGCGCACGACAGCGTCGCCGGCATTGGTATCGCCAACCAACGCGAAACTTGCGTCGCCTGGGACGCACGCTCAGGCGACGCGTTTTGCAATGCCATTGTCTGGCAAGACAGACGCACAGCCGACGCCTGCAGCCAACTCAAAAACAACGACGCGACTCGCCAGGAAATTCTCGCTCTCACGGGGCTCGTGTGCGACCCGTATTTTTCGGGCACGAAAATGCAATGGATGCTTGAAAACGTGGACGCTGTGTCGAGTGCCGGCAAACGCGGAACGCTCTGCTTCGGAACCATCGACTCCTGGCTTGTTTGGAGGCTCACCGGTGGCGTTTCCCACGTCACCGACCACACGAACGCCTCACGCACACTTTTGTACGGACTCGAGAAAGGCGACTGGAACGAAACACTGCTGGACCGTTTCCATGTTCCCCGGAGCGCGCTCCCGCGCATTGTCGACTCTGTCGGACTTCTTGGCACCACCAAAGGCTTTCTTGATCTCCCCGACGGCACACCCATTACGGGCGCCTTGGGCGACCAACAAGCAGCACTTTTCGGGCAAGACTGCGAAAGGCCTGGCGAGGCTAAAATAACCTATGGAACAGGCGCGTTTCTTCTCATGCATACGGGCACGTCGCCTGTGCTCTACGCAGACGACGGACTTCTTTCCACGGTTGCCTGCGCGCAGAACGGACGGCGCACCTTCGCGCGCGAAGGCGCTGCGTTCATTGCAGGAGCGGCCATTCAATTCGTGCGCGACAATCTCGGCTGGATAAAATCTTCGGCAGACGTTGAACACATTGCCGCCAACGCCTCTCGAGACCCGGGCCTCCATTTTGTGCCTGCCCTCACAGGCTTGCCTGCGCCGTGGTGGAACCCTGATGCGCGAGGAATGCTTCTGGGACTCACGCGCGGAACGACAAAAGAACAGATTATGCGCGCTGTTCTGGAGTCTGTGGCTCTGCAAAACACCGAACTCCTGCGGCTCATTTGCGCGTCTGCGGGTGTTTCCCTCGCGCGCGTCGCCGTCGACGGTGGCGCCTCGCAAAACGACTTCCTCATGCAGTTTCAAGCTGACGTGTTGCAGACGCCTCTCTGGCGCCCCAGTGATGTGGAAACGACTTCACGCGGCGCCGTGAAGGCAGCGAGGCTGGGGTTGGGAGACACCACGACGGTTCCGTGGGCAAAGACGGCCTCTTGGCCCGCGCAAGGCTCTCACGGTCACACGTTTACACCGCAGTTTTCGGCTGCCACGGCGAAAACAACAAACGCCTCTTGGCTGAAGGCCGCGCGTTTTGTCGACGCTTTTTATCGGGAATCCCCCTAAAAAAGCGGTTTGCTCAGTGCCAATTTCCTATTGGTCGACAATATGAAGAGTGTACCGCTTGTTCAGCTTTGCCGCCCCGCAGTTCACGAGAGTGCGAATGGCTTCTGCCGTTCGCCCTGACCGACCAATCACCTTGCCAATATCTTCTTTCGCCACTTTGAGCTCAATGACGTTGGCTTGAGTTCCCAAAATTTCTTGGATCTCGACCTGGTCGACCTTGTCGACAAGGCTCCTCACAATGGCATCGACGAGGTCTCTCATGTTGGTTTCATTTTCGCCGCTGGTCACCGTCACCGTCCTTTGCCCCACTTTCCGTTTCACATCGCTTGGGCACCCCTTGGGCCGCCTTTTCACCACGGTCGCATGTTTCGCGCGCGTGAGGCAAGTCTCGCCCCCCGGGCAACCTCTGCCTTGACTGGAAATTGCCTCAAGTCGCCTGGCAAATGTTCGATACGCCCGCTGGACGGGATCGCCTACCCAAAGGCTTTTGGCCGAATGAGGCGAGGAGAGTGGCGCGTGGATCAATTCGAACTGAAAAATGGCCAGGTTTTTGTGCTCGTCGAAGCGGCTGGCGGCATTTACAGCGCCGATGCCCTTGCAACCATCTGCAAACTCGCTGAAACCCACTCCGCCTTCTTGAAGGTGACCGAAGACCAGCGGATTGGCTTCATGATTCCTTCGGATGCGCAGGACGAAATCGGGGCCGCTCTGCAGGCGGAAGGCCTCCTCCTGCGCCCTTATCAAAGGGCAGGAGTCCCTGCTCCCAAAGCCTGTTTGGGCGAACTTTGCCCCCATTCAGAACAAGACGCCCTCGCGGACGCCATCGACCTGCAGGCCGAATTGAGTGGCCGCTACGATGCCACCCGGCCCTTTGTTTCTTTGGGCATCAATGGCTGTTTCCGCGCCTGTGTGGGTTCTGCAATCGACGATTTTCACATTGTCGGCGACGAATCGGGTTACAAGGTGAGTTTGGGCGGCAAGGCGCGCGAAATTCCCGCCTTGGGCCAATTCGTGACCGACAATGTTCCCCGCGAGAAACTCACGGAGGTCGTCACTGCGCTCCTCGATGTCTTCTATGAGCATGTGGCGAGCGACGAACGCCTTGTCGACGTGATAGAGCGCATGGGGCTTTCTGCCTTTACGCAGGCCACGGAGCACGTTCTTCATGGACACTCCCCTGCAGAAGACACGCCCGAGTCAGAATTGGATGGCGATGCTTTGCCGCAAGGTGAGCTCAGTGAAGACGTCATGATTGAGGGCGACGATGTTGCCTTGAGCGAGTCGGCCTCGGCTTTTGAAAGCCATGACGACCAAGAACCGGTTATTGATGATGAGGCATTGACGGCTGAAGAAGGCGAACTCCTCACATCTGAAATGGGCGACGGAGGGGAGCTTGATGCCTCTGAAACCGTGGAGCCCTCTCTCGATTCCGAGGCAACACCCACCTTCGAAGACGTTCCGTTGGAAGACATCGAAGAGATCGAAGAGATCGAAGACAAGGTTGAAGACGACGACGTCCTTCTTGAAGACGACAGCCTCGAGCCCGCACCGCAGTCCCCAGCCCCTCTCGAAGAAGAGCTCGACATCGACGACGAAACACCGCAACCCCGAGCCCCATGGAGCGAGGCGACGCCCCCTTCACCAAAATTCACGTCGGTTTCTGCGGACGCGCAGGAAGACCTTTTGGAGGAGGGAGGTCTTGACATCGCAGAAGCCAGCGCAGACGACCTTGCTCGTGTCACCAATGCCATTCGAGCCGAAGTGACCGACGATCATGCCGATTTGTCGGGGGCTTCGCCGGGCGCCCCGCCGTCTGGATTCGAACCCGCTTCAACAGACGTGAACAGTGAGATTCTTGCCTTCGAAAAAACCCGCACACAACCACAGGGCAAGCCCCCCAAAACCGGTGCGACGCCTCGGAGCAACACGGGCCTCTCGGTGCGCATCGACGGCGGAATGGTGTCACTGGCTCTGCCCGGAGGATTTCAGTTCCGCTGCCCTGTGGAAGGCCTTTTTGAAGGCGAAAGCGCACTGCTCGACGTTCAAACGGAACACGGCCCGCTCACCGTTGTTTCAAAAAACGGTGTGCTCACCGTGTGCGTGGGAAGCCTGGAGCTGTCGCTGCCTCTGCAGGCACGCAGGGCAGCATAAACGGCACCCCTTCTTTCAACTCAACACTCGGCTTCGGCACCCAGCAGAGGCTTGGGCGAGGCTGCCGGAAAGAACATTAGGGGAGAATGACAGAGCTTACGGTGTGAATGACACCATTCGATGTCACGATATCGGTTGCTGTGACCGTGGAGGCTGTGTTGGAGCTTCCAGTGACCTTCACAGAGACCGTAACAGGAGCGGAAGAGACCGCGATGTCCAAGGTCGTTCCCGTGCGAAGGGTGGCTTTGGCATTGATGGGGGCATTGGCAATGACATCCGCGGCCAGAATCTTTTCGGCGATGACGTGGTTCTTGAGAACATCAGCAAGCTGCGTGGCTGAAAGTCCAGCCGTGACACTGGAAATGGCTGCAAACGCGGCATTTGTAGGAGCAAACACCGTAATACTCGGAGCCGTTGTCAATGCACCAGCAACGTCCGCTGTCACTGCGGTGGAAACCAGCGACGAAAAGTCGGAACGCTTCGCTAGCGCGTCCACAACCGTGCCCAAGGAGTCGGGCTTCAACACTTTGTTGATCACGTGAACAACGCCATTGGCGGAAGTCACGTCGGCGGCCACCACCTCCGCAGCACCATCAATGAGCACCTTAGAACTGGCCTTTTTCGCAAACACAGGCCCGCCCAGCGAAGCCACTTCGGTTTCCGCTGCAACAATATCTTTCGCAAGAATCTTGCTGCCAATCACGTGGTTCAGAAGTGTCGTTTTTGTCGACGCCGCACATGTTTTTGGCAGTGTGGGGAACACGACCTTGAAGGCATCATTGGTGGGCGCAAACACCGTGTAGGTTTTCGCCTTGTCGGCCAGGGTGTCGGCGAGGTCGCACGCCGTGACGAGAGACACCAGCGAAGTGAAGGCAGCGCGTTTCGCCGCAATATCAACGACAGTGCCCAAGGAGTCGGGGGTCAAAACCTTGTCGATGATGTGTACAACGCCGTTCGACGCCATGACGTCGGCCGTTGTCACCTTGGCGTTGCCGTTGATAAGGACAGAAGAGCCCGACTTTTTCGCGAACACGGGGCCTGCCAGCGAGGCCACTTCCGCTTCTTTCTCGGCAATGTCCTTGGCTGCAATTTTTTTGCCAATGACGTGGGAAAGGAGTGTCGTTTTCACGTCATCGGTGCATTTCGTGGGAGCTGTGGGGAACGCCTTCGCGAAGGCATCGTTGGAAGGGGCGAACACGGTTTTGTCGCCGCTTTCTTTCAGAGCGCCGTCGAGTTTGCAAAGCACCACGAGGTTGGCAAGGGTGCTCAGGCTCGGGGTTTTCGCAGCAAGTTCCAAAATGGTGGCCTCTGCGCCGGAGGGCGCAGGTGTCGGCGTGGCAGCGGCTTCGTCTTTCGAGTCGTCGCCGCAGGAAGCAACCAGCAAGCTGGCAGAAAACACGGCGAGCAACGATGCGGTGGGAACCAGAATTTTCTTCAAAGGAGTCTCCTTGATTCAACTTCGGAGTCGGTAAGCCCTCACAGACGTTAGGAGATCCCGAACACGGCACTTATGGGTATTCGGAACATTACCAAAGATAAGAGGGAACGCGCATCTCTGCCCCTCCCTGTTAAGTCATCGTTGTGGGAGAGCTTCAGAGCTCACTCTTGTTCCGAAAGCCTGTCATTGAGCTCGGTGATCACTTCAGCAGCCTGGGGCTGTTCTTCCAGAACGCCAAGCCAGAGTTCGCGCACCCTGTTTCGGCCCTCCCCGCGCTCACCCATACGATTCACTCGGACTTTGAAAGGCGGGCGCGATCGCACGGCAAACAACTCACCAACGGAAAAGGCTTTGGGAGGCGAAGTCACGCGCAATTCCCTGTCGGAAACCGCCTCGAGCCTCACCACATGAATTCCCTGCCCTTCGCCCTTTTCTCCCAAAGTCTCGAGGGTAAGGAAAATGCTTTCACGCAAAGCCATGCCGCTTTTTTCAGATGAGTTCCCGGCGGACTTTTCAGCAGACTTTTCGCCGGAATCAATGACTCGGGCAGTGACGTCGTAGGAAACCGTCTCGAGCCACGAAAGAACGGCATCCAGTTCGAAGGGTTTGCTGAAAATGGCCTGAGTCTTCAAAAGAAGGAGGTCTGAAACCTGGCGCGAAGAGTCTGCGGTGAGAAACGCAAAGGGAATCCGCAGCCCGAGGAGCGCGTGCGTGCGTTTGAGGAGTGTCACTCCGTCGCACAGGGGCATGTTCACGTCGCACAAAACGACGTCGACGTCTCTCTTCGCGAGAATTTCGAAGGCCTCATGCCCGTCGGCGGCCTGCCTCACGTCGTAGCCCGCCTGCTGCAGGTTTTCGACAATGACTTCGCGAAGGTCGCTTTCGTCTTCAACCACCAGGACACGGAGACGGGCACGCGAAGAGCTCAATGGCATGAAAACGAATCCTCCGAACCACTTTTTCTCAGATGCCCTTCGCAACAAGGAACCTCAAAAGAGGCACGAACCCGGAACACGCGGAAACGGAATGACATCACGGATGTTGCCAAAGCCCGAAATCCACATCAGGAGCCGTTCAAACCCAAGTCCAAAGCCCGCATGAGGCACGCCCCCAAAACGACGCAGGTCAAGATACCACTCCAGATGAGTGGAATCGATTCCCTTGGACCTCATTCGACGCTCCAGAACATCGAGACGGTCTTCACGCTGGCTGCCGCCGATGACCTCGCCAATGCCAGGCATCAGACAGTCCATTGCGCGAACCGTTTTTCCATCGTCGTTCAAGTACATATAGAAGGCCTTGAGCTCTTCGGGGTAGTTGTAAACGATGGTTGGCGCCTTGAAATGCACTTCACAGAGGTAACGCTCGTGTTCACTCTTGAGGTCTCCCCCCCAGCTCACGGGGTATTCAAAAGTCTTTCCACCTGAAATGGCCTTCTGCAAGACCTCCACGGCCTCCGTGTAACTCACCCTAACGAAGGGCTGTTCAAGGGCCATGCGCAGGTAAGGCCGGGCATCCTGCTCTGCCTTCTGCGCAAGGATCTCGAGGTCTCCTTCGCATTTTTCAAACACTTCGCGAACAACCGCACGAATGAGCCCTTCACCGAGCGCCATGGTGTCGTCGAGATCCCAGAACGCCATTTCAGGTTCGACCATCCAAAATTCGGCCAGGTGACGGCTCGTGTTCGAGTTCTCGGCACGGAAAGTGGGTCCGAAGGTGTACACTTTGCCAAGTCCCATGGCCAAAGCCTCGGCTTCGAGTTGTCCCGTGACGCAGAGCATCGACTCGCGGCCGAAAAAGTCCTTCGAAAAGTCGACTTTGCCGTCTTTGCCGCGCGGCGGGGCGTTGAGGTCGAGGGTTGTGACTTTGAACGTTTCGCCGGCCCCTTCCCCGTCGTTTGTGGTGAGAATGGGGGCATGGATGTAGGAAAAACCCTGCGCCTCGAAAAAGCGGTGTATGGCCAGGCTCACCACGCTCCGCAGCCGAAACATGGATGAAAACGTCGCCGTGCGGCCGCGCATGTGGGCGACCTCGCGGAGGTATTCGAAACTCATCTCCTTTTTTTGAAGGGCGAAGGTTTCGGGGTCGGCAAAACCTGTGACTTCAATATCCTTGGCTTGAATTTCGAAGCGCTGCCCCTGGCCAGGGCTCTCGACCAGAAGCCCTTTCACAATGACCGCGGCTCCTGTGGAAAGCCGCGCGATGTCGGTTTCGTAATTGGGCAGCACCGCATCGGCGATAACCTGGATGCCCTTGGGGGAGCTGCCATCGTTGAGGTCGATAAAGCTGAATTTCTTCGATCCGCGACGGGTACGGACCCAGCCTGCAATGGCAATGGGACCAGGGGCGACCTGGCCCGCGTGAATGTGCGCAAGTGGCGTGAAGGCATCTTTCAGGGCCATGGGCGGGAACCTTTCTTGCTTTCAGAGTCGGCGGGTCCCAGTTATAGGGGAGAGTCCGCGGGTTGTCACTGCGCCCTCCGCAAGGGGTGGCAGAAGTCGGGAAGAGAGGGGCCTCATGCGCGAAAGAACCGAGACGTTCGAAAAGGCTTGGGGGTACGCCCCTGAAGGCGACCAGCCTCAAGCCATCGCAAAGCTCGTTATGGGAGTGGACACCGGTCTGTCGGAGCAGGTTCTTTTGGGCGTCACTGGTTCTGGCAAGACCTTCACCATGGCCAACGTCATTGCCGAAACAAACCGACCCGCTCTCATCATGGCCCACAACAAGACCCTGGCCGCGCAGCTTTTCCAGGAAATGAAGGAGCTCTTTCCCAACAACGCCGTCGAATATTTTATTTCGTATTATGACTATTACCAACCTGAAGCTTACGTGCCCTCCACCGACACCTTCATCGACAAGGTGTCGGCGATCAATTCTGACATCGATAAAATGCGTCACAGCGCCACGCGGACACTCCTTGAGCGGCGCGACGTCATCATCGTTTCTTCGGTCAGTTGCATATACGGCCTCGGAAGTCCGGAAGCTTATTTGAAGGCCATGGTGATGGTGGAAAAAGGGGACGCGCTGAGCCGCGACGAGCTTCTGCGCCGACTCCTGGAAATACAGTATCAGCGCAACGATGTGTCTTTGGAACGGGGCAAATTCCGGGTCCGCGGAGATGTCGTTGAAATCGTGCCTTCGCACGAAAAAGACAGGGCGATTCGGATCCAGTTCTGGGGCCGCAAGGTCGAGCGCATTGCCGTCATCGACGCCTTGCGCGGACAGGTGATAGAAGAAACCAAGCGTGTGGCCATTTACCCTTCGTCGCACCACGTGGCCGACAAGGAACGGCTCGACGACATTCTGCTCGAAATTCATCGTGATCTCACTATTCAACTCGACCTTTTCCGCCGGGAAGGAAAATTCGTGGAAGCGCAGCGCCTCGAGCAAAGAGTGCTGCACGACATCGACATGTTTCGAGAGGTGGGCTACTGCCAAGGCATTGAAAACTATTCACGCTACATGGACGGCCGCCCCCCCGGCGCCCCACCCGCCACACTCATCGACTACTTTCCACGCGATTTTTTGCTCTTCCTCGACGAATCTCATGTCACCTTGCCTCAAGTGGGAGGCATGTATCGAGGCGACCGTGCGCGCAAGGAAACGCTTGTGAATTACGGCTTCCGATTGCCCTCCGCGCTCGACAACCGCCCATTGAATTTCGAGGAATTCCAGGCACGCATCGGGCAAACCATCTACGTGTCTGCCACACCCGGACCCTACGAGATGTCACGCAGCCACGGCGAAATTGTGGAACAAATTATTCGTCCGACGGGGCTTATTGATCCCTTGATAGACGTTCGCCCAGCCACCCATCAAATTGACGATCTTCTCGATGAGATTCGAGCCACAATAGCGCGAAAAGCGCGCATCCTGGTCACCACCCTGACGAAAAAAATGGCGGAAGAAATC
The DNA here is from genome assembly GCA_020247005.1 of Silvanigrellales bacterium. Lineage (GTDB taxonomy): Bacteria > Bdellovibrionota_B > Oligoflexia > Silvanigrellales > Silvanigrellaceae > JADCJN01. Next base: position 14,520 of record JADCJN010000052.1, read on the forward strand.
ACCACCTACTTCGCTGATCTTGGCATCAAGGTGAAGTACCTCCACTCCGACATCGACTCCATTGAGCGGGTTGAGATTCTCAGAGATCTCCGCATCGGTGTCTTTGACGTCCTCGTAGGCATCAACCTCCTCCGAGAAGGACTCGATCTGCCCGAGGTCGAGCTCGTAGCCATTCTCGACGCCGACAAGGAAGGCTTCCTGCGCAGCCGCACAAGCCTCATTCAAACGGTGGGACGTGCCGCGCGCAACGTGAACGGACGGGTCATCATGTACGCCGACCGCATCACCGACTCCATTCGTCAGACGCTCGACGAAACCGACAGACGCCGTCGCATTCAACAAGATTACAACACGGCAAATGGCATCACGCCGCGGGGCATCAACAAAAAGATTCCCGAACAACTCCTGAAACTCTACAACCTCGACTTCGGCGAAGAGCACGACGAAAAAATGCTCAACCTTCTTGAGGCCATTGGAGATCAAAATCTTCTGAAAAGCCCAGTGAAGGTTGAAAAGGAAATTGCGCGGATGCAAAAGGAAATGCAGAAAGCCTCGCAGAAATTGGACTTCGAACAGGCAGCAAGCCTCCGCGACAAAGTAAACCTCCTGAAATCCCACCTTCAGAATCTTTATGAAACCCGAAATGCGACGGAGGCACAGCTTTGAGCTTCGCCCTGCCACGCCCTGTTCTGCAAACTCCACGTGGCCCCCGTTACCTTCCCGCAGAAGGTGAAGTCAACCTGCGCTTCGACCTCTCATACTCGGGCCACGCTTTTGCCGGTTACCAGTCCCAGCCCCACGCAAACACTGTTCAAGACACCCTGCGAGAACTTTGGAAAATATACCGTGGCGAAGACCCCAATCTTTTTGGCTGCTCGCGCCTCGACGCTGGGGTAGACGCGAATCATTTTGTGTTGAATTTCTTCACGCGAGCCGAAGGTCTGGCGGACGATGACTCCATGTTGCGGAACCTCAATGGCATCTTGCACTCGCGCTTGGGAGTGCCTGTGAGCGTGGAAAGGGTGTCGCGTGCGCCGGGGGATTTTAACGCCCGTTTCGACGCGCATGGAAAGCACTACCGTTACCTTTTATGGTACGGCTTTCGTCAGCACGCGATTCTGACACCGCGCTCTTGGCTTGTGCGGTGCCGAAATGCTCCTGAAGATCTCGACAAGGTCTTCTCTCACTTCGTGGGAACTCATGACTTTTCTGCATTTCGCGCTTCCGACTGCACCGCAAAAAACACGGTGAGAACCATTCGAAGCGTAAAAACCTGGCATCATCCTCGCTTCAATGAACTCACGGTCGTCGACTTCTTCGGCGAAGGCTTCTTGAAGAACATGATCCGAAATATTGTCGGTGCGGCGGTCGACTGCGCCACGGGAAAAATGCCACCAGAAGCACTTGCTCAGGCATTTGCCCACGGCACGCGCGGGCTCAACCGTGGGCAGTGCGCCCCCGCGCACGGCCTCACTCTTGAGAGGGTTTATTATGATGAGCAGGAATACAAGACCCATGCAGATGGCGGCGTTCCCTTTCTTCTTCACTAATCATCGCGGAAGTCTTCGTGGCGCTCTTCGCGGAGGTCTGCTCGGAGCGTCGACCCTCGTTGCCTGCGCCGCCTCCGGGGCGAGCGCACCCTCCCAGGTGCCTCGCGCGTCCGCTCGCGTGTTTCCTCTTGGCGATAGCCTGCTCTGCAAGTTGCCTTACGCCCCTGGAACCCCGGAGTCCTTGACGCCCAAACCTCGCCTCGTTTTGGTCGAGGGTGTGAGCACGGAAACGCCCCTCGTGAGCTTCTACGGTCATCAAATTCTCGCTCTCGAGCGCCAGGCGATGCCGAAGGGCGGCGGACCGTCTGTTTTTTTCGACGCCCCGGAATCAAAGTATCTCTTCATGCTCGACCAAGAACGTCTGCGTTTGGTGGTTGCTCTGAAAACCAAGGAAAACGAGGTGGGACGCCAACCCCGACGCAACGAAGGCGTCGCAGGCAACTGCTCACCCCTTTAGTCGTCCTTCGGTCTCTCTTCGGACGGCCAAAGGCGCATGGGTCTTCCTATTGGAATCATTGACGACTTTTTTTTGACCCAGAGAATGACGCCGAAAACTCCCTTGCCTTTTGGCAAGTCTTAAAGGCCCCAGCTTCAAAGACCGATACGAAGCATGAGGACCGAGATGGCTGCCGCGGCCATCCCGCCGAACGTCTTCCCGTTGGTCCGCCTCACAGGGAGCCTGAAAACGTGCTCAAGAAAAACGGTCGAAAAGAGGGATGGAAATCCCTCGCGTCAGACTCCGTGCGCACAGGGCTCGCCGTGGCCTTTCTGCTGACGGGTTGTGGCGGTTCAAAACCGCGCGCGCAAACCCAGCCCGCGCAGGTCCCTGCAAGTTTGCCCGTGGCTCCACCTCCAGTAACCAAAGCGACGGTTCCCGTAGTCATCGGTCCGGTGGAGAAGCAAAGCACGGCTGTGTTGACTCAATCGGTGGCGCGGGTTCTTGGGTTCGCAGACGTGGGCGGCCGCACCGTGACCGTCTACCAAGACGCCTACAGTGCTCTTTACGGGGCAATTCAGAAGAAAAACGGGAGCGAGGTCGCTGCCGCCCCCAAGCCCCTTCTTTATTTCTCACCTGTTTTTGTTGCGGACACTCCCACCTGGACCTTGATGGAAGATGGCAAATTTCGAATCGTCATTCCTAACAAATTTACAGTGGAAGTTGTGCGCGCGCGCGTTTGGGAAACGCTCAACACCGCTCTTGTGGCCATTGGGGGCGGACGCGAAAGTGTGGGTGTCCTTCCCTTGGCGTCTCTTTCGGGCAAACTCAAAGCGTTCGGAAAAGACTACAAGCCCGAGGTGAGCAAAGACTTCTCGCGGGTGGTTGTTGAGATTCCCAAAACAGCCATACCGGCTTCCCTGCGCGATGGGCCCGATGATCTGAAAGTCGATGCGAAGGGTGTTCCGGCTCTCCTCGAATTCTTCAGCGCTCTTGACTTCGACTACACTTATTACGTGCAGAAGGTGAACGAGACTTCTTGCTCTTTTAATCTCGACACAAATTATGTGCAAAACATGTACATCGATTCCAGTTGTCCAAAAGAAACTGCCAACGTCACCGATGCCCAATTGGCAGCATTCGAGGCCTCAAACCCGAATTGGAAAGATCTCGGAACGCTTGTGAAGCGCGTCGGCATCCCCATTACGTCTTGCCTCGCCGGCTCGGAAACTGCACGCACCCTGCGTCGTTCAAGCATCAGTTGCACGCGTTCCCTGCAAGCCTCCGACGGAACACGTTCCGAGTTTCAAGACGCCCTGCTGAAATTTGCTCAAAGCACTTACGAGCAACCCCTCGCCAATGTGAAGCTGAGCGATGAGGCTCCCGCCGGCTGGAACGTTCAGACTGCGGCCGCGGCCGTAGCCATGTTTGGAAGCCCCGAGAAATTTGCACAAGAAATCACAAACTTCAATTCGAACATTTTGAATAAAGACAACATATCTGACGACATGCTGGAATGGAACCAAGCCTCCGATTTTCTGGATACCCTCGAAGAGTTTCAGTCTCGCGACATGGCAACAGAAAAGTCCTCGAGTGGAGGAGGAGGCGGTTTCCTTTTCCTGATTTCGTTTGGCTCGAGCAGCAGCAGCTCATCCGACAAAAACTCGCTCAAAGAACAGTTTCAGTCGCTTCGCAACGTCTCGAAAGCCGATCGCGCAAACCTCATGAACCGTATCTTCAAGCAAGACCTCTTGAAGCACGAAATTGTGGATACCAACGGAAGCTTGAAATTCTATCCTCGTGTGACGTTTCACGTGAAGGCCGATGTTGATAAAATCAACGGTGCGGCGCAGGCCCTGAACACCGCTGAACTTGGTGACATTGTCTCTGAAAACGACTCCTTCTCGGCTGAATTCGCACTCCGTGCAGAGTATTCACTGCACGGACTCATCACCTGCGGCCCCAATTCTATCGGCTTCAGCCGAGGTATTCAGGAAGTCGAATGGTGGTCGTCGTCCACATGGTTCGACGCGCTGTCGGAGAACGTGAATTCGAAGCTTCCCACGGACGGCTGCGCGAGTGTTTCCGTCTCGATGTGGCTCGACGCCCCGGCTGGTTCATCTTTCTTGCCTCCCAGCACTCGGAACATCAACGTCGCTGGGACCACGGCCACGGGCGTTACAAATACCAATACGCTGGCGCTTTCGGGCGCCAACCAGGAATCGAAAAAAGCCTCTGTGGGGCCATTTTCGCCGGCATCGGGCGTTTTCACTCGTGTTGAATTCCGGCCGTGACTTCTCGACAGCGCCTGCCTTCATTTTTTTCCACACCGCTGGCGACGGCCGTTTTTCCTTGCCTCTTAGGCCTCGCAGGACTCACTTATTTCATTGAAATGGCCCGCGTTGGAGAAGAACTCTTCTCCAACGCGGGTGTTTTCGACGATGACCTGTTCGTGGCTTTTCTTCAGGAGGTCGCTCAGTTCGCCTGGCCTTGGAGCTCAGAAAGGGGAGAGGCCCCCTCTGCCACGGTTCCTGGACTCGCTTTCGTCTCGTGGTTGGCATGGCCGTTTGCTCCCATGGCCGGAATCGCCGCGTGCGTGAGCCTATTCGTGGCGGCATGGTTTGGCACAATGCGCATCGCTTCTTTGAGCGCACTGCTGGGAGCTGCGTGTGTGACCGTGCTGCATTTTCGCAATCCGCTTTTATCGAACTCAAGCGATGTCCTTTTGGGGCAGCTCTTTTTGCTTGCCGGTTTCCTTCTGTCCGCGCGCACATCGTCTTCGTGGACGCTCGAACGGGGTTTTTCCCACGAGCGTTTCCTTCTCGCCTGCTTTGGCGCGCTGGTCTACGTGGGCTCGGTGATGTTGAAGTTTCGGTCCGACCATTGGTGGCCGGAAGGGTCTGCACTTCGGCGCGCCTTGCAAACCGATGACATCGTCACACCCCTCGGAAAGCACGTCGTGCCCGCTCTCAGGAGCCTCTTGGGCGAAGCAGGAAGCGAGGGCGTCCTGAGAACCCTCAGTTTCGTGACACTCGGCGTGGAGTTCCTCGCCCCACTTGCATTGGTGTTTCTTGGCGCGCGAAAATTCAAATGTGCGTCTGCTCTGTCCGTGCTGCCTAAACTGCCTGCGCTCGTGCTCGTCGGCCTTCATGTGGGCATCCTGCTCTTGCTCGACATCGGTCCTTTTCCACTCGTGTGCCTTGCACTTTGGGTGCCGTTTCTTTTTTCGGTTCAACAGACTGAAAAGACGCAAGCGGACGAAAAGACGTCAGCGACCAAATCGCCTTTCGGATTTGCATACGCGTTTCTGGGTCTTTGCGCTGTTTCCCTGGCTGGCACCCTCTTTTTTCCAGAACGCACCAGCCAAGGCCGGATTCATTTCTTTCTGTACATGTCGAACCTGAAACAAAATTGGAGCATGTTTTCGCCCGCGCCAACGCACTCCACAACCTACGAAGCGCTTGTGACCGATGCCCAAGGCATTGAAGGTCCGCTTGAACAAGGCCACGTTCTTGGGCTGCCTGCCTTCGCGGGATACGGATGGAAGGTTTACTGGGACGTGTTTTGGGCAAATCCCTGGCGTGCCTCACGGGGGCGCGGCACAGAAGACTCCTTCGGACTCAAGAGCGAAATGGGCCACAATCTTGCTCTCCGTGTGTGCCGGGAGGTCCCTTTGGGGGCCTTGCGCGTCGTCGTCTTCGCGAAGCGTGTGCCTCATGGAGAAACGCGCTTTGAGAAACAACTCATTGCGCGTGCGAGTTGCCCTCAAGACGCCTTTGAATGACGGGCTGGGTTGTGGCCTTCAAAAAGCTCTGGCATATTCCATCGCTGCGCGGGAAGGAGGGCAAATATGGGAGTCATATCCATTTCTCGAGGGGCCCTCCTGGGAACACTCCAGCGCGCGTTCGCAGGAAGCCTCCGTGCAAAACGTTCCGCGTTCTTGCGTGACGTCAGCAGCATGGAAGGCATTCAAAAAAACAAGCTCAAATCCTTTCTTGAAGCGAATGCGGGTTCGCGTTACGGAAAAGAATATGGTTACGGGAGGGTTTCTTCGGTAGAAGAATACCAGCGCCAAGTTCCCATCGTCGACTACGACGCACTCGCGTCACGCATACAGTCGCTTGCCGAAGGTGCATCGCATGAGCTCTCGTGCGAGGACGTCTTGATGCTCGAACGCACGGGCGGTTCCACGGCCACAAACAAGTGGATTCCCTACACCCAAGCTCTGAAAAGCGAGTTTTCGGAAGCAACTGACGTGTGGATGGCCGACCTCTATGCGAATGTTCCTGGCCTCTATGGCACAACTTGTTACTTTGCACTTTCGCCCGTTGGAAATCTTCCCCGCGTTTCGTCGGGCGGACTGCCTATTGGCTTCGAAGACGATGCGGAGTATTTTCACCCGCTCGCCCGTTGGGCTTGGCGGCGCATGATGAGTGTTCCGTCCCGTGTGGCACGCCAAGCGGACATGGATCTTTGGCGCCTTGAAACCTGTCGACATCTGCTTGCAGACGGTCACCTTGGACTGCTTTCTGTGTGGAGCCCTACGTTTCTGACGGGACTTCTCTCTTATATAGAGCGGCATTTCGACACCCTCTTGGGTCAAATTCCCCACGACAGGGCTCTCGTCCTTGACTCCGCGAGGCGACGCGCAGTGCGCGAATCCAGAAGCCTCCGCGCAAAAGAAATCTGGCCTAAGCTCGCGCTCGTTTCCTGCTGGACAGACGGCATTTCCAATTGCTTTGCGGAACCCCTGCGCGCCTTTTGCGGCAAAGAAGTTGTTCTTCAGCCGAAGGGCCTGCTGGCAACAGAGGGGGTTGTTTCGTTTCCACTCCGAACGGGCCCCCTCATGGACGCGAACGTTGTGGCTTACAAAAGCCATTTTCTTGAATTCCTGGACCTCGGAAACGACACCGGGGCCGACACGACTGCAAACACGGTGGCATCAAGGAAACGCCCTCTCTTGGCTCACGAGCTCCGTGAGGGTGGGCTCTATTCACCGCTCCTGACGACGGGCAACGGATTCGCACGCTACCACCTGAAAGACGTCCTCTTGTGCACAGGCACATGGGCAGGCCTCCCCTGCTTGCAATTCGAGGGCAAGGCCGACCGCACCTCCGACCTCTTCGGCGAGAAAATCAACATGCGCCAGGTCGAGAAAGGGTTGTCGCTCGCTCGGGAACAAACCGGCGCCACCTGGCGTTTTGCCTTGCTTGCCCCCACACCTCCTTGCTCGAGCGACAAGCACATCCAGAACCCTCTGTCGGCCCCGTCCCTGCTCACAGGTGCTCACGTCTCAAACGTGCCCTGGCATTACGAACTTTTTCTGGAGTCTGACGCGCCCTCCGACGCTCTTGAGCGTGTTTCACGTGTGCTGGAAAGCCATCTCGAAACGGGCCATCACTACGCCTATTGCCGAAGGCTCGGACAGCTTGGCCCACTGAAGTGGCGGCGGGTGCAGAACGGACAAGAGACCTTCGAAGCGTCACTTGCGGCTCAGGGGTTGCGAGCGGGCACCATTAAACCCTCCGTCCTCGACACCCGCAGCCATTGGCATTCCGTCTTTCCGTCATCGTAATATTTCACCCTGCGGCCCGCTTTGTGTTACCTTTCTTTCGCCACGCGAAAATTCCAATGCGCCAGATCGCCCTGCCAAAACGCAGCGCCACAGGAGACTGTTTGCATGAGACACTATTCCCCAAAGCAGAGATTCTTGAGCATCACACCATTCTTGGCCTTCGGGCTCCTCGTCTCTGCCGTGGGGTGCCAAAAGAAAAATCCCCTCTCGCAAGCGAAAGACACGTCCGCCCCCGCAGCGCCCGCAAAGGTGGACCTGGCAGGGGGTGTTTCTGCGGAGTGTGCGACGCTTCGCACGAAAATCCTCGAACTCAAGGCGACCGACACAACGAAGCTCGAGGCTATTCTCGCAGAATATGTTGGCGAGCCCGGTTCGCCCCGCGACATCAATTCCTTCGCTGAGGCCGACACACGCTTTTACGTCGCTCAGTTGCATGTTTTGCAGGCTCTTCGGAGCGTCATTTGGCGGGCCTCTGGCATCTTTGAAACCAAGAGCTTTTTGGGTCGGGACAAAACACACAAGGACTTCCGCATTGCTCAAAACAGCGGCTTTTCGGCTCTGCGCGCCATGGCAGCTGGACTCGAGGCCTTTCTTCCCGACAGCCCGGCCCAAGTCGCCTTCCGTTACCTGGTCGAACCTTCGGTGGAGGCCGTGAAGGCTGGGAAGTATGCAAGCGTCTCGGCCATGCAGGCCGACCTCCAGAAAAAATTGGCGGCGACAGACGGCACGCCAGGCGCACTGCAAACACTTTTGGCGACACTCAAAGGCCTGGAGTCTACAGTTTCCGACGCGAAACCTCTTGTGTGGGATGCCCGTCTCGCCTTCGGCGCAAAAGCCTATGATGGTGGCCAAGAATCAAAACGTTACGAAGCCGTGGGTACACTGGAACTCAAGGCGCTCCTGGCAGCCACGCACTTGGCCCTGCACGACCTCTACGTGTTTAACGCTTACAACTACGACGCCGCCCCCCACTTCTTTGGCAGCGTGTCGAAGAAATTCGGCCTCGATGGCCTCCTTGGAGACGATATTGAAGGCCTACCCGCTTCGACCCTTCTTGCCGACCTCACTCCCAATCCCAAAGCAGGCGTTACAGCCGAGAACGACTACGTGACGCTCTTCACGTTGCGCTCCGACGTGGGCGCAGCCTACCTGCGAACGGCATTTGAAACGCACCTGAAGCCTTCCCTCACCTTGGCGAGGCAGGTTCTCGAAGGTGTGGAGGGGCGTGGCCAAGACGCCGTCACGCGAGCTCCGCTAGTGCGAGAGTGGTTTGGCAGAAACACCTTTGCGCGTAGCAAAGAAGCACTGTCCATTGTTGAACTTCTTGTGGCTGGAAAAACGACACTGGCGAGCCCCATCACCGGTGAAACAGCGACCTTCGACCTTCCCGCCTTTTATCTGAAGCCGGCGAGTGACCTGAAGCAACTCCTCCCCAACGTATTTGAAACGAGCAAAGAAAAATGGCTCGTGGGCGCTGATGGAAAAACGAAGTACCGAAACTACTGGTGGGGTCGCCCCACAGGCTGGCGTTCCGTAGTCGACACCTACGTCGAAGGAGGCTCGGCACCAGGCGGCATGGATCGCGCTGGCCGGGTTGTTTCCCACATGGGTGGCATCGGGTTGAACAATCCCCTTGTCGACTTCGTGGCACTGGGACGGGCTTCTGGAGCGCAGTGAGAGACGGAACCCCGTCACTGGTTTTAGGCGATGGTGCCCTTAGCCTCGCCTTTCTTACGGAGAGCTTTTCATGCCGTCCTTTCGTGAACGCCTATCGTGTTCCGTTTTCGCGCGCGATCCTCGATGGGCGGTGCTTGTCCTTCTGTCCACGTATCTTTGTCTTGGGTTTACGGTGTTGGGCTTCAACCGTTCGCCCTGGCAGGTTCTGGTCACTTCGCTTCTTGCCTGCACCCTCGAAGTCGGCCTTCACGCCCTCTTTAAGCGAAAGCTCATCTTTCCTTTGTCGGCACTCATCACGTCCTTGGGGTTGTCGCTCCTTCTGAACTACGCCCACGGTTTTACGCCACTTCTCATTCCTGTGCTTTTCGCTATTGGCTCGAAATACGTTTTCACGTTCAAGGGCAAGCATGTTTACAACCCCGCGCAGTTCGCGGTGGTCATGTGCCTGCTCTTCACCAATGAGCTTATCACATCGGCTCCAGCGTATCAGTGGAATGGGCTCGGTGCCATGTCGGTTTTCATCGCAATGCCGGCTGTTCTCTTTTTCGTGCCAGGCATCAACCGCACTCCACTCATCCTTTCCTTTTTGGGAACCTATACGCTTGTGACAGCAGCGCGTGCCCTTGTCATGCGTCACCACCTCCCGTTCGAAACCCTCTTTTTGGGGACGTTGTCATCGCCTTCGTTTTTTCTTTTCGTCTTTTTCATGATCACCGACCCCGCCACGTCGCCAAAAGCACGCAAAGACCAAATTCAGGTAGGCATTCTTCTCGCCGTTATCGACCTCATTTACCACCTGTTCCAAAGTTACTACACGTTCTTTTACGCGGCCTTCACGGTGGCTTCGTACCGTTTCATCGTCAACCATGTCAAAGAGTGCGTCGCTTCGAAAGAAGGCGCCTGGGGTTACGTGCGCAATCGTGCCTTGACAGTCTCAAAACAGGCGCAATTCCCCGTGTTTCCCGTGTGGATTCGGGTGGGTGCTGTGAGCGGGCTTGTCGCCTCTGCGCTCGCCCTTTTTGTGACGTCGGATGCCTCAAAAGCAACGGCCTCGGAACTGGGTTTTCGTTTCGAAAAACTCCCCGTGCATGCAACAGGTGTGAGCACGCGCCTTGGCAACATCTACGAGCGCGTCGATCCGCGCATTCAACACGTCATAAAATGGGTGTTCAGTGTGGGGTCGGCCGTGGCCGCGGGAGACTTCGACGAGGATGGCTTGCCCGACCTCGCCTTCACTTCGCCTCTCATGAGCGACGGCGAACGCGTCATTCTTTACAGAAATTCAGGTGCGTTTCGATTCGAACGCTTTCAGTTTACACCCGACATCGAGCGCTCTTTCGTGATGGCCGAAGAACGGGGCCTTGCGACGAATGCTGTTTTCGCCGACTACGACAATGATGACGACCTCGACCTCTTCTTCACGTTCGCTTTTGGAAGCCCGATGTTGCTTCGAAACACGCTGCGTGAAACGGGCACGGCCGATTTTGTGGACGTCACGAAAGAGGCTGGCCTCACAGACTATTTCAATTCAATAGCTGCCACGTTCCTCGACGTGAACCGCGACGGACGCCTCGACCTCCTTGTCGGAGCCGTGATTCCTGACACGCTTCCCGGTTACGAAAGCCCCACGCCCCTGAACTTCTTTCGCCTTCCAAGCCCTGCGTTTCCAGGCGACGAACGGATGTTCAATTTCATGCACCACAGCTGGAACGAAGCCAACAATGGCGGCGTGAATGCCCTTTACCTTCAGGGCGACGATGGCCGATTCGAACGCCAGGATGCGAGCGCTTGGGGCATGCCCGAAACCCGTTGGACACTTGCGTTTGGCACCGGCGATCTGAATCAAGACGGCTACACCGACGTCTACGTAGCCAACGATTTCGGGCCCGACGATCTTTATTTGAACGAAGGCGGCAAGCGATTTCGGAACGTAAAAGGAACACTCTTTGGAACCATGGGGCGCGACACCTACAAAGGAATGAACGCAAGCGTTCAAGACTTCGATCGCAACGGCTGGCTCGACGTCTATGTGTCGAATGTTCATCATGCTCTGCAGGCGGAAGGCAGCCTTCTTTGGATGTTCGAGAAAGGCAAGGACAGCTTTGTCCCCCGCATGGCCGACATGGCCACGCGCTTGGGCGCTTTGAACGAACGCCGTTTCGGTTGGGGGGCCGCGGCCTCCGACTTCAATAACGACGGCTGGATAGACATCGCCCAGGCCAATGGCATGGTCGACGACACCCCCGACAGGAAGTGGGACGAGTGCCCTGATTATTGGTACACAAACGAAAAAATCGCACGCTCCCCTCCCTCCATTCACACCTACGCCAACAAATGGGGCGACATCCGCGGTCGTTGCATTTACGGAAAAGAGCGCAACCGGCTCTATTTGAACCAAGGAAACAAAAGTCTTCCTCAGTTCATAGATGTCGCGAGCGGCGTGGGCCTCACGGAAGAAACAAATTCGCGGGGCATGGCCTCGGTAGACCTCAACAACGATGGGCGTCTCGACCTCGTTGTGACTCACATGTTTGCGGGCCCCGACATTTACAGAAACCTCGCCATAAAGCGCGACGGCTTCGATGAAGACGTCACGCCACAGTCCCTGACTCTCGAGTTGGAAGGAAACGGGCTCACGTGCAACAGAGATGGACTCGGGAGCAGGGTGACAGTGGCCTGGAAAACTCCTCACGGCACACAGGCCACCTTGAGCAAGGAAGCACAGGCTGTCGATGGTTTGTCGGCACAAAACGACCGGCGGCTTCATTTCGGCCTAGGCCTGCAACCTCGTGATGTCCGCGTCAGCGTGCTTTGGTGCGGCACTGACAACCGCGACTATGGTTCCATGAGGCCGCAAGGCTTCGCGACGCTCCGTCAATAGGACCTGTTTCCTCGGAAACGTCTTCGCGTTCCGTAAGATTCTTCACGCCGCTTTTCGAAGGAAGCGGAAAAACCAGAATAAAAACGGCGATGGGAGCCTACCCGCGCCTTTTTTAATGTCAAATTTCCGTCCACCGTTTCAAAATCCTCCCTATCTTCAGGTGAAACTCCACCGAACAATGGAAGCGTTCCCACGTTGTAAGAACGAAACTCCCAGGGAGGTATCCATGTCCTTACCGCAGAGCGGTGTGAAAACACTCGCCCTTCTTTCGTCCGTGTTGTTCCCAGCAATCGCCCTGGCCCAAGACGCGCCCAAAATTGACACAGGCGACACGGCCTGGGTTCTTGCCAGCGCGGCCCTTGTGCTGCTCATGACCCCCGGACTCGCGTTTTTCTACGGTGGCATGGTCCGCACCAAAAACGTTGTGACCACCCTGTTCCAGTCGTTTTCCGCCTTCGCGGTGGGTGGACTCATTTGGGCCATCTGCGGCTACTCGTTGGCTTTCAGCAAGGGAACACCGTTCCTCGGTGGCTTTGAATGGGCCCTGCTGGGAGGAGTCGGCCAGGAACCCAACCCCGATTATTCGGCCACGGTGCCCCACCTCGGCTTCATGATCTTTCAAGCGATGTTTGCCATCATCACGCCTGCGCTCTTCACCGGCGCGTTTGCTGAGCGCGTCAAATTTAAGGGTTGGCTCGCTCTGTGCGCTCTGTGGTCGCTCGTCGTGTACGTTCCTGTGGCTCACTGGGTCTGGGGCGTAGGCGGCTGGATCCGTGACTTCGGCGGACTCGACTTCGCCGGCGGAATGGTCGTTCACATGACCGCGGGCTTCTCGGCATTGGCGCTTGCCATCGCTCTTGGCCGTCGCAAAGACTTCGGCGCCGCTCACAAACCCTACGACGTGGGTTACGTGGCGGTGGGCACGGGACTCCTCTTTTTCGGGTGGCTCGGATTCAACGGTGGCTCCGCTCTCGGTGCCAATGGCCTTGCAGCACAAGCCGTTGCAAACACCACATTCGCAGGCTGTGCCTCTTTTGCCACGTGGATGCTTGTCGACTCCTTTGTGCGCGGAAAGGCCTCGCTTGTCGGCGCCTGCATCGCGCTCGTCGCTGGTCTTGTGGCCGTAACACCCGCTGCAGGTTTTGTGACGACAACAAGCGCTCTTCTCATCGGCGCCATCACAGGTGTCGTTGTGAACTTCGCTTGCTCATTCGTGAAGAATACCCTTAAAATTGACGATACCCTCGACGTCTTCGCATGCCACGGCATCGGCGGAACGCTTGGCACCATTCTCACGGGCGTCTTTGCAACGAAGGCCGTGAACTCGGCGGGAGGCGACGGCATCCTGTTTGGTGGAATGGACGTCATGAAGGGCAATATCACAGGAGGTCTCGTGGTGGCTGCATACAGCTTCATTGCGACGTTCATCCTCGCAAAAGTTGTGAGCGCTGTGTTTGGCCTCCGGGTCGACGCCTCCGATGAAGAAACAGGGCTTGACGCAACCCAGCACGACGAACTCGTGAACTCGAACTTCGAAGGCGCAGCTCCTGCTCACGGCCCTGCGACAATCCGCAGCGTCGCCTAAGTCCTGACTCTTGGCAAAAGGCCGACCGTGAAGACACTTCTCGCGATGTTGGAAGCCGCCCGCGTTCTCGCGCCCTTGGCCGCGAACGCGGGCCCTTTCGTGCCGTCTCGCGAAACTTTGCACGCGTTCGTTCAAGGGCTTATTGCTCACGCGGATGGTGGTGGGCTCACAGGCCAACAAGCCTCCCTGGTTGTTCGCGCATGGAGAGCGCTCATGGCACGCCGCGAAAGCGTCGATGCCCTGCGACGCCTTGGCAATCTCGAGGTTTTAGCCGAGGTGGCCGCCAGGCTCGAGCGCCACGCCGAGAGAACCAGAGGAACCACCTTACCCGACAACGCGCCACAGCCACGAACCGCCGAAGCCTCAGCCCAGGTCCTCTCGGAAGTCTCAGAGACCACCTTCGCACGGGCGCCTTTGGACATGGATGCCCTGGTCGTAAAGGCAGCGGGTTTGTTTTCAGGCGTTCCTAACCTCTTCGGTTACCTTTGTGTTTCTGAACAAGGTGAACCCGACGAAAACGCTCGATGCCTTCTCGTGGGCACACAAGGCGAGGGAACTTCCTTGCTTTCACGAAAGGACCTCGTGCTTGCATCCAAGCGGTGGTCGCACATCACAAGAGTGATCGCTTTGCCCCATGACAAGAGCGGCCAAACGAAGATTGTCTTCTCGTTGTTCACTTTTGCCGACAAACGGACCTTTGAAAATCCCTGGGAAGAGCTTCAAAACCTCCTTGCACAACCTGTGCAACACCCCCTTTTTTGACGCTGGGCGCAGAGAAAAATGACATCCGGCGAAGGTCGCCGTGGCGCATGCCTCAAGTCAAGCTACCTTCTCTCCGACTCCTGCCTCAAGAACACACGTCGAAATCGAGTGTCAGAATGATTTTGAGATCTGGAGCCTGAGGTTTGCTATGTCCGACAATGACTTTCCTCTTATCATCGACGACAGCGCGGAGGCCGGCGGACAAGGCCTCGACGCGAACACGATGGCTATATATGTGCAGGAGCTTGGCGAAACCGCCACGAACCTGGAAAAGACTCTGATTGAGCTCGAAAAGGAACCGGGAAACGCCGACAAGGTGAACACCGCCTTCCGCCTGTTCCATAACCTCAAGGGCAGTAGCGCCATGATGGGTTTTAATACCCTGAAAGAAGTCTGCCACTACACCGAGGGCCTGCTCGACAAAATCCGTTCAGGTGCGTGCGCGTTGGAGTCAACGCACATCGACCTCTTCATGGAATCGCTTGGCGCCATCCGCGTGCTTGCCGAAACATTGCAAGGAACAGGCCTTGAAGGGAAAGAGCGCTTCTTTCTTCTTCTCCACAAGCTCGATGAAGCCACGAAAATTGCCATAGCAGCCTCTAAGAATGGCGGGGATGGCCCCGAAACGGGAATCGACAAAAAGAGCGAGGCTGAAGCTGGCGCCCGCGGGCGCGGCGAAGGCGACGAAGTCATCAAAATTAGCCGCGAAAACATCGATACCCTGATGCTCCTGGTGGGCGAATACATCTCACTCAAGAACCGCGCGATTTGGCTCAAACGAAAGTACTCCACCGACCGCACGTTTATCGATTTGACACACGAGCTTGAAACCTTCGCCCAAAAACTCCAACGGAACGTGCTGAAGCTCCGCCTTTCAAGCGTCGGACCCGTGTTCAACTCCCTGCGTCGCGTCGTTCGAACCACAGCCCAACAGTTGGGTAAGAAAGTCGACTTCGAAGTCGCAGGAACAGACACGCTTCTCGACCGCAGCATTCTCGACGTCATTGGCGAGCCGCTCATGCACATGATCCGAAATTCCATCGACCATGGCCTCGAGATGCCTAACGTCCGGGTCGAACGAAACAAGCCCGAAACGGGCCGGCTCCTTTTGAAGGCCGACTACCGCGGTGGAGAAGTGCACATCAGCATCAATGACGATGGTGGCGGCATTGACCCGGAACGCATCCTCAAGCGCGCTCTCAGTATGAATCTTGTAAAGGAAGCGCAGACTTCAGCGCTCACCCGACAGGAAGTCATTCAGCTCATTTTTCTTCCTGGTTTCTCGAGCGTTGAAAAAGTCACAGAAACATCGGGCCGCGGCGTCGGCATGGACGTCGTCAAGTCGACCGTTCTGAGCGTCGGCGGAGAAATCGACGTGCAGACAGAAGTGGGTATTGGCACCACCATCACACTGCGCCTTCCCCTGTCCATGTCCATCATCGACTCTCTGTCATTCGAAGTCGCAGGACAGGCCTACGCTATTCCACAAGTCAACGTCGAGGAAGTCTATTCTCTCGGCGCCTTCGAGGTGCGAGAGTCGCTGCGCGATCTCCCGGGCGGAGCCAAGAGCCTTACCGTGCGAGGAGTTCCGTTGCCGGTTCTCTCGCTTGGTGGCCTCCTCGGAAACAAAACGGCTGCGGCTGAATCGCTTCTTCAGCTTCGCCAAGGGAAGAAACGCTTTGTTGTGGAAGTGGGTCGCATTCTTGGACCAACAAGCATTTTGAGCCAACCCCTCCCCTCCTCGGTGGCGCCTGATGTTCCCTTCTCGGGAATCACCACGCGGGGAGATGGCTCGCTCCTGTTCCAGCTCGATGTGGAAAAGGTCTCTCGTGGGATTCAAAGCCACACAATCACACGGCGCAAGAGCCGGAGCGAGAACCGAGGCGCCGCCGGAACGGGCGCAGAAGGCGCCCTGATGTCGTCATCCGATGTCATGAGACTTCAGCAGAAAATCATCACGTTTTCGTGCGGACAGAACTTCTGCATACCCGTGCAACGGGCAAAGCGCATTGTTTACCTTCTCGACGAACAAATTTCCACGCTTGGCGAAGGTAAGTCGCACTACGTCACGCTAGAAGGGGAAACCATCCGGCTGATTTGGGTGGAAAAGCACCTTCTTGCCAAAGCGCCTCTTCGTGCGGCCTCTTACTCACTGGTGCTTTTCCAGCACGAGAACGTCACGTATGGCATCCCCACATCTACATTCCATGGCATCAAGCGCATGCCGGACATCTACGACACGACACTTGCGGAACCAGGCATACAAGGTTCCACTGTGATTGACGATGAAACCATCCTTCTTCTCGATCTTCCCACGCTCGTTCAAATCGAATTGGGTTTGGGTTCGGACTCAAAAGCAAAGATAGGCAAAGCGAGTGCGAGCTCGCAAGCAGCTCCCGCACGTGTCCTCGCAGCCGAAGACGACAAGTTCTTCGCCTCGGAGCTTCTCGCCACTCTCCGGGGGCAAGGCATCGATGTCGTTTTGTGCGAAGACGGCTTGATAGCAAAAAATGCACTTTCCGATCCGGCGTTCGCATCCACTTTTTCAGCGGTTGTGACCGACATCGAAATGCCCAACCTCACAGGCCTCGCCCTCATCCGTTGGATGAAAGCCACGCCACACCTCGCCAATATGCCCGTCATCGCGTACACCGCGATTTCGACGCAGGACATGAAAACAAAGGTGATGCATGCGGGCGCCCTCGATTTCATTTCTAAGATGAGTTTCGACCCCCTTCTGAGACGGCTCAATGCGCTGTTTTCCGGCCAGCACGACCTCGTGCTTTCGGACGCCAAACCGACCCTTGTCGACAGTGCCGTGTTGCGGCTTGTGAGCATCTACCTTGGCAATCAAATTTACGGACTGCCCATGCAGGTCATCAAGGAAGTCAGCCCCGTGAGCCCTTCCGCAAAAGTCCCTGGCGCACCGCCCTGGTGCGACACTGTGACCTTTTTTCGGGGTCACTCCATTCCCGTTCTTCAGCTCGCACGTTACTTTGGTCTTCCCCAAGGCGAATCAGGCCAAACAGAACAGGCCGTCGTGGAAATCGCGGGTCGCGTCTTCGCGCTCATCATCGACAGAGTTGGCGAGGTCTTGGTGGAAAACGCGCTTGTGCAGGGCGAAGGGTATCCCGCTCACACCGCGGAAGAAAGGGCCATGGCCGAGATGGTCAAGCAAGTCTACCGCAGGGGGGACGACATCGTCCTCCTTCTCGACGGCCAACGGCTGTCAGATGTCGTCTTCAAAGAACACGTCACCACGTCTGAGGAGAGAGCAGCATGAGCGGAGCCACAAAGGCAGAGAGTGTCACGAGCCAAGCTGTTGCCCACGTCTCGGAATCGCATGCGGGCCACGATGTCGAGGCCGGGGGAAAAACCCTTCTTTCTGCTATCAGCGAGATGGCGTCTTCGCTTCAAATGATGCGCGACATCATTCAGAAGGCAAATTTCATTGCGCTCAACGCTGCCATTGAGGCAGCGCGGACACAGTCGCAGACCGAAAACTTCACCTTGGTTTCCGACCAGGTTCGCAGGCAAGCGGAACGCACTGACGAACTTGCCAAGGGCCTCGAAAGCGACATTGGAGCGTTGCTGGAAGACGCATTCCGGGCGCGCGCCGTGAATTTAACAGACATTGCCAATGACCTCATAGACAAAGTCGACAGAAATCTTTTCGAACGCAATTGCGACATGCAAGCGTGGGCTGGCTTCTCGGAGATCGTCGCCTGCGCCAGAGCCACGCGTGCCTTGAACCAAGCTCAAGTGAAGGGACTTCTTTCTGAAGAGGGTGCCTCCAAAGCAATTTCCAGTGCCTCATCGAAACTTTCGACTCTCGTGTCCATCTACCCTGTTTATTTGGACTCGTTCCTGATGAACGCCCAAGGCGTTGTGGTGGCTTCCGCCCGGTCTCCGCAAACAATAGGGCTCGACGTCAGCACCCACGAGTGTTTCCGCACTCCCTTCTTGAAGAAAGTCATTCACGTCACCGACGTCGAAGTAGACGCGATTCTTGGAAAATTGAGCGTGAGCTACTGCGCACCCGTGAAAGACGACAGTGGCGACATTATTGGTGTCGTGTCGAACAGGTTCGACTGGAGCATCGTTCAAGACGTCATTGACCGTATGCCCGTGGACGCGAAAACCAAGCTCTCACTCATCAACTCCGAAGGCACAGTGATTGGCAGCCCCAAAGGCCGCGGTGTGCTCAAAGACCTCATGCACTGGCTCGATGCGGGCTCTTTGGCCGTCGACGGAAAGTCGGGCTACACCATTGAATGTGCTCGCAATGGCCAGCTTTCCGCATGGGGCTTTTGCCACACATTCGGATTCAACGCCTACCCCGGCAAGGCTTGGTCGGCTCTCGTCACGAATCCGCTGGAGGTCGACCACAAGCGCTTCATTTGTGAAGAAGTGGCGCGAGAATCTGATCTTAAGCGCCAAGCCTCTTCAACAGCAAACGACAATTTGAAAAAATGCAGCGCCGCAATTCAGCAGCGAGTGTCGAGCATCAACTCGATAAACAACGAAACGAACATGCTTGCGGTCAATGCAGCCATTCAGGCCGGCGTCGCGGGCGCTGAGGGCGAGGCCTTTAGCGTCATCGCTTCCGAAATCGGCCAACTTGCCCGCCAGTCGGAGGAGTTCGTCAATACGATCAACAATTTGACCACCGCTCTTGGCGATTGCGTGAAGAACACCATTTACACGCGCCTCGGTGAGGCCTCCTACGACTGCATCGACAAAATCGACCGCAACCTGTTCGAACGCAATTGCGATGTCCAAGCGTTCGCCTCATTCGGAGAATTGCGCGCGTTCAACAAGTCAGAGTCGAACAAAGTGGTGCTCGAACTGCTGAGGCGCCTCCACGAAATCTACGAAGTTTATCACGACATCCTGTTGCTTGACATCGACGGCAACGTCGTCGCATCGGCCATCCACCGAGAGCTTATTGGACAGAATCAGGCCGACAGGAGTTGGTTTCGAGAGTGCGTGACGGGCAATCTTGTGGTCACCGACCTCTATCATTCGCGTTCCATCAACGACTACACCGTAACCTTTGCAGCCCCCGTTCACTCCGAGGAAGGCACCATCATTGGTGTCTTGACGACGCGTTTCAATTGCCAATTCGTCTACGACATTATGAGGAGCACCATCGTCGGCAAAGGCGCAGAGGTGTTTCTTTTGAACTCAAAGGGGATAGTCATCGGCTCGCCCACGGGCGAGGGCATTCTGGAAACATCCATGAGTCACCTCAAGGCGTTTCGGGCCACAGCGCGGAATGCTTACGGCTACACCATTGAAGAAGACAGCCAGCGCGAAAGTGACGTTTTCGCCATAGGCTATGCGCGGACACCCGGGTATCTCAACTACCCAGGAAAGGCCTGGAGCGTTCTTATTCGCACCGCTCTGCAGAGCTAAAGCCCATCATGAGCCAAGAAAAGCCGCCTCGCACTCTGCTGGCTTCCCTGGCCTCTCTGGCGCCTCAACGTTTCCAGCGGCACCTTGCCCCTGTGGCCGCGACACTCTTTTTCGGTGTCTTTTTTCTTTTCTTGGCATGCGGCAAGGAAACCACGGACCCTCAGATCACCGAACGCCAAACCATTCGCGAGGTGGCCGTACCTGGTCCCATGGTCACTGTCACCGTTCCCGTGCAAGTTGTCGTTACGGCAACGCCGGAGCCGGGGGTGCAGGGTGCGAATCCCTCACCGGCAGCCAACGCGAAAGTGTGGGTGGCGCCCAGTGGCCTTCGGTACCTGGCCGCCTACGACGAAGAGGGAACCCTCGCGCGCACATTTGACCTCACAAACGCCGTGGCAGGTTCTCTGACGGCGCTGGCCTTCGCAGACTCACGCACGCTGCTGGCTTTTGTGGATCCGGGCGACGGAGGCGAGTCGCTCGCGCGCATTGACATTGAAAACGGCACTGTGACAGCCGGGTGGCTGACGCATGAGAAACTCGAGAACATCACACTCCGCCACATGAGCGTCATGCCTTCCCCCGAGACCCCACTGCGGCACGACCTCTTTCTTGCCCGCACCGGAGGCGGAGTCGAACGGTTCCAAATCGACCTGCAACGAAACACACACGTCTCATTTGCATCGCCTTGGCCTCTGTTGGCAACGACAGGCTGCCCCTTCCAGAGCAGCCGCTTTGCGATTCCCTTCGACCTCCAAGGTGTGCGGCGTCTTGCGACCTGGGGATTGGCGAGCACGGGTTCTCCGTCGGTCACTTCCGCAAGAGCAAACATGTGGGACCTTTGGGGCGCAGCAACAGCTTTGTCGGCGCCCTTCGCAAGCGCCCTGCCCCGTTGCGACGAGGAAGCGTCTACCCACTTTGGCGAAGGAGGCGAATTCCCGGCGTCACTTGGATATACGCCTGCCGGCGCACACTTCGACGGCGTGCACTGGTTTGTGCGCTTTCACCACGACACATTTCCTCTCCTTGTTCGTTATGGCTTTGACGGCTCCAAGGTCCACAGTCCGCATGTGCTGGAGTCGAACATCGGAATCTTGACGAACAGCGTGTCGTCCCGGGGTCTTGAAGCGCTCGACCATGACACTTTGATTTTTCCGGAATGGGTGAGCGACAGCCTTCACCGCATTTCAAAAACAGGCACTTACCAAGGCGTCTTCGCGCGCGATGCCTTCACAAACAATGTGAATGCCATGGCCATTCGCCCTTAGCCCCGCTTTCGAAAAGCAAGAGGCAGGAGCGATAGAAGAAAAAAGGCGGCCAACCAAGCGAACGGCAGAGTGGTTTTCTCTGGGCCCTCCTCTTTTGCCGCTTCTGCGGCTTGCGCCAAGGCTCCGCCCGCAGTCACATAGAGCACGGAGTAGGCCGCCGAGCAGAGTGCCGTGACACCAAGGAACCTTGTGAATCGGACACGGGTCAGACCCATGGCGTAGTGCACGAGGGCAAAGGAAAAGAGCGGCGACAGGCGCAGGCTCCACAAATACACCTCGGCATTGATCTCGGTTTCGGCGAACAACTTAGGAAACCGTTTGACGATAAGAGGCTCTAGACGCCGCCCAAAAAAGAAACGCGACGCAAAGAAGCCCCCGGTCGCGCCCAGCAAGGCTCCCACATACACGAAACCGAATGCTTGCAAAGGACCAAAAAGGGCGCCCGCTCCAATGGCGACAAGGCGTGTTCCTGGAAGAGGAATACAGGTGATGGCCGCATAGAGAACGACAAACAAAAGCCCCGCAAACGGCGCGGCGCGGGTGTTCGCGATGAAAGACTCAAACCAGGGGAGAATGTCGATGCCAAAAATCATGATGAGGAAAAAACCTCCCGCTAGATAAGTGCAAGCTCGAAGCCAACGCCCGACTCTTGCACCTTCGCCGCGGCCGCGTCGAAGGCAGGAAGCACGCGCTCGCGCACACTGTAGAGTGTCACGGGCACGGTCTGGATGACAAGACCGCCTCCGCACGGAAAAGCAAGGCGCTGCGCGAGCGAGAAGGGGCCGTCTGGATCGTGAAACGAAACAAAATGGCACCCTTGAACTTTTGCGTCACGCCTTGCGTGGGCAACAAAACTTTCGAGGCAGCGCGCGCGTTCCTCAGGCAACAAGCAGGGCGCAAAGATGAGGTGGGTGAGATAAAGAAAGTGGAGAGGTTCGCCCTCCGCTGGCACGGGAGGCTTGGCACCGAGCGCGTTCAAAGCAAGCCGTGCCGCCTTGAGCGCAAGCGGACTGCGTTCGAGCAACACGCTTTTCGCGCCGCGCGGCGTCCACGGCAAGCAGCACGCCACCCATTCGCCCGCAGGCCCCGTGGCCACCAGAAACCGTGACACATCGAGACCGGGCCAATGCGCTGCGCGAAAAGCCCACTCCGTTTTTTCAAAGTCTGCTCCGAATGGCATCTGTGCATGCACCCTGGCCAGAAAATCTTTCAAGCGCATGGCATCGTTGCCTTCCGTGCCGCCCTCGGCACGACGCACGAGAAACGAACCCACACCTCCAGACGCTCGCTTACGAAACGTTGGCACATTTCCAAGAACATTCACCATTCTATAACGAAACAAAGTATCGTATGCATATCCATTTTTGGCAGAAGCTTCTTCAACAAGCGCGCGTCTGGCAGCCCTGTTGTCGTCGAGGATGGCTGTGAAATGCGCCGCAACCCCGTGCGCCCTCGCAAGCGCCAAATGTGCCGCATAGAGCTTTCGCCACTGCACTTGGCCCAGACGATAGGGTGCGATGCGCAGGTCGCCCACATAGCCCACGCGCGCCCGCGAACCCTGCCAAAACCCATCTCGGTAGGTGAAACTCCCCAAGCCTTGAATGGAGCCTGTGTCGTCTTCCTGCAGGTACACGACATGTTCATTGCCCTGCAAAGCGAGAAAAGCAAAATAGTCGGGCTCCCGCCGATAATTCACAACGAGGCTTCGGTTGCCTTCGCCTTGAAGATCCATTTTGCGATTTTGAACATAATCAAGAATGCGCTCGTTGTCGGCGGCGTCGGCCACACGAATACCGCGGAACGAGGACGCCAAGGCTCGTGCGCCCTCCAGCAGAGAACTTGCTTTGTCAGCCATTAAAGAAAGATCTCACAGGTCACGCTGCTTTCGAATTCTCTCCAATGGGCTTTTTTGCCTGGAGTGTTTTCGAGGAGATGTGCTGCCGAGACGCCGGCCGCACGCAGTCGTTCAATGGCGACATGAACAACATCGGCATCAGTATGCTGAAACCGGCACGTCATGTCGCGCGCGAAATTCGCGCCTTGGTTCGCCATAATGTCGACGTCCTGCTGAATGACGCGTCGGGTGTAAAAACGAAAAAAAGGTTTCAGGAGCCCCGCTGCCGGTCCAAACGATTGCAGACGGTAAGAAATCCAAGTGTAAACCCGTGTACGCAAAGTGGACTCGGGTGACATCTGGCTTGAAATGACGAATGCGTTTTTCTCGCCAAAGGAATAGTCCACACGGGTGATGTTAGGCATGACAAAAAGATCGGTGTGCGTCATAGGAGCGCCAGAAGGATTCAGCACGCGACCGGTGAACCCAATCGAATCGTTTTCTTGCACGTAGGTCACAAGCACTTCGCCCCGCCTGGTTTCCACGCGAATGGGCACCTTGATGCGTGACGGGCTTCGAAACCACCCTGCATGAACAAAAACCGTATGCGGCACATCCATGAAATTTTCGGCAAGATGCGTCACCTCATTCTCGAAATCCGTCGTCATGAAGTAACCATGCCAACCTGGTTCGCCAAAATGAG
Source organism: Silvanigrellales bacterium (assembly GCA_020247005.1). GTDB lineage: Bacteria > Bdellovibrionota_B > Oligoflexia > Silvanigrellales > Silvanigrellaceae > JADCJN01. Next base: position 38,206 of record JADCJN010000052.1, read on the forward strand.
GAAAGCGATAGGGGGGTGTGACGGATGTGGGCGTGCCCTCCCCCATCCAAACCCACACGCAGCCGTCTTGCTCAACGACGGGAAAGGTTCGAATGCGCCGCGCCGCGCACGCGCTCGCCCCTTTTTTTGAAGGTGAGCATGGAGAAGACGCTGAAGCTGCAGGCGAAGAAGACCCCTCCGAAGGCACCTGAACAACGTCGCCCGCCGCATCGTAAACCCATCCGTGGTAGGGGCAACACAGTTGACCGTTGACCACGACCCCCTTGGAAAGTTGCGCATGGCGGTGCAAGCAGCGATCGACGAAACACGAAGGGGACGAACCGACTTGGGGACGAAAAAGCACGAGAGGCGTGTCGTACAGAACGCGCGAAACAGGACGCGTGGACGTCAGTTCGTTTGAAAGGCAGGCAACGTACCAATTTTCAATGAGCGCACCGTCGCGTGCACGCAAGGGTTCCGTCGCCATTCGTGGACCTCCGTCTTCTCGTTCTTCGCCCGCGCGGGATGCTACCAAACCCCATGCGACTTTCCAAAGCGCGAAAGCTCCTCTATTCTTTGACCCATGCTTCACACAATGCGTTCGTTCCCCTCGGCGTCTCTTCGTCGTCTCGAGCGTTGGCTCCTGCGTTTGTTCGCCTGCGCCTGTCGTTTCCCGCGCACCACACTCCTTGTTCTGTGCGCCTGGACGGTGGGAAGCTTCGTGGCCTTGCCAAGGCTATCCACCGTCGTTTCCGTGTCTGATCTCCTCGACGAAGGTTTCGAAAGCCTCGCCGATTTTCAAACCCTGCAAAGAGACTTTGGGTTGGGGGAAACCGCGCTCGTCCTTTTTCAGCGCAAAGATGCCGCCCCACTCGAAGCCCACGATCTGTGTGCCGTTTCAAAAACGATTCGCGAGTTTCTCGGCACGTCTCCTGACGTCAAAAGCGTGCGTTCGCCCTTCGACACGCGGCGCGCCATGCTCTCAGACAACAGGCTGCTCTACCCACCCTACGTGAGTCTGGCCTGCGAGGCGGGAGCGCATTTGGGTCCGTTGGATCGGGCCCTCGTAGAGGAAGGCGCGCGCGAGCCGGCTGTGGGGGTTTTTCCTGGAGGCCCCCTGACGCCACTTTATAAAAGCGTTTACGGACCAGCCTTTGTCGATTCCAAAGGAACACGGCTGCTTGCCCACGTCGAATTCGAGGACGCCAAGGGGCGCGCACGCATGGGCCGTTTTGATCCACAGCACGTCAGGGCCTTGCAAGCACGTCTTGATGCGAACGTTCCCGGTTTTCTGAAGGTCTCCGTGTCGGGCCTTGCGCGGCATCAAGAACAACTTTTGAAAGGCATTGAAGACGATCGCTTTTTGAACATCGCAGCCGTGGCCCTCCTCCTGGGCATCGCTCGGGTCCTTTCTGGGCGTTTCCTGGGTGGCCTTCTCCTCGTCGCCACCCTTCTTGTCACAGGCGTGCTCGTCTACGGAACCATGGCACTTGCGGGCGGTTCGGTGGACATGCTGACGAACGGACTGTTCATTCTCCTTTCCGTGGCGACCCTTCAAGATTTCCTTTTCCTCGCCGACGACCTTCGGCGGCGTCCCGTCTCCGCCTGGCACGGTTCGTTTCGTCGGCTCATCACACCTTCCTTCTTCACCTCACTCACCACGGTCATTGGCTTCGGCTCCCTCATTGCAACCGAGCCCGTCATTATCCGCACGTTTGGCGCCTATGCTGCGCTTGGCGTCACGTGCGAGTGGATCCTCGTGTTCCTCGGTCTGCCCGCGCTGCTGACACTGTTTCCTCGCTTGCGGGTCTGGAGCGCCCCTGTCAACGGCAAGGCACAAAAGCAAATCCATCGTCTTGCCGCGTACGTTCCTTCAAAACGCGTTGTTGTTGCCGCACTTGCTGTTGTTCCCTTCGCAGGGGCAGGCCTCATTTTTTTGAAGGCCGGTGACTCGCCCCTCGAAGCCTTTCCTTCAAGTCATCCTCACCGGCAGACGATGATGGAAATCCGCGACGCGTTCGGATTCGAAACCGAGGTATCGCTCGTGTTTCCTGTGTTCCAGGGCGCCGCAGGAGCCGCTTTTCACACAGCCTCCTCGCGTGCCATGGAAGCGCTCAAAGCACGCCCCGAGGTGGGAGCACTCATCTCTCCATGGGAGGTGCAAGACACTTTTACGGCAGGTCTTCCTGAGGGGCATGCGGCCCTCGCCCTGCGCACGGTGCGTAAAGACGACGCAGCGAAACGCCTCTTTGTTTTGAGTGCAGCAGCCCAGAAAAGCGATGCCCTGATGCAAAACGACGGAGCCGTGGAAAAGGCGCGTGCCTTGGTGTTGCTCGCAGACTCCAGCTCCGAGGCTGTTGAAGCTCTGCAAGCCGTTGTGAAACAAGAGTGCCCCAGGAAAGAATGTGCCCTTGTGGGCGAGGCCGTGGCATTTGCCGACTTCACACGCCAGGTGACCCAGGCTCTTATTGAAAGCCTCTTTGTAGGCCTTGCCTTGGCCACAATTGTTCTTGTGGCTCTGGGCATTGCATTGCGCCAAAAGCAAGGCATGAGCCTTCTGGTGGCTTCCCTTTGGGGCCCTTTAGTTACTGTAGGCTTGCTTCCCCTCCTGCCTGTGCGCATCAACTTCGTGACCTGCATATTTGCCAGCGTGGTGGTGGGCCTGGCAGGCGACAATGCAGTACAGTATTGGTTTGCCTCGCGTTCCCGTTCCATTCACGCGGGGCTCGATGCGCGCGGCGACGCGAGCATTCAAATGGGCCTCTGCATGGTGCTCGCCTCGCTTCTGCTTTGCTTTTCGTCCTTCGTGCCTCCGCGCGTCCTTGGACTTCTGCTCGCACTGAGCTTTGTTCTGATGACGGCAGGCGATCTCTTTCTTGCCCGAGGACTCCTGGCCTGGGGACACACGCGCCGCATCGCATTGCCACTTCCCATTGCCAATCGAGACAGATAGTCTCCTAGAGCCTCGCACACCTTACCGTGGAGAATGCGTTCATGGAGTGTCCGCAGAACGCTGTCATCGCCTTGGGACTTGTTTCCCTGGTGTTCGATCTCTTTCGCGGCAAAAAACTGAAAGGGAACACAACACAAGACGAAGGCACCTGCATGGTTTTGGTGGCCTCCCTCTCGGCAAACATGTGGCTTGGATGCCTCTTTATTCTTGTGGATTTCGGACAGATAGAGGTGCACCGCGTCGCCTGGCAAGGCCTCGGGTTAGGACTTGCCTTGGCTGGCCTTGCTCTTCGCTTTGGCGCCATGCTGCAGCTGGGTTCATCGTTCACATGGGAACTGCAGCGCGGTGAAGCCTCGGCACTCAAAACCAACGGCCTGTTTCGTTGGGTGCGGCATCCGAGTTACTCGGGCGGACTCGTTGCGGGAACAGGTCTGCTTCTTGGCTTGGGCAATGTGATTCCTGTTTGCCTTTTTCTCTTGACTCACTCCATTGCCGTCGCCAGGCGCATTGGAGTGGAAGAGCGCCTCCTGCGCCGGTACCATGGAGACGCGTTTGACGCTTACGCCGTGCGCACAGGCGCTCTAACTCCCTTTCCAGCTCTTGAAGAGGCGATTGTCAGCCGCCTGGCGCGGTTTACCCATATCGCGGCGACAGCGGCGCGCATAAACGACGCCCTTGCGGCAGCAGCCGGCCTGCCCCCTCTTCCCCCTGGTGTGCCGCAGCTTTCCGCACTTCCCCTTTTCGGAAATATGAGAGAGCGCCTCGCGAATCCCATTGAGCTCGTGACCCGCGCACGCAGGGAACTTGGCGACATCGGGGTGTTTCGTGCGGGCCCCTTGCCCTTTGTTCTCTTGCACGCTCCGCGTGATGTGGAATCGTTTCTTCAGGCTCGCACCTGCGACTTCACACGAGGGCTTGGCTTCGAAGTCCTTCGCCCCGTGCTCGGCGACGGACTCTTCACGTGTCCAGAGGACATCTGGAAACCACAACGTCGCCTTGCCCAAAGTTCACTCCAAATGAAACAAGTGCAAGCGTCTGTTCCCCACTGGACGTCGGTTGCTTTCAATTGGACACGCCGCTGGACCCAAAACGAGGGCAAAGCGCGTGGCGCTGTGGTCGTCGACATGAAACGCGAAGCGTCGTGTCTCGCTCTCGAGGGCTATTTTCGCACACAAATAGGACTTCATCTTCCTGAAGAATACGAGTCGATAGCGAAGGCCACCGACATCCTAAAGTCCAACGCTCACAAACGACTCCACGCCTTCTTCCTGCGCAGCGAAATGTGGCCCACCCCTTCGAACCTCGCCTTGCGCCGTGAAAAACGTTACCTCAACAGGCTTTGCGAAACCCTTCTTGCGCGCGCTCACGAGGCTCCTCAAGGGTCTTTCCTGGCGGTGCACGCTGCGGCGTTGGCGCAAGGGCATGAAGCCGTGCCGCACAAACGCCGCTTCCATGAACAGCTCATCACCTTCCTCATCACCGGCCACGAAACAGTGGCGGCGACTCTTGCTTTCGGTGTGCAGCTTCTCGCGTTTCACCCCGACGCCCAGGCAAGGCTTCATTCCGAATGCAACGCATCCAACGTCCCGGAACTGCCCACAGCAGCCGACCTTTCAAGGCTGCCGTTCCTGAGCGCGACCGTGAAAGAGTGGTTGCGACTTTTTCCGGCTGCATGGCTCATTTCGAAACAAGCGACACAAGACGTGAGCATCGGCCGTTTTTCCTTTGCAAAGGGCACGGTGTTTGCGACGGTTCCTTTTGCAGTGCACCGGGACGACCGTTTTTGGTCGGAACCCCAGCGATTCAAGCCAGAACGTTTCCTTCAAGGCGAACCCACCGAACGCTTCGCGTGGTTCCCTTTTGGCGCTGGACCACGCGCGTGCATTGGGGCCGCCTTCGCAACTCTTGAACTCGAAGTTCTTCTGTTTCATCTTGTCAGGGCTTGGTCGTTCGCACCCGTTGAGCCGAGCCCCGTTCCCCCAGAATTTTCGGTGACGCTCAAACCCCTGGGAAGCTTGCCCATACGCTGCGAGAGGAGGAGTCGGGACGCATGAAAAGACGCTTGAGCACCCGCACGGAGCTTGTTCCCGCCTCGCAGCTCAGCGAAGCGCAAAAAAAGTCGATGTTTCGCGTGTTCGAACGCTACTACCAGCATGTGAGTTACGAGCTTTTTCGGGCAGATCTCGCCGACAAGCAAAGCGTGTTCTTGTTCCTGCGCGATGGCCTCGGCGGGCCACGCATTGTGGGCTTTTCGACGAATTGGAAGCGCACGCTCTGGCTTTCCAACGGCCGCACGGCGACGTTTCTTTTCTCGGGTGACACCGTGCTGGAAAAAGACCACTGGGGAACGAAAATCCTTCAAATGGCCTTCTTCTGGTATATTTTGCGCTGCAAGCTGGCGTCCCCCTTTTCGCCCGTCTATTGGATGCTGATTTCCAAGGGCTACAAAACGTATCTTATGATGCGTCGCAACTTCCCGCGCTCTTTTCCGTCTCCCGTGGATTCGGTGGACATCGCTACACGGCGCGTTATCGACGAATTTTACGGTGCCAAATTCGGCGATGCCTACAAACCTGACTCTGGACTCATCGTCTTCGATACGCCCCACGGTGCCGTAAAAGAGGGGATAGCAGCGCCCACGCCCGAACTTCAAGGCGACGCGGACGTTGCCTTCTTCCTTCAGACCAACGCGCGCTACCAGGAAGGAGTGGAACTGGCCTGTTTGGCGGAAATCCGCTTTTCAGACTTTCCCCGTCATGTGCTCAAATACTTCATACGGCCGCTTTTTTCCAAAAAGCTTTTTTTGCTCGCGTTCCTGAAGAGATCCAACGTATAATGGGGTTTTTTGAACATGATTTTTTTGAGAAAAAAGCAGATTTTCGCGGTCTCTGTTTTCGCGTTCTCGTCACTCCTCCTGTCCTCCGCATGCAAGCAACGAACATTCAATTCGAAGGCCAACTCGTCTGGCCAAGAGGGCTCGGATTTAAATACAGAGGGTGCGATTGAAACCACAGCCAATGTCGTTTCTCCCGCTTTCTTGGCCCCTGCAGGGGAGTGCGAGAAGAGCACATCCAATGCAGAAGGAGGCTACGACGTCGCGAGACGCTTTATGTTGAGACTTTCTCCTCCTGCGTTCGAGACGAAGTACAAAGGCCTGGCACCAGCACCGGCACCAGGTGAAGCGGGAAAACCATACAATGAAATCATGACAGAGTATGAATTTGGGCTTGTGCTCGCTTACAGCGGCGGACTTTACCGCGAGCTCAACCAGTCATTGCTGGAAGACAAAGTCCCCGCCACGTCCGTTCCGCGCGTAAAATGCCTGACTTCAGCAGTGAATAAGCTCGCCAAAAACAATGGCGGTTTCAATAGAACAATCACTTACCGCGGCGTTTACTTGCGGAACGAATTTCTTGAAAAGATTGGTGTAACCCCGTTTCTGTAATTTGCTCCCAGAGCCCCCGAGCGGCTTGATTCGGAAAATGCGATTTTTTCGCATTTCGCCAAATCTGCGCCGAACGGTGAAAGATGGCTCAGGGCAAAAGAAAAGCCCCTCTGCG
>JADCJN010000053.1 GCA_020247005.1 Silvanigrellales bacterium
AGCGGTTTTTCAGGACGTGCGAGGTTCCAGGTCACCACGCCTCTCTGCTGGGAAAGGGCGACGGCGTGGGACTCGTCGAGGAAGCCTGCGCTCACGACGTCGTTGACGACGAGGTCGCCAAGCACCCTGTCGAGGGTTCCGGTTTCGATGTCGTAGAGAAAGCCTCCACCCCACGCGAAGAACATCAGCGATTTTTCGTTCGGATGGAAGGCGAAGCCATAGGGGATGTCCCTGGCCTCCGTAGGTGGGCGGATGGCGTGGAGGAGAGTTCCGTCTACGCCGGAAATGAGGAGCACCTGACCGGTGGCATCTTGCGTCGCGACGTAACGCCCCGAAGGGCTCACTGCGAGCGAAGGGAAGGTGGCACCGCTCGTGCCGATGCGGGGAGCTTTCCAGATGACCTTGCCGGTGCAGAGATCCGCGAGCCCGGCATGCACCGAGAGCGCGCCGGTGAAGAACACCTGATGGGTATTCGAAGGGTGCACCGAAACTCCGAAGACGTACCCCTGGACCACGGGCAACGTTTTCGTCAAACTCAGAGAGGCGGCTTCGCCCAAGGGTGCCGCGAGCGTCGAGAGCAAGACGCAAGCCGCCAAGGCGTTCCGGCAAAAGGAACGCGGCGCCGGAGAAGGTCCGCTTTTCGCCTTCATGGCGCGACCCTCGGAAAAAAAGTGGTGGCGACGGGATCGAAACGGAACGCCCTGTCGTCGCGGTCGCGCGGCGACGGGACGACGAGCTCGTTGAATTCCATGGCGAGCTCGCCTTGGAGGGGATGCAGGAAAAGGGGGTCGCCTGAGCAGACGTAACGGCCTTCCAGCTCGACGCCAACCCGTAGCCGTACGCCGCTCACGGCCATCCTGGTTTTCCGAAGTTTGGAAAGCTCCACACGCTCGGGGGTCCCGAGGTCGGGCGGGCAGGTCAGGGCTTTTCGGATGGTGGGGATGAGATCGAAGTCCTTGGCGCCGTCGTTCAGCGTGAGCCATGAATGCAGCGCGCCTTGCGACAGGCGATCGAGCGGAAGCGAAAGGAGGCGAGGACGCCGGGTGGGGTTAGAGATGCGCACCGAATCCCCGTTTTTGCCCAGCTCCATTTCCTGCGAGCCTCTGATGGCGGCCATTCCCAGGCGGGTGCCGACCGTGAAAGCGTCCGGCGTCTTCATGGCGCCCCAACGCGACAGCAGCGCCGAACCCACCAGCCCGTAGGCTTCGATGAGGTCTATGGGAAAGACCACGCCCGTTCCCGTGGGCTTGTAGAGAAGCGTGCGGTTGAACGCGAGGGAAGGAGACGGTTCCACATTCGCCACGAAAGGAACGCTCGCGCCGGGCGGAAAGACGCCGGGAGCCTCGTCTTCCGAAAGGAAGCGGACGGCGCCTTGAGTGGCAAGGAGTGTGTCGGGAATGGGAAGCGCGTTGGCGATGGCCTTCCCTTCCGACTCCGAGAGAGGGCAGAAGGCGACGTCCGAACGGCACATCGTCACGGTTTTCCCGAAGCCCTGCAGAGCGGTGAGCACGAGAGTCTCCGAGTAGCCGCCTCCGTTCCCCACCGTTTGATCGTCGGCCACCACGGTGTCGGCCAGGAAGACGGTGCAAAGGAGAAAGCTTTTCAACAACCGCGTGCTAAGTCCTTTCAAAGACATGGGCCACTCCTGAACGGACGTCGGATTTGAATTTCACGCGATGCGGACGCTACCAGCCAAGAGGTCGCCTTTCAACCGATCGTGCCGTGTCCGTTCCGCTCGTCCCTCACGTCGCTCCGACAGAAAAAGGAAGTCCCATGATGCGAAAAGCAACCCTCGCCGCTCTCGGTGTTTTCGTAATCGCCGCCACCAGCACGACGATCGAGAACGCGCTCCACGCCCCGGAAGGAACCGTCGCACGTGCCGACGACGATCGCGCCCTTGCCGCGGGGCGTGCCGTCTTCGGTGCTGCGCTGGAATATGCCTACGAATTCTCGTTCTCCTGTCTCGCGAATCAAAGGGAGTGCGGGCTCGATGGAATGGAGATGGGTCTTCTCGACAGCATCTACAAGGAAATGCTTTTCACCCGGCCTGCACCCATCCTCGATTTCAAGGCCGGAGCCTTGGACCCTGCGTTCTTCCTGATCGACGGGGCCGTTCGCCTCGCCCGGACCGGAAACGTGCGTGGGAACAAGGTCTGGATCAACACCGACTTCTTCGCCACGGTGAAAGACGAGATGGGCGTGTTCCCTTTCTCGAGGGCGGTGGCCAACGTCATCCACGAGCTGGGGCACCACAATACGGTGTTCCTGCCGGAGCCTGTCGACCACGAAGCCCTCGACGTGCTCGGGCTGAAGGTCGCCACGCAGCTGGAGCGTTACGGCAACGAGCAGACGTTCCGTCCGCAAGGGGCGCCCGGAGGGATTCCTTCGCAGCCCGTGAGGGTTTCCGTCATCTCGAGCCAAGGCAATGCGGGACAGAATCAGAACCGTGGCCTGATCTTCGTCACAGACGCGTCGGGAGTCCGTTTTCTCGCGTCCGAACCCCTCGCGGGCGTCGGCTGCCCCCGAATGTTCATGCGTGGCGAACTCGATTTCGAAGGAGTGCCGGCGCGTTTCCATCTCGACGAGTTCGCGTTCGGAGCCGTGCGCGAGAACGAGCAGACGTTTGAGGTCGACCTCGACGTGACCAAGGCGACGGTCCTCTGCAGGAACACCCTGGCCGGTCGGGAAGGTATCGTGAACTTCTTCGATCGCTACCGTGGTGGCAAACTCACCGTGGGTTTCGCGCGCGACCCTTCGGGCGGAAACTTCGTCTATTCGGAATCGCGTCTGTCCATCCCCACGCCTCCCGACGAGCACTGGAACTGAACTTCAGGGCGAAGCGCACGCTTTCCGCCAGTCGCCCGCGTCGCCGTAGACAGCGATTCCTTCCCGGGTTCCGACGAAAAACACGGACGAGCCCGGGAGCGCGGCCAGGGCTCGGGGTTGGATCCGCTCGCCGTCGCGACCCGTGACGGCGACGTTGGCGAGCAGGCGTCCCGTGCGCGTTTCCCAGACGCTGACCCTGTCGTAAAAAAAGGCGTAGGCGGTGGCGAGATCGTCGGAAAGAACGAAGCCGTCATCTCGGAAACCCGACGAGAAGTACGTCTGCGCGACGGTCGTTTCTTCCACGTCGACCAGCGAGAGAACGGGATCGAAGGCGCTCGTCGTTGCAAGGTAACGATCGCCCTGCAGCACCGCCGATTCCGTGGCATCGAACTCCAGCGCGGCCAGGGGCGCGACCTTGGGAGTTGCCGACGCGTCCGGTTCCCACGAGAGCAGACCGCGCTCCCGCGAGAGGGCGACGAGCGTTCCGTTCTTTCGGACGCCCGCACCCACGACCTTCTCGAAGCCTGGCATACCGTAGGAAAGCGTCGCCGTGGGCGTAAGCGAAAAGAGGTCGAGAACGTCGACGGATTCGGAGAGGAAGACGTAGAGCCTCGATCCTCGGTGGTCTATAGCCGTCGTGTCGGGAGGCGCCGGTCGGTAGCGTTTCCTTGCGAGAACCGCTCCCGCGTGGGTGTCGACGATAGCCACACCGTCCACATCGACGTACACGAGGGCGTTTCCTCGAGGGAACAGGCTCATCCGCGGACTGGACGTGGGTATCGAGGTCATGCGCGCCTTCCAGAGAAGGCGCCCGGAACAGAGATCCAGGGCGTGAATGATGCCGTCGCGGCCGTCGTTTCCATACGCGTAGGCCCGACGTTGGTTCCCTTCGTCGAGAAGGAGCCCCGTGGGAATGACGTTTCGCGGACCGTCGCCGGGGACGGCAACGAGACCAAGCCTTTCGGGAGGACGGAAAGGCCCCTGGCGCGACGGGATCCCCGACAAGGGGTCGGCCCGCGCCGTCGAGCAGAACAAGGGCATGGACAGCGAGAAAACGGAGACGGAGTGCTTCATAAGCCTTGTCGTTCTCATCTTTCACTCTCCCGTGGAAGGCGTTGGATCGAGCCGGACGCGTAACGGAACGCCCGTTCATTCCCGTCGCCCGGGTTCGCGACGGGAACCTCGTCGAAACGCAGGGTCACGTTCTCCTCGAACTCTTCGAGGAGAGCGGGATCGTTCGCGCACACGCGTCGCCCCTTCAGGCGGACGTCCACTCGGAGCTGCCGCTCTTCCATGGAGACGCGCCGGGACGTGAATTCCGTTCCCGCCTCCCACTTCAGGACCTCGCCGCCTTCACAGGCCAGTATCTTCTTTACGGGATCGTCCATGTTCCACATCGCGAAGGAGTCCTGCAGGAACAGGCTCGCGAAGGTGATTCCGTTCTCGGACCCATCGAGCGAAAGCGCGACCACGTATGGCCGGAGGAGCGGATTGGAGATGACCACGCCGTCGGGCGCTTTTCCTATTTCCAGGATCCTGGTGCGTCCGTCGAACTGGCCCGCCAGCGTGGAGCCGAAACGGAATGCTTCCACCGACGTGAGTTCCGTCCAGCCCGACGCGAGGGCCCGGGCATACAGCGTGTAGGCGTCACCCGGATCGATGGGGAACGCCTTTCCCGTGCCCGTGGGAAGAGTCAGCGCGCCTCTGTTGAACACGATCCTCTTCACGGGATCGCGCTGCACCACGAAGGGCTTTTCTTCGCCGGGAGGGAACAGATCGGGAGAGCGGGCGGTGTCCGAGAACTCGACGAGGCCCTTTCCTTCCGCGAATTCGCGCGCCATGGTCAGAACCGCGGGCAGCGCGTCGCGCCCGCTTTTGTAAAGCGCGCACAGGAAGCGGGAAGAGTTCGTGCAGAAGCGGGCCGCGGCCTCGAAATGAGCGACGGAAAGACGGATGAGGTTTTCCGGAAGGCCCGCCGGGGGACCGACGGGACGTTCGCCGGAACCGAACGCTGTCGTCGGCAAAAAGAAAAGAACGGACCAAAGGCGAAGCGACATGTTTTGACCCTCTAGGTCGTCCTGGAAGTAGCCTGTTCAGGACGCAGGGGTCAAGAGGCCGCTTCCTCGCGCGTCGATCCCGGCCTCACTGCTCGCATTCCACGTTTCGTCAACCAGAGCCTAGCGACTCTCTCGTCGTTGGAATGGAGCCTTCGAACCGAAGCCTCGCGAACTCGTTCAAAATCTGGGATCGATTCGAACGCTTCTGTGCATTGCAAACCCGCCGGAAGAAAGAGCATCCGCGCTGAGTTCACCGTGTAAACAATGCCATGCTCGTCGTCACTCATCCGGAGGCGGGTCCCGCGGCG
>JADCJN010000054.1 GCA_020247005.1 Silvanigrellales bacterium
CCAACTCCCGGCAAAAGCGCGTGTGCGCCCGAGTTCAGCCTCCACCGGGAGCGCGAGGCTGTTGCCCAGGCGCTGATTCATGAGGCCGAGGAAAGGGCTCCCATAGAAAAGAAGCCCTGCTTGGGCGCCCAAGTGGGTTTTTCGAGGGGACGAAGCTCCCGCGCCTGCTCCGACTTGCGCACAGGCCACATGGGGGCTTGCAGAGGCGGCAAAGAAACAAAAAAGGCACGAAAGGGTTCTGGCCTCAAGGCGACGCGCCTTCACTCAGCAACCACCGACAGCGGGAAGGCGAGCCAGCTCGCATCGCTTTCCTCTGACGATGGAGTGCTTGTGTTTCTTTGCAGCCGGCGTCTGACGAGCACGACCCTGGCATCCCCAACAAGAGGCTCGCCCCCCAAAGGAACAACGGCATGAAAGCCTCCGCGCGTGACGCCGTCTTCACCGGGGGCAAGCGCCGTGAGAGCTTTTCCACTCCGCGCCTCCTTTGCGGCTTCCGCTTGTTCCAGAGCAGAGGTGGCCGCTTGGGCGCCTTGAGACGTTCGGAGTGTGCCGGCAAGGTCGTCGACAATGGCCACGGTGATGTCCTCGAGTTTTGAGACGCCTTCTCCTGAGGTGTCTTTGCACCCCCGAGAGCCCGTGACGTAGGTGCGAGTGCATTCGAAATGGATTTTGAGAAAGGTGTCTTTCCCGGAACCCGTAACAATCCACGCGTCGTCGCGGCTCGCGAGCGCGAGAGCGGGCAAAGCGGGTGACTTCGAAGGAGAGGCGAGAGAGAAACCCGAGTCGAGAACGACCTTCGCGCGTTCCTGTGAGGCACTGGAGCCATCGGATGAGGCGCCGTCATCCCACTGCCAACGCTCCCCGCAGCCCGCGACCAACAGAGTCAAGAGAAGGAGGGAAACCGCTGGGACCGCAATCCGATTCTTAGAACTCGTCATGTGGGTGTGTTCTCCTCTTGAGCTCCGGCATCGGAGGTCTCAAGGGAAGAGTTTAACCGCAACACCCTTCCGCCACGAGTTTGCCGAGGTCGAACGGCGACAGACGGCCTGCCGTGGGGTCGAAAGTGTCTGGAGGCAACGACTTGCGGTACACACCGGCCCCGAACACCTCTCCAGGCAACTGCGGCCAAAGATGGACCTCAGATTCGAAGGTGCGCCACAACTGGGCTGTCGCGCGGACGGTGCGTCCGTCCATGCACCCCGTTCCTGCATAGTGTTCCTGCATGCGCTGATTCACGAGACCATTGAGCGCGCGAAAAACAGTGGCTGTGGTGCCGGCTGTGTCGTAGCCACCGTAATGTTGGAACACGACGCCCTGGGCGCGCGCCAGTGCGGCAAGCCGAGAGCTCTGCGATTCTGCGTATCCGATGGAAAAAACATCGTGGGCAACGGCTTCGAGAAGAAGCTGCTTTCGCGCGGCTGCATTGCCTGATGCTTGCAGGATTTTGGCCTGGGCGAGAGTTTGGCCAACGGTGTTGCCGAAGGTTCCCCAACTGCCGTAGGCGAGCAGGTCGCAGCGGCGCAAAGTGGCCTGCGCGTTCCAGGCGCCGTTGAAAGAACGGCCGTCGATAAGGGCCGTGAGGTTGGCTTCCGATGAGGGCATGGGGCGAAAGTCGCGCAACAGCGCTTCATCGAAGGCGAGCTGTTGGGCGTCGTTTTCCACGTAGCGGTCGTCCTGCCCAGGCCGACGCGAAAGGACGACACTCCAGATGTCCGGGGATTTGTCTTCGACACGCAGGCGGGTTTGGCGAATTTTTTCATTCACGATTTCGAGAGTCGTCCTGCGGCCATCCCAAGTGTGGCGAGCGTTCGGGTTCGAAAACCACACTTTCACGCCCCGCTCGGGAAGCGCGCGCGCGAAGGCCACGGCCACGAGCTCATCGGCCCCCCAGCTCACGGGAGTGGCGACCTGGGCAACGTCCAATTTTGTGAGAACGTCGTCGACGCGAGCTTGAACTTCAGCGCGCACAGTGGGGCCAAAGTCCGTGGTGGAGTCGCCCATGCCAAGGACCACAGACGAAACCGGCTTCCCAAGAGCCTTCGCAGCTTCAATTGTTTTCATGAGCCCCCAGAGCTCTTCACCGTGCCGCCACGTCGCGTATTTGTACGCATCGGAATTGCGGTTTGTGGCGTTTCCGATGCCCACGAAAGAGGTCACAATCACCACCTGCGCGCGCGACTTTAAATACGGCACATATGCGGCTGGGTTCTGAACGAAACGATCGGAGACAATAAATGCCGTTTCTGTGCGGATGTTCAATGGCAACAACAGATAGAGCTGACGCACCATTTGATCGACCTGGCGCCTTGGCCCTAAAACAAAAGGCAGATAAATGGGCTCCGAACGCGTGTCGGCCTCCGCCACTGCAGGAAAAATGCCGCGCGACTCAGAGTCTTGGAAAGTGGCCGAGCCGGTGGGTTTGCGTTCACGGATTTCAGCAACAAGAGCGTCGATGTTCGAAGGTCGGGGTTGAGGCGGAAGAAGGGGGGCGGGCTTGAGTCCCAGGAGGTCGAGCGCAAACAAACGCCCATAGGAATTCGATTCGCAAGGCGCGCCGCCTCCCCAGGCTCGGCACTTTGCGCGGAGGTCTTCAGAAAACGGACCAAAGATGTTGGTTCCGTCGGTGCAGTAGGCTGTTTTGGGCTCCGGCAGGCTTCCCTTCGGGCAAACGTCGAAGCCGCGCAGGTTCATGGCGTAGAAGACGGGCCAAACTGGGTTTCCACAAAAAGGCTGCGACAGAGCTTCGCATTCCGCGCGCATCGCATAAGGAAACGGACCGAAGGCGTTCATGCCATCCGTGCACAGGTGCTTCCCGGTGGCTGCAACGGGCATCGGAACTTGGCCGAACCCACACGACACATTTTGGGCCAGTCCCAACGATGGTTTGCTCAAAGCCGCAATGGCGATTGCTGCAAGAAAGGCAAACATCACGGCTTTGCGTCCTTTGAAAGGCAAATTTTTTCCGATGCCACAGCCATTGCAAGCTTGGGAAAGGCCAAGGCCCGTTCGGTCCGCACGGCACGAAGGTCACTCAGAAGGGTCTTTCGCGCTGCTTGCGTGGCGAGGAACATTTCGACACGGCTTGCTCGCTCGGCCCAGGCGAGCGCCTCGCCGCTCACTTGTTTGCATTCGGGTGAGCCTTTGACAACGGCCCAAAGCACACGAATGGCTTTCCAATGGGCGAGTCGTTTGCCTTCGGCCTCCGGCAAGGGAGATTCGAGCAGGGCCGTGAGGCGCTTGGAGGCCAGCGCAAAAGCTTCACCCTTTTTGAAAGCGTTGGCTTCCGCGTCACTCAAAACTTCACCGGCTTGGGCCAGAAAAAAGAGGACTTCGTCGGGAGTCACACTCCGCAAGCCGTAGAGTTCAACAAGCTGCTTTCGGAGCCCCACAAGAAACGGGAGCGCCTCTGCTTTCACTTTTGCATCGGGCAGAACATTGGGGAATGCATCGATGGCGTTCACCAAAGTGGGCGATGCACTGTTGTGGATGCGGAAACCCAAAGGAAACAGGGCCGGAATTTCTGCTTTTCCAGCCGAGCTGATTGCGCGAAGGCGATTCACCAGAGCCGAGCGCTCTTGCGGCGTCCGCGTGAAAGGGCCGAGGAGGTCGGTTTCGAGCTGTCTGAGCTTCAACGCGTTTGCGTCGGGCGCCTTCGAACTCGACAAGAGGTTCCAAATGAGGGCGAGGCGTTTTTCCTGGTGTTCCGTGTCTTCAACCGATTCCGCGAGGTGGATCCATGGCCATTCGGGTCTCACTCGGCGCACAGCATCCGCAAGCGCGTTGTCACGGACGAATTCAACCCCCGCCTCGGCAGGCGCACCCGCGAGGTCTTCCAGGTCATAAGGCGAGCCGAGTTGGATGCGAAGGCCCAGGAGGTCGCGCAGCAGGAGGTCGGCACGCGAGTCCGTTTCTGCCACATTGAGAATCGACAAGCCTTCGATGCCAGACGAAGGGCTCGACAGGTGGGCGTCTTCTTTCATCGCAGCACGCAGAAGAGCAAGGGGTGCGGTGCGCTCTGAGACGCTACAAACGTCGAGAGCCGCACGGGAAAGAAAAACCGCAGCTTGCGCGAGCGCTCCTTGCG
>JADCJN010000055.1 GCA_020247005.1 Silvanigrellales bacterium
AACGAAACGAGTCGCGCGTTTGACCCGGCTCGGGGCGGCTTGCCGCACCGGGACGGGGAGAAACGCGGGACTCGTGAGTACATACGAAAAATTCTTTTTTCAACGCCCCAGCAGGGCCGCCTCGCGCCACGCCTCGAAGAGGTCTTCATACGCGTCGGTGGCATCGAGCCAAGCCTTCGTAAAGTCGGACGCCGACACAAGTCCTGCCTTCCACTGAGCTTCCTCATTAGCGCGGAGCGCAGCAGCCGCTTCGTAACGCACACGCGCCGCCTCGAACGCGCGCACGCGGCGTCGCTTCAAGGCAGGGTGCGCCTGTTCCGCTTCCACCGCAAGAACACCTGCGGTGCGCTCTTGACGCGTGGCTTCACGCGCAATGGAAAGCCTGACGGGCACTTCGTCGAATCCGCCGAAGGTTGTTTCGAAGCGAACGCCAAGCACATAGTTTCGCCGTGCCCCTTGTCCTCCTTCCTGTTCCCACCCCACCCCCACGAACGGAGCGAGTTTCGGACGCGTCTGTGCGCGCGCACGCTCCAAACGCGCGAGTTCCAGCTGTGCTTTGGCGAACACGTGCGCCGCCTCGGCACGCTCTGCAATTTGCAGGGTCGGGCGCACTGCGGCTTCGTTGGGAGTGCGGTTGTTGGCCGCAAACGCATCGGTCGGGGTGCAAAACGATTCGTCGGCAAAATTGGCGGCTGCCACGCGCCGACCGGTGTCGCCTCCTTCGGCAAGAATGCGCGGAGCGACGTTTTGAAGTTCCGCGGAAATACGTTCGAGAGTGGCAACCGTTTCTGCTTGCAGACTTCTCACAGCAAGCTCCTCTTTTTTAGAAAGCGAGGCGGCCTGGCGCAGGGCCTGCGTGCGCTCCCACGCCTCGTCCACCCGCACACGTGCCCGTTCAAAAGCCTTCTGGAGGCAAGCATAACGAACGTAATCGACAAGCGCTTCGCGCACCTCATGGCTGCGCTCAAAGAGGCTCGATTGGGCTCCTGCTACGTCTGCGGCATCTTCTGTGGCCTGTTCTTTTTGCGCTAAAAACGACGTGCTTGAGGAACCGAACCCTAAGACGTCGAAAGCGGCGATTCCCGTCGCTTCGAAGCCGTCGGAGTCTTCTCCTTTTAATGGGCCGCGTTGGGTTTCAAACGCGGACGACAGCTCAGTGGAAAGGCCATTTCCAAAGTCTGACGAAAGTTTTGCTTCGACCTCCTGCTGAAACCGGACCCCGTTCTGACGCCCGAAAGGCGAAGTCCTTTTCCATTCCGCTAAGAGCGAGTGCTCAGGAGCAAAGGTGAAGGCAGTCGAATGAGAATTTGCAGGCGCCTTTCGCACAGGGCTCGGCTCACCCAGAAGATCTTCGACCCACGCGCTCAGGTCGGCTCCGCGTGCCTGTGGGCAGAAAAGGAAGAGCCCTGTGAGTCCACAAAAAAGCAGAGCGATGGGGTGTCGAAGCGAGAAAAGGCATTTCGTCATGGGACTTCCATCGTCAAGGCTTTCGGGGGAATGTGCTACGATTCAAATGATACCGCAGGGAATCGAGCTTCAGGAGCCACAGGCGTGTCAAAACCAAAAACCAAAGTGCTTCGCGGCGTCTACGATGTGGCACGTCAAACCCTCCCTCCTCTGGAATTCGCCCTGCGCGCCCCGGCCTCTTCATCTTCTGTTTTCCTCTATGCTCTTGCTTCTGGTGTTGGCCTTGTGCTCTTTCTTTCCGTCGTTCTTCGAGTGCCCGTCAATCTTTCCTTCACGGGAACGTTGAAACTCGAAACTCCGCCCACGCGCCTCGACACGCCTCAGGAAAAACGCGTGCGGCGGGTTCTTGTGCGCGAAGGCGAGGCCGTTGAAAAAAACGAGGTTCTCCTTGAACTGGGCGGAGTCCTTTCCGAAGGAGAGGAACGTGACCTGTCGTTGTTTTCGTCTGAACTCCGGGCGCTTTTGGGAAGCGAACGGGAAGGCCTCTGTGAGTCCACATGCCTTGAGCGCCTCGAACGCCTGACACAGGAACGCGTCCCCTCGCCGCGCGCCTCGCGTCCGCAAGAGCTTGTCCGAGAGGCCATTGGGGCACTCGACGATTTCCTTGCCGTTCGAACGGAGTCGGGCGGCAACGAGGCCGGGGCCAGGGCCCTTTCTTTGAAACGTGAAAGTCTCCGAGAAAAAGCAAAAGCTCTGAAAGCGGAAGACACGAAAGTCGACTTGCGTTACGAGCAGGAGCAGAATGCATCCGAACTTGCTGAAGTTGAAGCCCAGTTGCGTGCTCTGAACTCAAAGTCGCAAGCCGGCCTGGGGCGTGCCTTCGCGAGCCTCGACACAGCATCGCGAGAACTTCAGGTTTATGTTGCAGGGCAGTTCGAAGAACGCTTCGTCCGCTCTCCCATCCCTGGTCACGTTACGAAAATCCATGTGAGTGGTGTCGACGAGGTTGTAGGAGCGGGCGGGGCTCTTATCGACATTTCGCCCCTCGATGCCATTGCCGTTGCCGAGCTTCAAGTCGCCTCGCGCGATGTGGCGAGCATCGAGGAAGGCCACACCCTTCACCTCGCCCTCGACGCATTTCCCGTGCACCGCTTCGGCCTCGTGGAAGCTCAAGTGGAAAGCATTCCTCGCGTTGCCGAAGCGACAACCGGCATCGGTGGCATCGTCCAACCCACTTTCAAGGTCATCGCACGTCCGCTCATTCAGTCGTTCGAAGAAAACGGCCGCATTCTTCCTCTGCGTTCCGGCATGACTCTGACGGGCACCTATGAGCTTCGCAAGGAAAGGCCTTTTGTTCTTTTCTTTGAACTTCTCGCCGGGAAGCGCGGCCAGTGACAACAGGGATGCCACCGACAACAAGGACGCCCTTGGTCACCGAGGTTTTGGCGTGCGTTCGGGTGGAAGGTTTTCCTCTCGCCGCGCTGCTTCCGTCGCTCTCCACGCTCTTTATGCAATTTGGTCGCTTTGAGACTTCTCCCTTGCTTCCCGGCGTGCCGAGGGTGTCTGTTCACCTCGATTTCTCCCCACAGTTCGCATCGTCAGTTTACGGGGTAAGCGTCTCGCTTCCCGTGCCGGGCGCCCCGCTGATAAGCAGCGCACCAGGCCAGCGCGTTTTGGTGCTCGAAGGTCCTGCTCTGAACGCCTGGTGCGCCGACCAGGGCGGGGAACATGCAGCCCTGGCTCTGCTCTTTCGCATGCAGGCTGCAAAAGACTTTCTGCGGCGTTACGTGCCGTGGGCCGAAATGAACAACGAAACGCACTGGACCCGCATTTTGGTCGCCGCCACGGGGCCTCACACCACGCTGCCGCGCGAGACACGCGGACTTCTTTTGCCCCAAAACGAAGGCAGCTTTCGGCCCTGGATGCCTTCGACGCTCCAAAGTCATGCCGAAAACACGTGCTCACCTTTTCACTTCATTGCCGTGCCAGAAGGGTTTCTGCGCAGCCTCCTCAGCGAGCTCCCGCCTTTCTTGGGACCCTCGAACCCAGCATTGCCAGAGCCGAGGTCCCCAGGAAAAGTCTTTCTCTCGCACCCTTTCGCCGCACTCATGGGAAACGAACTCGTTGGGACACCCGGCGTAGAGGCCTGCTTACGCGCCGCGGCCGCTCTCTTGTCGCACCCTCTTCCAAGCGAATTGTTTCCTTCCGAGCTTCAAGGCCCCGAAGAAACATCGCATGATCTTCTGAGGCTCGGAGATCTCTTAGAGCGCGCTGGCCTGCGCACGTTTTCGTGTTCGCTTGAAAAAAAGAGTGTCGCAAGGCTTGAAACCCCATTCTTGTTTCTGGAAGACGGTTGCTTGGCTGTGGCCTCGCCCGCAGTCAAAGGAAGAGTCCTTGTTGGAAAGGAAGGTTGGCCTGGCGTTGAGGAACGCGTCGCGTCGCGCCTCACGAAGGAAGGCGAAGGAGGGCGCGTGCCGGGCCTTCTTCTTTGGTCGTCGGAAATGTTTCGCCCCGACGAACTTGCAGATGCACTTGCGGGCGACGACGACGAAGACGACAACGACGCCCGTAAAGTCACAAAGAAAATGGTGCGAAAAAGACTTGGCCGCATGGTGGCTGGCACCTTGGAGGCAGGACTTCCGCTCCTTGTGAACCGTTTTCTGCTCGCCACTCTCGCCATGGGCATAGGACTGCTCGTGCCCGCGCTCTCGCAAGGCATCATCGATCGGGCCTTCTCTTCGCCGTCTTTGCATCTGGCTGGCGTCATTGCGGCCACTCTCGCAGGCGTGCTCCTCGTTCAATTTCTTCTCTATCTTCTTTCCGAGTTCCTGTGGTCGCGCCTTCAGTGGCGCCTTTCCACGCGTTTCGATGGCGTGGTGTACAGGCAAATCTTTCGAAGTCTGCCCGACTGGAAAGACACCTTGGGACCTGGACTGAGCCAGGCATGGTTGCGGGAGGCCGAGCAACTCAAAACCTTTCTGATGCGCGACCTGCCCACATTCCTCACAGAACTTCTCACCGTCCTTGCGGTTTTTCTCATTCTTATTTCCAAGAGCCCAGCACTCGGGCTTTTGCCCGCGGGTGGATTCGCAATTTGTTTTCTTGCTTGGTACTTTTATAGGTCCACAATACGCCGGAACGAGACGAGCGGATTCCTCCTCTCCGCTGCCACCGGAAACCTCCTTCTGGAGCAAGTGCGAGGCATGGAAACCATCCGCTCGCTCACCGGCAGCCGAAAGCTCATTGCCGACTGGCAGGCCCTCGCAACGGAAAGCGCCCGCAGGGACGTCAACATCGCTCGTCAGCAATCGGCACTCGACACGTTTACGGGTGGCGTCGCTCTTGTGTGTGAAGCCTTTTCACTGGCCATCATCTGCCTGCTTGCAGCCCGAGGTGAGCGCACTGTCGGCGAGGTCGTGAGCGTGGCCATGTACATCAGCCTTTTGTTCGCCCCCATGTCGAATCTCACCTCGTTCTACGATCGCTACCGGAAATGCCGAGCGGCCTTCAAGCGCCTTCTCGACCTTTTCATGACCTCGCGCGACGAACTGGCTGCCGAACGTCCCACCTTCGCGCGCCCTCACTTTGGGTCGTTGCGTTTCGAAGGGGTCCGACTGCAGGTGCGAGACGGACGCAGACTCGGCCTTGGCGAGGGCGCATTTGTCGTTCTGCCGGAAGAAAGAGTGGTGATTTATGGTGCGGAAGGAAGCGGCAAATCGCAGCTCGCGCGCCTGCTCGCCTTGCGCACCCCTCCCGACCAAGGCCGGGTGTTGCTCGACGACAGACCGCTCGCAAACCCTTCGCTCCGAACCATCGCGATGCACGTCGCGCTGGTTCAGCGAACCACGCATCCCTTAGGCTCTTCTCTTGCGGAACTTCTCACTTACGGCACATCGCGAGGGCAGGCCGCCACCCTGGAACGGCTTTGCGCCTGGACAGGACTCGACGAGGCTCTTGAAGAATCCGGCCTTTCCATGGCCGCGCGCACACAGGAACACGGGGCACCTCTTCCCGAAAACGTCCTTCAGCTTTGCACTCTTGTCCGCATCCTGCTCGGAAATCCTCGCATCGTTGTTCTCGATGACGCACTGTCCGGGCTCTCCCCTCGTCAGGAACGTGAGACGCTCGAACGCCTTTTTGCCAACCTCCCCCAAATCACTTTCCTCGTGCTCACCCGAAGAGAAGAGCTTCTTTCTCTTCGGGCACGCCGTTTCCGCCTTGAAGGCGGAGAACCCAGAGAGGAGATCTGACTTGGCGAAGAAGAAGAAAAGCGGAAAAAATCGGCAACGGAATGCATTGGCTGAGTCCCCCTCACCCGACTTCCTGGAGCGGTTCGCCGAGGGCGTGCGCCAGCCCGCCACACCGGAAGCCTGGGCAGCCGTTCGCGCCTTTGCACTGGCTGCAAGCCATTCCTCCCAACCCACGGTGGCGAGCAGGGGCAAAGCGCTGCTCCAAAGCGGCTTGGAAGACGTCCCTGCGCCTGCATTCCTTTCCGCCACGCTCGTGTCTTTAGAAGAGGGCGAGCTTTACCTTCCCAAGTCCGACTGCTTTCACCTCTTGCTCGAAGGCGAATGCATCGGGCTTTCCACGGCCGCAGGAATCCGCACGCGAATGGCCACCTATCCAGCGCTCACGTCTCCCGATATCGATGCGCCCACAGGCGGCTCTTTGCTTCTTGCCAGTCGCGCTTGCCTCCTTTTCGAGGTGCCGCATCCACAGGAGTCCTTGTTTCAGGAAGCGAAAGAAACAATTTCAGACTCAGCCAGAAGAACAACTCCCTCTTCCAGCGCAGAGGCATTTCCCCGGAAAGACGAAACCGAGAGGGAGGCGTCTGAGCTTCTTCTGGGGGTCTCGTCGTCCTCCACCCCGAAGCTGCTTTGGGGCCTCCTGTCCAACGTCGCACGTTTGGTGCGCGCGTCAGGTTTTGGGCGTGCACGTTCAAAGTGGCGTTTCGCCCTTGTTGCTGCGTGCTTCTCGGCACTCTTTCTCGTTCTTGTTCCATTAGCATCTCGTTACCTTGTCGATGTCGTAATCCTTCGACGCGAAATTGACAAGGCACCTTGGGTTGTTCTGGCCATGGTTTCAGTGGGCGGCCTTGGCGTCGTGTGCGCCCTTCTGCGTGATCGGATGCTCGCGTGGCTCCTCGCCTCGTTTCAGCTCCTGACGATGGTCGCCTTCGCCCACCACGTTCACGCACTTCCTCTCGACGCACTTTGGGCCCGGGGTGAAGGTCGAATCCTCCAACTCTATGAAGAAGCCCGCTCTCTTTTTGAAACGCTCGCGGCACGCGTGGTGACTCTGCTTCTTGGCGGGGTTCAGTTCACGCTGCAACTCCTTATTGTGGCGCTTATCGACGTGCGTTTCTTGCTTGTTGTGCTGCTCCTCTTGGCCACTGCGGCGCTCTTCGTCGCTTTCGCCTCGGGAGCGGCCTCACGTCTCGCGGCGCGCCAACGAGAGGCCGAAGAAACTCGCCTGCAACTCATGCATGAACAACTAGAGGCACAAGAATGGCTTCATTCCACTCGAAGCCTGTCGCACGCTTTTTCACGCTGGGAAAACGCGAGCCACGAAGCGACGCGCGCCTCCGCTCGCGTTTCGTTTCTTCATGCCATTTTGCAGCATGGGGGGCATTTTGCGAGCCGCCTGACTGGAGCGTGTCTGCTTTTTCTTGGCCTCTACCTCCATGGCCGGGGTGAAGTCACCTTGGGCCAAGTTGTGGCGCTCGCCTTCGTGAGCGACCAAGCTTTCAAGCCGGCGGTTCAGTGGCTTCGCGACTGGCGCTCACTTGTGGAAGCTCCTGTGACACTTTCGCGCATTGCGGCTTTCTTCACGAAGCCCACCCAAGCGCAATTCACACGCCCCTCACAGGACACATCTCTTCGCCCTTGGGAAACGTCTTTCGTTGCGAGCGCTTCTTCGCTTCAGGTGGTGCGTTGCGAGTCGGTGGCACAAAGGGAACACCTGGCCTATGCCCTCGCCTTTGGAAATGTTGCGGGCGAGCCTGTCGGTTACGTTTCTCCCGATGTCCCTTTCTTCACAGGGACGCTTCTCGAAAACATCGCCCTGGGAGACGAAACACCCGATGTCGAAAGAGCCCTTCTTGCGCTTCGCACCTGTGAATTGGGTGGCCTCGTTCAAGGCCGCGTGAAGGGTGGTTTCGCAGCTGCCGTGAAGGGCGGAAGCCTCGGACTCTCGGAGCGTGAACGTGTGCTTTTCGCCCTCGCAAGACTCGTGTACCGGGGACGCTCGCGTGTGGTTGTCGATGGTGCGTTCGACGACTTTGACGTGCCCGCCTGGACGCGGGTGTGCGCCCGTTTCGAACTCGTTCTTGGTCGCGCTTCGCTCTGCCTTTTTACGGCCTCTGAGTGGCAACACGAAGGCGTGGCTGGGGTCGTTTTTCACGAGGCCAGTCGCTTTCCGCCACCTTCGGCACCTGCGCCCGACTCAGAAGGGCACTCAGCCCCAAATTCGTAACCTTGTCGGCAGCCAAGGCGGGTGGAAGGAAGGAGCGGTGCCGACGCTTCGATTCTGGCCACTCGGAAAGCACCTCAGACACCATTAAAACGTAGACGGTCACAACGTGGGAATGGCCATTCTTTTGGTAGGCGTAGGTTCCCATCGGCTCTTGCCCAAGAACGCCTGTTAGTCCGGCTTCTTCGAAACATTCCATCAGCGCGGCTTCCCTTGAGGTCATGCCCGGTTCCACATGTCCCTTCGGAATGGTCCAGTTGCGCCCAGAACCGTTCGTCACAAGGCAGATCTCGCCTCCGCAGAGGGCGATGACACCGGCCTGGTGGACGATTTTTCGAGATTTCATGGGGGAGGACTCCTCGGAACAGAGCGGATAAACGCGAGAAAGGTAAGAAAGGCCAATGAGGGCTTCAAGGGGGCTCGCAAGGAGGCACGAAGGGGGTCCTGCAAAGACAGCGCCAACACAACATACAGAAACCAGAGAGGAGACGCGAGAACGAAGAGTCCCCACAGGCCAAAAGCCGTTTCAAATGGCCAACCTTTGGACACCGCAGCACTCTGTGGCAAGGCGTCCGTTTTTGCGGCAGTGTACAAGAGCTGTTCGACAGCAGAACACGAGACTCCGCTCGCACGCTGAGCCGGGGCAGGAAGGAAACGGACCATGAGCATTGGCGACGAACACGACATCGAGGCCCTCCGCCGCATCGGCGCCATTGTGGCCTCCGCACTTGAGCACATGCGCCGCGAGGCTCGGCCCGGCATGACAACCCGCGAACTCGACTTGTTGGGGGAGGCGTTCCTCATGCGGCACGGCGCCCGGTCGGCACCAAAACTGACCTACAACTTCCCCGGAACCACCTGCATTTCCGTCAACCATGAAGTTGCGCACGGCATCCCCGGGGAGCGGGTGCTGCGGGAAGGCGACCTCGTGAACATCGACGTGTCCGCCGAAAAAGATGGTTACTTTGGCGATACAGGGGCTTCGTTTGTGCTCTGTGCGTCGCGCCCCAATTTGGAACGACTTCTGCAGGCCACACGAGAGGCCCGCGATGCCGGCATCGCCGCTGCGCGCCATGGAGCACGTCTTTCCGACATCGGCAAAGCCGTCGAAAAAGTGGCCCGCAAGCATGGTTACGTTGTTATACGCAACTTGGGGAGTCATGGCGTGGGCCGTGCACTGCATGAAGAACCCAAACACATTCCCAACCATTTCGACCCATCGGAGCGCAGGATTCTTTCGAAGGGAATGGTGATCACCATCGAACCCTTCCTCACCACAGGTCCCGACACCGCAAAGGACGCTGGCGATGGCTGGACCCTGCAGTTGCCCCGAAGCCATCGAGGAGCGCAATTCGAGCACACCATCGTCATCACCGAAGATGCCCCCCTCGTGATGACGCAGGTCGACGAAGCCCTCTTGGCGTGAAATTCTTTCAGTTCGCTTGCTCACTGTCGAAGATGCACGTCGCAGTTTCGTGCGGGCAAACAGCGGGCGGCGAAAGAGGATTTCCGCGTGCGTTGAGCAAGCGCAAGAAGGGCAACGACGCCGCGGGAGTGAGGTCCGTAATGGCGTTGTTCGTCACATAGAGCGAACGGAGCTCCTTGGCGACTTCAATTCCATGGAGAGACGTGAGGTGGTTGTCGGCAAGTCCGAGCGACACGAGCGCCGGAAAGTGCTCGAGTCCTTCAAGTGAGGTGAGTCCGAGTCCATGCGCGTTGAGGTCGAGAAGTCCTGAAGCCGCAGCAAGAGTGGTCAGCGAAGAAATGCGGGTGCCACTCACGTTGAGCACCTGTAAACGTGCGGCGACGTCGTCGGGCAACGAAGTGATAGGACTTTCACGCAGGTCGAGCACTTCGAGCGCAGACAAGTTGGAAAGAAATGCGGTGTCGAGAAAGTCATTTCCCGCCAAATAAAGCCTCCGCGCAGAGCGCGCCTCCCGAAAAGGCTCCGCCCAAGTCAGCCCGGCGTCTTCCACCTCAACGGTTTCAGTTTGCGCGAGCGCCCGAGACGCAGCGAAACACGACCTTGCTTGCTGCTTGGTGCGTGCCCAAAGCAAAATGGCTTCCACTGTGGCGCGCCGTTCCTTTGAAAGCGTAGTTCGGAAGGTGCACAGCGCCAAAAATGAGGCCTGAGAGTCTCGAGAGCTCCCAGCTCCGAAAACCTCGCTCTTCATGTCTGGAAAAGCGCTCGTTGAGACGTTCCAAAACACGCAGATGAAAATAATCACGGCGAACCTGCCAACGCGTGCGAAACGAAACCCTGAGGGCATGCACCACCTCCGAAAATCGACGGGCCTCCCTTGCTGGGGGAAGGACAGCCTCAGGTCGATCGGAGGATTCAGGAGGACAATTGAGGGAATTCCACGGAAATGTTTTCAACGGGCCTGAGACGAGCCGGCCCCCCCGCCGTCGAGCAAACTCGACGCGAGCGACTTCACGCGAATGTCGACGTGGTGCGAGGCTATCCAAAGAAGTTCACGCACCAAGCTCTGACTCTTTGCCTCTGCCATGGTTGGCAAAAGTCGAAACTGAACAAGAGGGTGTTCCATCCGAAAAGCTTTCAGGAAGGCCTCCTCGTTCCCACGCACAACCTGCGAAAAAGGAGCTTGTTGCAGGCGTCTTGAGCCCGCGTTCTGGAGTGCGTACACAATGAGGAGAGAAGCCATGTCGTCGTCCGAAAGACGTTTGCCACGGGCTGTCGCCTTCCGAAGCTCCAACAGATAGAGGTCGAAAAGCAGCGGAGAAGTGAGGCGCACGTCGTCGAGGCCCTTGGAGTCCGGTGCCGAAGCCGCCTTGCCATAAAGGTCAGCTGCAAGCGGCACCAGACGCTGGCTCGCACGGAGACCTCTTGCCGTAGATGCAAACCACGTACGCAGGGCCGCAACACCCGCTTCCTGGTTCGCTTCGAGCAAGAGGGCGACCCATTCCGGGGCACCTCGCTCGGCAGCCATGGCCGCTTCCAAAGCGGGGGCAAGTGCTGGGTGCTTCGTTTCGGCTCCCAGCAACAAAAATCCCACTCGATTCTCTTTCACCACACTCGATGGCTTTCCGCTTGCAAGTTCAGACAAAGCCTCCCCAAGAGGCTCAGAACATCCCGCAAGTTGGGAAGGCTTCGAAAGGAGGCTCGACGCCAAGGTCTGACGCTTGAAAGCGTCGGGAAAAACCTCTTTTATGAGAGCCCCAAGAGAAGGCTTCTTCGCACAAAAAGCCAAGGCATCGAAAACAAGAACAGGGGCTTGCAGTGCTTGTGCAAGGGCGCGCCGTTGCCCGGTTTCGACCATGAAGGAGAACAGCGCACAAACGAGCAGTGCCGAAGTGACCCGAATCATATCAACTCCCATTGAGAACCGCTCCACCGCGCGGCGCGAACGCGCCGGGCACCGATGTCTGTGGTCTTTGTCCCCTGTGCCTCCTCGGGAACATCTTCTGTCTTCGCGCCTGGAGTCGCATTGCCGTGACCAAAAACGCGCGCGAAGTGACCGCTCAGGCAACGCTTTTTTGCCACTTTGCCTTCCTCCCGCCGCAGCGCGCTCAAGCGGCCAAAGAGCAGAGCAGCCGCCTTTGGCGCCTCGGCTGCAGGAGGCTGTTCCAATCGAATAGGCGTCCCAAGAACATCGAAGCACTCGGCTTCCAGAAACCGCATGGCCCGCAAGACGAGAGCCTTGGGAGGTTCGCCTTCCCAGGCGACCAGCGTCACGAATCCACCCTCGAGCTCTTCGGCACGTCGGCGATTCGAGAGAAAGTGAAAAGCAAGCCATGCGAAAAACACGCCGGCACCCAGGTGCCAAAGAATTCCATCGGCCAAAAGCGACCTCCCTCCAGGAACTCCCGCGGCAAAGAGGCTGGCCGCGAGTGTGCGTTGACGATACCATGGAAAGACAACGGGAAAACGGGCCTTGGTCCGAGGAATGAGGAGAGAGGGTGATGTCCGACGAGGAAAGCCAAGGCGCAGGCAAGAGCACTGGGAGCGGCATCAGCGAAGGCGGCTCCCAAACGGCGGCTTCTCTTGGCCCCACAACTCAGGAGCTCATCTCGCCCGCCGTGGAAATCCACGACCCTAAACCCGACGTCACCGGAACGACGGACGAAATCGCGGAGCGCGCCTGGAACACGCTGCGCACGAGCTTTCTCACGTATCTCGACAGCCCCAGTGAAAAAAAGATCCGCAAGGCTTTTGAATTCGCGCATGCGCTGCATGTCGACCAACGGCGCAAGAGCGGCGAGCCCTACATCGTGCATCCGTTGTCTGTGGCCGAAATTCTTTGCGAATACAGAATGGACGAAACAAGCCTTGTCGCCGCCATTCTCCATGACGTCGTGGAAGACACGCACGTTTCCGTCGAACAGGTCGTGGATGCTTTCGGCAACTCAGTCGGCTCCATAGTCGATGGCCTCACGAAGCTTGCGAAGGTCGAATTCCGCAGCACACAAGAAAAACTCGCCGAAAACTTCCGAAAAATGGTCATCGCGATGTCGCGCGACATCCGGGTTATAATCGTGAAGCTCGCCGATCGCACGCACAACATGCGCACCATCAAAGCTTTGTCGCTTGAAAAGCGCCAGCGCATCGCCGAAGAGACCATCGAAATCTACGCGCCTTTGGCTGGGCGGCTTGGGATGTACAAAATAAAAGCGGAGCTCGAAGATCTCTGCTTGAAGGTTTTGAAGCCCGAAGTTTATTTCAACCTTGTCACTCGGGTGGCCCAGAAAAAAAGCGCTCGAGAGGGCATCATTGGAAATGCCATCACCTGCCTCCAAGAAAAGCTCGACGCTGCGCATATCAAGGCGCGGGTGGAAGGCCGAGCCAAGCATTTCTATTCCATCTATAAAAAAATGACCGACAAGCGCATGGAGTTCGAGGACATCTACGACCTCTTCGCCGTGCGCATTCTGGTGGGCAGCGTGAGCGAGTGTTACGAGGTGCTGGGCACCGTGCACTCGCAGTATCGTCCTGTGCCTGGCCGCTTCAAAGACTACATCGCCATGCCCAAAGCCAACCTCTACCAAAGCCTCCACACAACCGTGGTGGCGGCGCGAGGCGAACTGCTGGAAGTGCAGATCCGAACCTGGGAAATGCACTCCCTTGCGGAGAATGGAATTGCCGCGCACTGGGTGTACAAAGAGCGCCGGGGAGGCGCCGGTGGCCGTCAAACGGGAGGTGGAAAAGAAGACGACACCCTCTCGCAAGAAGACCTGGAGAAATTCAATTGGCTCAAGCAGATTGTGAAGCACCAAAAGGAACTGCAAGACCCCAGCGAGTTCCTGGAGGCCGTGAAAGTCGACCTTTTCGAGGACGAGGTCTACTGCTTCTCGCCCAAAGGCGACGTGTTCGAACTGCAGCGAGGGTCCACATGCCTTGACTTCGCTTTCGCGGTCCACACCGAGCTTGGCCTGAAAACTGCCGGCGCTAAAGTGAATGGCCGCATGGTTCCGCTCCGCACCAAGCTCTTTTCGGGCGACGTCGTGGAAATCATTTCAAGCAACAAGGTGCGCGCAAATAAAGACTGGCTTTCCTTCGTCACTTCGAGCAAGGCGCGCAATAAAATTCGCGCCGTGTTGCGTACCGAAGAACGCGACGAAGGCAAGCGCATGGGCCTTGACATGCTCGAACAAGCTCTGGAAAGGCTGGGCACGACTTACGAGAAAGTGCAGAAGGCTGGACAGTTCCAGGAGGTCCACAGGCTTGTGCAAGTGGGCGGACTCGACGATGCGCTCATGCAAATTGGATACGGAAAGCTCGATGCGCTCACCTTCGCGCAGAAGGTGACAGGACTTCAACTGCCCGAAGCGAAGAGTTCGGACGCGACTTCTACTCTTTCACAGGCCCGAACGCAGGGTCGAAATGTTTTGGGCAGAAGAACACGCACGACGAAAACGCGCTGTGTGCGAAGCACCGAGGATTCGGTCAAGGTGCAGGGCCTCGAAGGCATTGTCGTGCGTTTGGCGAAATGCTGCGAGCCCCTGCCAGGCCAACCCATCGTTGGATATGTTTCCCGTGGGCGTGGCGTTACGGTTCACCAAACAAGCTGCGCTTGGGCCATTGCAAACGATCCGGCCAGGCGTGTGGAGTGCAGCTGGAATTCCCAGATGGCCGGAGAACACCATGCCCGCCTGCGCATCACCACCCACGACAAACAAGGCATGCTCGCAAACATCACCAAGCTCATTTCATCGGCGCAAATCAACATCACGGGTGCCGAAGTTCAAACGACACCGGAAAGGCGCGGCGTTATTACCATCCGTGTGCACGTGGCCGACATCCATCAGCTTCGCGATGTGCACCAGAAGCTCGAAGCCTTGGACGGCGTCATTCATGTGGAAAGGCTTACGGGCTGAGTGCGCGCACGTGCGGACCTCAATCGAACCGCCACCCGAACCCCAAGGTGCCTCTGCCACCGTGAGAGTCGAAGGTGGTCGATTTGCCTTCAAGGCCTTTCACAAGAGCGGTGTCGCGCACGTAAGCGGACGAAAAACTCAAGGTAAACGCCTTGAAAAGCAATCGCTCGTAAGCGAATCCGGCAAAAAGTCGCCGTGACGTGCGAAAGTCAACGGTTGTGTCGCCTCCCTGCGACAATCCCAGGGAACCGGCAATGCCGGTGCCTCCGCCCACATCGAATGCCACCAGGCTGCTGTGTGTTTCATCGAGAAAGCGGGCGTATCGGAACCCGGCTTCCGCGACGCCCTGCGTCAGCGAGCCGTTTGTCGAAGGCGCGTAATTGGAGATCTTTTTGCTCTCCTTCAAACTGAGTCTTTCATGAACATATCCCAATCGAAGCGCGAAAAGGTTGGCCCCCGCGCGAGGGAACGCCGCCCAAGCACTGACAGCCGCAGTCAATCCCGTTGCACGTGTTTCTTCCCTGACTTTCCAATAACTGAGGTGCAGACCCGAAGTGACATCTAAGGCTAAAAGAGCGCCCAAAGGTTCGGGGCGAATGCGTTGAGGAACATCGGTGGTGAGCTTCGCTTCCACGTACGCGTTCAGCTGCAGACATTTTCCTGAAGCGCCAGGTGCCAGCACCAATGTCCCCTTGTGAACGTTGGAAAATAGCAGCTTCTCGCTCGCAAATTCAGGTGTTTTCTCACCAGAGTCGGGGGCGGGTTTCGAGGATTTTCGCACGGATCTTTTTGCTGATTTCTCCTTCTTCGCTGTCTTCCGCGGACCATTTCGCATGCGCATCGCGCCTTGCAAATGGACGATTCGGCCCGCGGACTTGATTTCATCGATGAAGTCGTAAATACCAACGAGCGCCCCGCGCTCAACGCCTGGCCTGGCCTCGATGACAACCTCTACGGTGCATTCTTTCTGGGAAACGACCTTCAACAGGGGCAAACTCGAGCGAGGTGGAGCGGCCGGTGTCTGAGCTTCCACTTTGGGGGTGCCCTCTGCCGTTCCTTCGGGCGTCGGCTCACTCTTTGGATCCTCCGCGGTCGTCACGAGGCTCGCTTCTTTGCTTGTCTCGGGTTCAGAGTTCACGGCTTCTTGGCCAAACGCCGTTTGAACTCCTGACAAAAGAACAACTGAACTCAACGTGGAGCGTATGCCTTTTTTCCAGGAAGAGGATTTCAAAATCATCATCATCTTTTTTTGAGTTCCTCTCATTCGCAGGGAAATGGACTCACAAGGAGGTCCTTCTTGAAATCCTTAAACTCGACGAAGGGGAAAAAATCGGGAGCATCGCATGAATTCCCCAGAGAGAGTGAATGTCCTCCCTCTGTTTCTTTGTCGAAATCAATACGAACACTCTCGCCGTTGCCCGTTTGAAGCACCCAGCCTGGAAGGTCGACCTCGAAGGTGGCCGGGTCTTCAAGGCCTGAGCCATTCAAGCCCTGCGAAGTGGTGACGACAACGCCATGCTTCACCTCCAAGAGTGCCGGCCCTTTTTCTTTCCTCACCTCGTAGCCGAGGCCCGGACTTCCAGGAGGAAGCGCGAACGGCACCTGCCCGGCATTCTGAAACGCGATCGTGAGACGAAACACCTGTGAAGCAGGAGTGGGCGCATCCACCAGGAGGCATGCGTAACGAGAAATGGCGACGGGCCTCAGCCGCGCCTTGCCGCACGCCGCGCGATCGTTGGCGCTCACCGATGGTATTCGTGCCTTGTCCGCGAATGGGTTCCTGACTTCTTCGCTCAGAATGAGTTTTCCAGCCACATTCTTGGCCGCCAATCGGAAGTGCGCGGGCCTCTCGCTGTCAAAGGGATAGGGAAAGGAAATCAGCCAGGTTTCTTCACCGGAGGAAGGAGCGCTCTTGGTTTCGGCGACGCTTTGCGGAACCTTTTCCCATGTCTTTCCGTCGAACGACCACTCCAGAGAGGCGTGTTCGCCAGTTTCAAAGGGCAGGCCATCGAGCAAAGCTCCCGCTTGAAATTCAATGGGCTCGCCTTTTTTCGCCACTTTGCGTTCCGCCGGCGCGAAGAGCGACAGTGACGGTGATTTGGTCGCGGGAACGAAGATGTCCACGCTGTCGACGCGGACGGGCTCTGCCGCCTCAACCGTGTTCGCTAGCCGCATTTCAAGACGACCATCGCCAGAAAATGACGCCGGCAGCTCGGCGCGATTCGAAGGCGTTGCCGGCCCTGCCAGAAGCAGCTGGTCGTCTTGGCCTTCCACTTTCAGCACAACCTCTAAAGTGTGCCCAGCCAAGCTGGCCTTGCCGACGTCTCCGCTCAACGGCAGACCATTGGCTTGAAATCCATTGACGCGAAAATCGAGCTTCGTGGCTGAACTCAGGATCCAGCGTTTCTTTGCGCGCGAGCCCAGGCGCGGGACGGCCTGGAAGGCATCCTTCGGCATGGTGAGCGTCGAGCGGAGTTCGAAGAGCGTCTCGTCCGACCGACCACTGGCGACACTCTCAATGAGGTTCCCTGTCGGGTCGGAACACACGACTCGAAGGGAAACGACGTCAGGATCTTCCCATGCCCGCGCTTGGGCGAACGTCGTTTTCCAATTCTGGCTCTTGGCTTTGCCGGAGGGCTGCCTTTCCCACTTTCCAAAATTCAGTGGGACACTTTCCTTCCCGTCGGAACCCATCACACGCAGGTCACGGCATTCAGGCGCGGCGGGGTCGATATCTTCGTAATTCAGTGTCCCGACAAGGTTCGCTCTTCCCGCCGAGGCGTCACGAAACACATTGAAGTTCATGGAGATGCGTGGCGGGGTTTCGTCGTGAAGAACGCGCATCACCTGGCTTGCGCCAATGGGCGTGTCTTCGTTCGTCCCGTCGAGAGGCGAAACAACGACCTCCACAAGGCGTTCCTCGGCGCCCAGTGGGACAACAAGCGTGCCCTTCAATCCCACAAGGCGCTCGCTCTCCACTTTTCCAGTGTGCGCGTCCTTCAGAATGCGGAGCACTCCCCACTTTGCGACGTCTCTGCTCCAAGCCTTCTCGGCCGCCACATTGTGACTGATGTCGTAATTCAATTTCAGAGATCGGCTGCGTGTGCGGAGAATGCCGTCGTCATGGGTGCCTCGGGCATCCGCATCGTTCTGCTGGGGTTTCACCAAGAGCTTTGCATCGGTGATTTCGGGTTTGGTCAGCGCCGCAGCAAACGAGGCTCCATTCTCGTCCACCGAGCATCCCACAACCGCCAGACATCCCACCCAAGCCGTGGAGTGTGCCACGAATTTTGACACTGAACCCATTTTAAAATCGAGTGCTCTTTTCATCGGAAGAACTCCTTCAGCACGCCCAATCCCTTGCCCCCCGTTCTCAGGCGCCAATCGTATCGAATCGCGTTTCTGTGCAAGGTCAAACCATTACGCTCGTTCAATGCAGGACGTTCCATTTGGTCCGCGCGCCCAAAACGGAAAGTGGAGTCTTCAAGTCGAGATTCAAGGTTGCCCAAGCTACTATTGGCATAGGCCGAAAACATTTCCACCTTCGGGCTCATAACGCCGCCATTGATCACCAGATTCACATAGACACGCGCCTGGAAGGCCTCAGTGGCATACAGGAACGCATCGACCCTAGAGACTTCGAGTGCCGTGCGGTCGGTGGCCATGGTGTCGCGCACTTTGAGAACTCCCCCAGAGTCGTATGTTTCGTCTGCATAGTGGCTAGAGTCCATAATGACGCGCATCGGTTTTTGAATGGTTGCATCCAGTTTCGCATAAGCGGTGACAGTCGGAGGTTCCGCACGGCGCCCCAGCGATTGGAAAACGCCTTTCGGTAGCCACGCATAAGGATGCGCTATCGTGCGAGCTCCTGCCTTGCCAGAAACATTTTTGTCGAGAGGCATATTGGACACGCAAGACAAGAAGTTCTTGAAAAGCTTGCCTCCCACCGTGACGTCTTGACTGCTGCACGTTTCCGAGCTGCGCGCCTCAGGGGCACCCACAACAATGTCACTCAGCGCGGCAAGGTAGAGAGCATCTTTCTTCGTGCGGACGGCCTCACGCCCCGCCGCCAGCGCGGCCTGTTCCTCATCCGGATAAGGATAAGGAGAGTCCACGGCAACAAGGTCGTCGACAATGAACACATTGCGAGCATAGAGGGTCCCAATCCCCTTGTACTGACCGCTTATCACGAGGTCTCCGTCGATGAAAACCTCACCGCTCAGCACGAGGGGGTTCTGAGTCGTACCTTTCAGAACCACGTTTCCGCTCAACACGCGGTCGATATAAACCGCCTTGTTTTCAACGGGGTCATGCCCCTTCACGTATCCGTTCATGCGCAGGCGGAGCACCTCGGGATCGATGACGGGCCATTCGTTGTTCTTTGGAAAAATAGGAAGTTCAGTGTTCGCGTAGTTGGCTTTTCGGCGCTCAGGTGGAAACACCGCGGGCATGCCGGCCCCGGGAAAATTCGCGTTCGAGAAGAAATTCCCCGTGACCGCCAAATTTGTTCCCGTATCCGCATGAACTTTCGGAGATGCGTTTGAAGGGAAGATGCCTGCGACGTGGCCCGAAATCTCCATGTGGCACCAAAAGCATTCCACGCTCTTTGTCAGCACCGCGGCGTTAAAAAATTGCTCACGCCACTCGGTTGAGGCAAAACCACGGAGCCCCTGCGCGTCGACGGCACTGACTCGCACCTCCAGCGCACCCAACTTCGCCGGGGTCGCGCTCCATGGCATCGAAACACTCCTCACTTCTTTGGGAACATCTCCCAAAGAACGCCATTCCGCTTCGCCTAAAGCACGCCACTCCAAGGTCTGGGCTTCCACCCTTCCGGCCTCTTCAACCTGCCAAAAAATTTCGGTGATCGCCCCTGGAGAAAGCACGCCACCGTCCACAATCACTGAGGGCTTTGTGACGACCGGCGCAACCGTGTCGACGAGGAATGCGACTTTCACCGTGTTGCTGCGCACCTCGGGTTGCAGCACCTTGCGAGCGAATAACGCGAGCAATTGATTCCCTTGCTGCTCGAATGCGGGGGGAAGGCGGAGAGACGCATCAAAGGGAAGAACCCATTCCACCCCTTTGGAGTCCACCAATACGATTTCGAATTCGCTCGCGCGGTTGGCGCCTATTGGGAGAGTTTGAAGCGGTGAAACTTCCTTCAGCAAGAGGTCTAAGGCCACAGGAAAGGACGAGAACAACAGAGGGGAATCCTTTAAGCTCTCCAACGAGAGGGAAGATTTTCCTTGCTCCAGATACTTCCCGCGAAATGCTCCCGCGTTTCTGAAACGGTCGGTAGTGAGCGCGGCGAACACAGGCTCCTGCCCTGGCGCGGAAATGACGTCGATTCTCGCTTTCTCTATCTCCAGGACGCCTTCAGACGTGAAGGATGGCCCCACCGCAAGCACCTGACAGAGTGGGTCGGCTTCTCTTTCCGTGAAATTCTTTTTCTGGAAGGAGGCAAGGTCTGTTTCCGATCGGCAAACGATGAGCTGTGAGTTCATGGGGTCAAAGTCAGCGGAGTCGAGCACATCCCATCGCACGAAGACTTTGCCAGAACCCTCTTCACGCGACCAAAGAACGCTTGTTTGGGGCGCGTCGGCGTCGATGCGAATGACAGTCGTGGCTTTTCCGCGGCGTCGGCCATCACGCTCGCGAAACGACGCCGTCAGCTTGATGTCGCCACTGAGACCATTCGAAAAATCGACGCTGCGCGCGGTGACGCCTCCCTCCGGAGACAACACTTCACCGCCAGGGCCGAGCAAGGTCACCAACCAACTGGATTCCTCGCGAAGGGCGCGCGTCTTTTTTCGCAAGTCGAACAAGCTCGGCTGAAGTTCAACAACGCCGGGTCCAAAAATTTGCCCTGCACGAGAGGGAACCAACCGAAAGCCCAAGGGGATTTCAGGCACAGCTTCGGCAGCGAATCTCTTGACTTGACGCGACTCAACAGTCCGCCCCGCACCAAACCGAGCGCCATCTCCGCAAGACCCTAAAGTCACAAAAACGAAAACGCTTGCAAAGAAGGGAGCGGACAAAAAACGATCGAAACAGTTTCTCATTGATGTTCTCCTCTAGTGCTCTCCTTATCGTCAATTTTTATTTTTTCAGAATTTTGTGATTAATTATGAAATAAAACAATATATTCAAAAGAACCAAAAATGCATAGACCGCTGAACGGGCGGTGGCGTTTTTCCCCTTGCCGATTGTCGCAATATCAGTTTGGTAGATTGCTGCGGCAAATTCCTTTGTTGCTGGGATTCTGTTGGCCTCAGGAGGTTCTCTACCATGTCTTTTCGCAAACATATCAGCTCCCTGGCGCCTCGCTGTTTCGGCGCTCTCGCCGCTCTCGCGTCTTTAGGCACCGCATTGCACGGGTGCGGAACTGCTCCCCAACTCGCTTCCGACGTTTCAAACATCCCCTACCCTGGCGGCGACGGCCCTCAGTGGGTTTACAATGGCCCTCTTCCGGCTCTGGAAGACGCTGAAGTCATTGTCTCTTTAAAAGGTCACACGGCACGTGTTACCGGGTTTCTTCCGGCCTCTTTCAGTGGAACCATTCCTTACTACGCCGTACTCGACAGCGCAGGTACGCGCCGCCGCATCACGGTTGTCTACCCCATCGCCACCGGCAACTTGTCTTCGTTCAACGACAACGGAACAGCTGTGCGGAACGCGCCTGGAACCTATAGCGCTGCCACCATTTACCCGCGCAAAACGCTCAACAGCATCGCTGAATGGGGCGGCTTCCCTTTCATTGTGTACAACACCTCACGCGCCATTGGCTTTCATGGCCCCATTACACACGATTCGAAAGAATGGTTCTTGAAGCGCGGTCCTGTTTCGCATGGATGCAACCGCATGCAAGGCGAGCACGTTGTGGAAATGGCTCACCTTTTGGGTGTCGACATGCGCGGTAAAGTTTATTCCAGCGGGGACTCCCGCAAACGCACTTTCAAAACTCGCGTCCTCGACACGTCAGCAGGCTTCGACGTTTTTGAGGGTAAAAACGTGGACGTCGACTACCCCACAAGTTCCGGTGCCACGCGCCCCTCGAGCAACGTGCGCGTCTTCCCAACGTGGGATGCTCGTGAACTTCGACGTTCTGTTTGCCGTTACAATGCGTCCCGAAGCCTGGGCGAAAGACACTGCGACTCACAGCCCGCGAATAAAATTGACATCACGACAGGTGGCCGCGCCGTCGGAG
Organism: Silvanigrellales bacterium; assembly: GCA_020247005.1. Classification (GTDB taxonomy): domain Bacteria; phylum Bdellovibrionota_B; class Oligoflexia; order Silvanigrellales; family Silvanigrellaceae; genus JADCJN01. Next base: position 21,425 of record JADCJN010000055.1, read on the forward strand.
TCATCGAGTGTCCAGCAGGATACGCGTTGGAATCCGTGGGTTCTCAAGGTGGTCGGATTTGCACTGATGGCGTCAACGTTTGGGGTCCGTTCACAAAGGCGATGGTCGCCAAGTGCCTCTCTTGGGGAGGCGGCGATGCGCCGTGCAACAGCGATCGCTGGGGCCGTTCCGTTGCGCTTTCCGCACGAGGCACCGAGCTTTGCCCAGAGGGTGCGTCGTTTGACACCGGAACGGGTTATTGCACAGAAGGATTGAATGCATTTGGCCCATTTCCGGCATCACTGATTGCAAAGTGTGAAGCAGCGGGCGGGGGCGAAACTGCTTGCCGGTCCGCTCGCTGGAATCGTGACTTCCTGAAAAATCTGCTCTGAACCCTGACGCCTCGCTTTTCAGCAGTGTGACGTCTGCGTGTTAGACTCCGAAAAAGAGGAACGTCTGTTCCCTTCCTCCGGAGGTCAAAGCGATGTCGAAGCAAACCAAGACTCGGCGACTGCCTGCATTCTCTTTTCTGAGTTCGGCGTTCCTGGGGCTAGCACTGCTCGGCTCTTGCGGCGACGCCTCGACACAGAAAAAGCCGGGGGCCGAAGCGCACCTTCAGAATCTGCCTTACCCGGGCGGCATCGGGCCCCAGTGGGTGTACAACGGGCCCTTCGCGCGGCCGCTTGAAAATGCCAATCTGTTTGTTTCCCTCGCCGGCCACACAGCCCGTGTCACGGGTCTCCTCCCCGTGGACTTCGACCTGTCCACACTTCCCTATTACGCCCTTCCGGAAAGAGAAGGAAACAGGACGCGCGTCACCATCGTGTATCCCATCTCCACCGCAGACACCCGAACGTCCCCGAATTCAGAGCCGGGCGCTTTCGATGCCGTCTACGCCTTCGGTCGCAAGACACTCAACGAAGTCGCAGACTGGGGAGGATTTCCCTTCATTGTTTACAATGGAGGCATCGGGCTACACGGACCCATTACACCCTACGGAGCCGACGGCCGTGAGTGGCAACTCCTGCGTGGGCGGGTTTCGCACGGTTGCAATCGCATGCAAGGCGAGCATGCGGTGGAACTCGCGCACCTGTTAGGAACGAACATGCGCACGCGTGTTTGGGGTGTAGACGAATTCGCCGGCACGTTGGACGCCACGGTGCACGTGCTTCCAGAAGGTGTTTACGATGTCTACAAAGGCAAGGCCGTGGACGTCGACTACCCTGTTTTTAATGAGGACGGTCTCCCCGAGGCCGTGCGCCCTCAGCCGAATGCGGAACGCGGTGTCCATGTGTTTCCTACTTGGGATGCACGCGAACTCTCGCGTTTCGTTTGCACCTACAAAAGTTCAAGCGGACTTGGCCGAGAACGCTGCAATCACCGTCCACCCAACCGTGTCGACGCGCGCACGGGAGGTCGCCCAGTGGGAAACATTGAATGCCCAACGGGCTTCTCGCTCCGCACAGTGGGGACAGCAGGAGGCCGTGTGTGCGTTCAGAACACGCGTGTGCTCGGCCCATTCACCTCGGTGATGGTGAAGAAATGTTTGGCTTGGGGGGGCGCGGAGGGCTGCGCAGCAAAAACTTGGAATGAACGCATTGCACTCGATGCGCGAGGAAACGGCCTTTGCCCCGACGGCGCGTTCTTCGACAACCAAACGGGTTACTGCGCAGAGGGTGTTCACGCCTTCGGGCCGTTTCCTGCCACTCTCGTGGAACGCTGCGTTGAGCGCGGGGGAGGTCCGGCCTGTTTCTCTGCGAGGTGGAACAAGGATTTTCTTGCAGCCATCGTAAACACAAGGTGACAGACCACGTTTGCCCGCGGTTTCTAAGTCGTTTTTTAGGGAAATTTCTGACCATGAAGCGCCAAATCTATAGCGCTTCATTTTTGAATGAAGAGCATCATTGAGCAAAATCTACAACTTGAATTTAGCGGACTGTAGTCTTCTATAACAAGTCTGAAATTTCCGAAAACTTGTTGGATTTTTGGTCGCCGTAGAATTTTTAACCGCAGGAACATATCATGTTTCCTAGAGAAGAGTCAAAATCACCTACGCAGATCTCTATTTGCCGCGGAGTGTTGTCATTCTCTCACCATGAGGTCGTGCATGAATATCTCTACAACAGCCAAAAAATTCATACCTTTTTATTATATCCTTCTCTTGTTTTCATGCACAAAAAAGACAGGAAATTCGGCACAGTCTAGTCTTGTAACCTCTTGCCCAAGACTAGACTCTGCCTCTTCCTCCAACGAGAGTGAGACCTGCAAAAAATTAGACTGCAAAAAAAGCTCAATTATTAATGTTTTTGATTCGAATAAATCCAGAAAAAACTTTTCTGAAGATGAAAGTCTCTGAGGAACTTGATGAGTCACAAAAATAGAAGTCTATTCTATATTAATATCCTCGTATCTTTTTTATTTTGGTCCCTTTCTTCAGGATTCGACAACGGAACTCTCATAAAAACAGAAGATGGAGAACAGATCTTTCGGATCGAGTCTACCCTCGGCCATGGGGACTTTGGCACCGTTTATAAGGTTCAGCCAACGACGGTGAGCAACTCTTCAACCATGGCGCTGAAGGTTTTTGATCAGTCGCTGCCCGAAATGTGGCGCAACATCGGTCGCCGAGGCTACGAACTTTATGTTTCAGTGTGTCAGGGCGGGTGTGGTCCTGCTCTGCACAATGTGTCTATTGCGAGTGAATTTCGTTCGGTATCTGATCCGGCAGCACGTCCATTTTTTGGTGTTCTGTCAGAGCTGGCAATTGGTGTAACCCCGTTTCTGTAATTTGCTCCCAGAGCCCCCGAGCGGCTTGATTCGGAAAATGCGATTTTTTCGCATTTCGCCAAATCTGCGCCGAACGGTGAAAGATGGCTCAGGGCAAAAGAAAAGCCCCTCTGCG
>JADCJN010000056.1 GCA_020247005.1 Silvanigrellales bacterium
CCTCCATTCCATTTTTGACGATGGTGGACGCACGTCGAGCACGGGCACACGGGGCGAGAGCGGCACGGGGTTTGGCCTGCCGTTGGTGCGTGCGACACTTGCCATGTTTGGGGGGCAGATTTGGGCAGGCAGCGGTGGAAGCCGTTTCGCGCTCCCTAACGGCGATGTGGCCGGTCATGCGGGGTCGACATTCAGTTGCCGTATCCCGCGGAGAACCCGGCCCGCGCAAGCGCATCCAAAGAGCGGGAGCAGCGACGCTGCTTGAGACTTTGAGATTTCGGCACAAAGGGCACTCTGCGCGATGCGTTGACGGCTGGACTTGGTGCGGGATACGACCGCGGCGTGGCGCCGTGTTCGCGTCCCCAAACTTTGTCAGGGAGACCTCGGATCATGTCTTTCCCTCCTGCCGCTTCGTACCCAAAGAGTGCTGCTCTTCCAGGTTTGGGAGCCGACACAGCGCCGAGGCGCGCGCTTGTGTCGGTGTCCGAAAAAACGAACCTGCGCGAACTTTGCGACGGGCTGGTGGCCCTCGGAGTTGAACTTTATGCGACGTCCTCGACGCGCGCGGCCATTGAAAGCTACGGCCTTCCAGTGAAGTCGGTGGAGTCGGCAACGGGTTTTCCCGAAATTTTAGGCGGGCGAGTGAAGACCCTCCATCCGGTCGTGTTCGGGGGCATCCTCGCCCGCCAAGGGAACGTGTCGGACGAAGCAGACCTTCAAAAGCATGGTTTGTTTGCCTTCGATATTGTCGTCTGCAATCTTTATCCTTTCCAAGACACGCTTGAGAAACTGGGTGCAGCTTGCGTTTCTCCCGAGTCGATTGCGACCCTCGTGGAAAAGGTGGACATTGGAGGCGTGACGCTTTTGCGCGCTGCCGCCAAGAACTTCGAACGAGTCAGCATCCTTTGTGACTCCCTCGATTACCTGCCTTTTTTGGATGAAGTCCGCGCGAGCTCGGGTCGCACGAGTGTTGCACTGCGCGCACGCCTTGCAGTGAAGGCACTGCGCGAAACAGCCTCCTACGACACTGTCATCTCGGAGACGCTTGCCACTCTTCTCGAGAAGGCGGGTGCCTATGAGTCGCGCGAGTCTCTTGCTGCAGGCTTCACCGACGGGCCTGTGCGCTCGAAGGGCGGCCATTTTTCGGCACGCACTGTTTCGAAAGAAGAGGGCATTGTGGCCGAACTTCCACAAGCTCTGCGGCTTGAGTTTCGCAAGGTTCAAGAGCTTCGGTATGGCGAAAATCCCCACCAACGCGCCGCTTTTTACTCCGCTGCTGAAAGGGCACACGACTCCTCAGAAATGGCCTTGCCTGGGCTTCATTGCTTTCATGGTAAGGAGCTCTCTTACAACAACGTCTTGGACGTGGAACACGCCGTTCGGCTCGTGTCGGAGTGTCATTTCCAACTTGGGGCGTCGTTGGTGGCGGTCATTGTAAAACACAACGTTCCCTGTGGAGTGGGTGTTTCGATGGGTCCCGAAGCTTCTCTGGCGCTCAGCTACCAGCGCGCCTTTGAAAGCGATCCCGTGAGTCCGTTCGGCGGAATCGTCGCATTCAACTCTACAGTCGATGAAGAGGCCGCGCGCGCACTGTCAGAGACGTTCCTTGAAGTCGTCGTCGCCCCTGATTTCTCGCCTGCGGCAGCGGAGTGGCTGCAGAGGAAAAAGAACCTTCGTTTGGTGAAGCTTGACACGCGCTTACCGCTGGCGAACAGGTGGCAGTTTACGCACGTGCAAGGAGGACTACTTGTGCAAGAAACGGATGCTTTGCTTTGGGACGCGAAGGCCTTTCGTGCCGTCACCACAAAGCCTCTTCCAGTCGGCTCCGAAGGGACTCTGAAACTTGCGTTTTCGGTGGTGAAGCACGTGCGCAGCAATGCCATTGTTTTGGCGCGCGACAATCAGACCATTGCCATTGCCGGTGGCTTCACAAATCGAGTGGATGCCGTTCGCCAGGTGCTCGAGAAGGCCCGCATCCCACTCGACGGGGCCGTTCTTGCCAGCGACGCGTTTTTTCCCTTCCCCGACAGCGTTGAGCTTCTGAAAGGCAAAGGACTCGCTGCCATTGTGCAACCTGGAGGCTCTGTGCAGGACGCCGCGGTGATTGCCGCATGCAACGCGCAGGGTCTCGCCATGGCCTTTACGGGGATGCGCCACTTCAAGCACTAGGTCTGTTTTTGATTGGAGCTCAATGGCCTTGTGCTTTACAACGGTCCCACGATTTTCCGTACAAGAACTCTGCAGAAGAAGCTTCGACTCCATTTCGATTTTTCGGTGCACGCCATTCCACCTCCAGAAGCCGCGCACGTGCTGCGTTCGCAGCCATCAAAATTTGCTTCCAGCTCGCCCTCGTTTGAAGTGCAGTAGCCGGCATACCGGATGCGGCGCTCTTGCGTGTCGGAGGGAAGGCAGACGTTCGGTTCGAGGCCATTTTGTGTTTCGTAAACCGCCTCTTCACCCGTTGGCCTTGAGGAGGCTTCTGTCGTGCTTGGTGCATAGGAGAGCCCACCTAGCAACTGGCGGAGCCTTGCACGCTCCGTTGTGTTGAGATTGGGCCATTTAAAAAAAATGACGCCAAGACCTGCTTGCAAAGTGGATTGTGTATTTTTGAGAAGCGTCGCGCCCGATTGGTCGTTCCCCAAGATGTTTTGGAGCCCGAGTCCTTTGACACCACTTGCTTTCGCCTTTTCAATTTCCACACCGACGTTGGCTGCCGTGTAGGCCTGTGTGTACATGCCGTCGATGGTTTTGGTCTGCATCCAATTTGGCCAATTCACCGCAAAATTCGATCGCGCCCAGTGCGCATTGTGGTGAGAGAACTCAAAACGGATGCGTGGATTCGCTTGCTTCACGGCGGCGTGTGTCTCTTTTACCAAGAGGTCGAGGCCGTTGGAAAGTGCGCTTGCCGCGCCTTGTGAACAGGGGAGCTTCGCGAGGAAGTAACCCACATGATCGTCGTACTGCATGGCACTGATGCCCGGGATGCGGGCCCACTCAACCGCCTTTTGCACAAAGAAACGCCTGGCCTCGGGTTTGCGGACATCGAGATACTGCTTTTCAACGCCATGTTCCTTACCGCCATCGCTACAAGGCATGAAAAGACTTGCGTCGGCGCCTTCGCCCCCTAAAAACTTGATGCCTTCCTCGAGCCACAACTGAACGTCGATGCCTTTTTCGGCAGCCACGCGCGCGAGGTGTGTGACGCTTTGTTCGGGCGTGTAGCGGATGTTGGGAAGCAGTGTGTTGAATCCGTGCTGCAGAGCTCTTTCAACCACCTCATTGGCACGTGCACCTTCCACGTTCTCGGCAATCCAAATGCCTTTGACTTTCGGGCCGCCCGGAGCACCAGGTGCCGCGCCCGTCAGAAAACTTCCCAACCCTGAAGAGCCTTTGGTCTCGAGGGACTGGGCGCTCGTTCCTCTCTCGGGCTGGCATCCTGTTACAATTCCAGCGTTTACGCAGACCGCCGTCGCCAGTGCAAATGGTACGACTTCGGCTACTTTACGCCGGAATTCGAACAGGTTGGTCATTGGCGTCTCACTGGAATCAATTTGTGAAGAACCTGTTGGTATCGGCAGAAACGTCGTCCAACTAAAGTCCAACGATTTTAGTGGGTGTCTCTGAACAGGAAGAAGTTGTTAAGTGTCGGCAAGGCGTGGCCGATACGAGGGGGTTGCGAGGTGCTGGGATGCGTTCCTCTGTCTGGGTTCGAAATGAATCGTGCCGTTCAGCCGCGAGCAGGGCTGTGAAAATACTCGCGCCACTGATTGCCGTGGGCTCGGCATTTGCCGTAGGTTGCAAGCCCGTTCCGAGCTCAGAAACGTCTGTTGCGAACACGCAGCTTGGATTCGTCAGCAAGTCGTGTGGAGAGGACTCTCCCTCTTTCGTTGCGAATAAAAACATGTGCCAAGACCCCGACGTGCGTTTTGCGGTCGCGGCGGTGAAACTTCCGGCCTCTCTGCAGCCATTCGGCGGAGCGACCAACGTGGTGCCTCAGCCTTCGGGCGCAGCACTTCTGGCGCTTTCCACCCCCGGGCTTCCCGCTCCCCTTGTCCACCTTGAAATGGGCTTTCAACTCCGCGACAAAGAGGCCTTCGAAAAACTCTTGCGCCAGTTTGGCACTGACCCTGAAAAGACCGCATTTTCCGGGTACACCCGTTTCGACGGAACCCCACGCCGCGGAGTGAGCAGCCAGTACTATCGGGTCACCGATCTTCTCGGGCCTGGAGTCCAAGCGCTGGCAGGGCATCTGTGGAGTGGACAGGCCTTGGTGGGGACTTGGGCAGGGGTGTATGCTGTGCTTTCGGCAACGCCGACAACACTGGAGTTTCCCGCGTTCGACGCGGCGCGATTTTTTTCACTCGTGAAGCCACGCCCTTCGACGAGCGGCAGCGTGTCGAGCAACTCCACACCGACGAGCCCCTCGTCGGCCACCACTTCCCTTTCCGATTCGTCCGTCTCTTCGTCCGTGACTTCGTTTGTGAAAGCATTCCAAGAGAAACACTTGACGCCGTTGACGCGTCCTCCTGTGGACAGCACGCAGCGCCTTTTTCAGCGCTCGCCTCAAGACGAATCCGCTGTTGTCGAGCGAAACAGAGGCCTACTTCCTGGCGACATCTTGCTTGTCATGAGGAGGTCCCTGGCGGCCCCTGCGCCCGCGGCTCTGCCTTCGGGAACATCAGTCCCTTCTTCCCCTTCGGCTTCATCGTCTTCTCCCTCAGTGAAATCGGTGCTTACAAACAGCGCTGCTGAACAGGAAAAGAGCTGCCTCTCGAGCGGACAGCTTGTGCACACGGCACTCCTTGTTGAAAAAGACGCGTGGTTTGAGAGCGTACAAACGTTACAAGGTGCTCTTTTCCGAGTGGCACCCTTCGATGATGTGGTGCTTCACGCGCAGCTTCTTGCAAGGTCGACAACCTTGGGTAGCCTCTGCTTTGCGGTTGTGCGGCGCGATCGTCCCGAGGAAAGAGCTCCCGATGGCACGCGGCTCCTGAAAGCCGCACCTCCCTTTGCCCTGGCGTCGCAGCTGGCTCCGACGTCGGCGGTCTCTCTGCAACCGAGTTCGAATGCCCCTTTGCGTTTGGCCCTTGGGGCCCTCCTGGCGGCACAGGGTGCGAACCCTCCGCTTGCGGTGAGGTATGAAGACGCACTTGTGGGCCGCGTGCAGGTCTTGCCGGTGTCTCCTGGCCAACCCCCTCTTCCCTTCACGGCCCTCTCTCGCTGACAAAAGGTTTGCGCCAACCTAGACACCCTCGGTGACTTCCGGAAGATTGTGGGGAACTCAAGCTCCATGGAGACTTCTCTTGGACGACGCCACCCACCGCTCAGGCGATGCCTCCCCCTTGCTCCCCTTTCGCTCGCAATTTGTCTCAAAAAGCAGTGCTGCCTTCTTGGGAGACGCGCTTGCGCCCCCTTTTGGCCTCGCGGGTGTGAGACGGCGTCTTTTGTGGACGCTGCTTTGCAGTCGAAAGCGGACGTTGGGCGTGGCCATTGCGCTTGGAGTGTTGGCCACAAGCGTCGGACTTCTTGCCCCCTGGTTTCAGAAGTCGTTCGTGGACGGCATCCTTCAGGGTGCGAGCGCTCGTTCGCTCGCCTTCACCATGCTGCTTGCTTTTGCAACGATGTTTCTTTCGCAGGCTCTTCTTTCGGTGACGCGCGTGGTCTGCATGCGCGAGAGCACTCTGGCGCAAAAATGGTTGTCGGAATTGCTTTACGAACACACGCTTCTGCTGAAGACGGGTGAGGCAAACCCTGCGGAGGGCAAAAGGAGCTCCCGCACCGTCGGAGAAACTGTTGCGCTTTACGCGACCGACGTCATGGCGGCGTGCAACATTCTCGATGACGTCGTTCCCAATCTCCTTGCCTCACTTATTCCCCTCGTGGCTGCGCCCATCGCCATTTCGCTTGTGCACGATGTTCCCTTGTGGCCTCCTGTTTTGGTCAGTGCGCTTTCGGTGGCGTCGTGTCTTTTGTTGTCGAAAAGGCAGGCGCGTCTTTTTGGGATGATGAAAACCTTTGCGGAAAGACGGCTCTCCATTGTGAACGAGTGGCTCCAGAACATGCGCGCTCTGCGTGTCCTCGGGTGGATGAACGCGTTTGAACAGCGCATTTTCAAGGCACGCGAAGACGAAAGCGTCAATCGGCTCTCCATGGTGACAAACGGCTCCACCATGAACTCCATTGCTCAGGTGGCTCCGTTTCTTGTGAACGTCGCGGGCGTTGTTTCGTTCCTTTCCGTTGCCAACGTCACGCCCACGCCCGGAGACGTGTTTTCTCTGCTCTGGATCTTCGGCGTTTTTCTCGTGCGCCCCATTCGCATGCTGCCCTGGGCTATTGTGGTGGCCGTGGATGCGCAGACCTCGGCGAAAAGACTCGAGACGTTTTTTGGCCTTCCCGCCGAATCACATGGGGGAGCAAATCTCCCAGCGCACGAAAGTGCGCCGGGGGGAGCTCAATGCGGCCCCTTGGGGGACGCTTCTCGGACTCCCGCGCCATGGGCTCTCGACGTGAAAGGCCTGACGGTGACCGCAGGCGAAAGACACCTTCTGTTCGATGTTCATTTCCGCATTGCGAAAGGCGAGCTTGTTGGCATCATAGGCGAGGTTGGAGCAGGGAAGTCGCTCCTCCTCCAGTCTCTTCTCCGCGAGACACGGGCCACGTTTCGCTCGTACCAAGTCGACGGCATCGATGCTTTGGGTTTGTCTGTGGCCAAGCTCAGAACCCGCTTCGGTTACGTGCCGCAAGACTCCTTCGTCATGAGCGCGTCTTTACGCGACAACGTCAGCTTCGAATACGGGAGCCCTGAAGCACACGAGGATGCTGTGCTCGAAGCTCTGCGTCTTGCGGACTTCATTCCCTCACAAGAAAGATTGGAAGGAGGCTTGGCTACAGAAATCGGAGAACGGGGCGTCAACCTCTCCGGCGGACAGCGGCAACGTGTCAATCTTGCGCGTGCGCATTTCCATAAGCGAGAAACCTTGCTCCTGGACGACGCGCTTTCTGCGCTCGACACCCAAACGGAGTCGCGTGTGCGCCGAAAGCTATTGCAAGGAGCTTGGAAAAACAAAACGCGCGTGTTGGTAACGCATCGGCTTTCCATCTTGCCCCACTGCGATCGCGTTCTTTTCCTCGAGAACGGACGCGTGGCCGCCTTCGGTCCCTTTCATGAGCTTCTGGCGAATTCAGAGGGCGTCAGAGCGTTCGTGAAATCACTATCCAAGGCCGAAGAGGGGCGGGCCCTATGACGCCCAACCGAAACGATGGGGTTCGAAAGCACTTCGAAGACGAGCGTTACTTTACAGGCAAGTATGCGAAACAGGTTTTTGAAACCATCGGATACGCCTACGCGCCATACGCGAAAACCGCCGTGTGCCTCCTCGTGCTCGGACTCTTCGCCCGCACGTTTCTGCTCTTGAATGCGAACATTATGGGCTACTGGGCCGATTCCTTGTGCGATGGGCACCCCGTCGCCAACATCACCTGCAAACCGGTGCCTTCGTGGTTCGCCTCCTTCGGGGCGCGCGAATACGTGTGGGCCCTGCTGGGGGTGACGGGTGTCGGATTTGTTCTCAACACCGTTTTTCGCATTGGACTTTCGCGCCTGGGAACTCATGCCGTGAGTCATCTTTACGATGAAGTGACACTTCGCACATCGCGTTTGCCGCTCACTTTCTTCGACCGAACGCCTGTGGGCCGCATCGTGTCCCGTTTTTCAAGCGACTACAATGCCGTCTTCCGTATGGCCGGCGGTCCCATGAGCGAGTTTTTTTGCATTCTTTTCGACCTGGCGCTGACGCTCGTTCTGATTGCCGTTGCAAGCCCGCTTTATATTCCCCTCGTCATCGCCACCATTTTGCTCAACATCCTCGTTTATAAGCTCAACAACGTGGCCATGCGACGGGAACGCCGTGCGGTGAGTGTGGCGCGTGCTCCCGCCATTGCGCATTTCGCGGAAACCGCTCAGGGGGCCCGCACCATTCGTGCCTTCGGAAAAATCCGCTTGTTTTCAACTCGTTTTTCCCGGCTGGTGCGCCAATTTCTTTCCCAGCGGGCCAAAACGCTTTTGCTCGTGCAGGGTTTCTCTCTGCAAATGAGCCTTCTGACCTCGTCCCTGCTTCTTGCCACCGGGCTCCTGGGCATTTTCTTTGTGGGGCAAGGGTGGGTGAGTGTGGGTAGCGTGGCCGTGGCTTTCACCTTCGTCATGATGACGAGTTCTACTGTTCAGCAGCTGTTCGAGTACATTGCAAATATGGAAGAGGCCCTGACAGGCGTTGAACGCCTCGACGATTATTTGCGGCGTGACCTCGAGCCTGGTGCTTTTCTTCCTGAACGTGCTCGCTTCCCCACTCTTCATCCGCGTGCTCCCCAGCACAAGAATTTTCCGGTTTTAGAGGCTCCAGTGGGTGCCCCTCGCGGAGAGCTTGTGGTGGAGGGGCTTTCGTTGCGTTACAGAGCGGAGTTTCCTCGCGTGCTCGACAGTGTTTCGTTTTCGTTGAAGCCAGGCGAGCACCTCGGCATCGTCGGACGCACGGGGTGTGGAAAGTCGAGTCTTATTCAGGCTCTTTTTCTTCTCTACCCCTGGGAAAAAGGCACTTTGCGGCTCGATGGTCGTGTGCCCCAACCGCTGCCCGGCGCGGCGTCGGACTTTTTGTTGGAGCACTACAGACTGCGGCTCTCTCTCATTCCCCAAGAGCCGAGTCTTTTTCGAGGGACATTGCGGGAAAATTTGATTCAGCCTGAAACTCGAGAAGAGACAGAGGCAAAAGAACCTTTCGAAGTGCGAGCGTTCCATGTGCTGAAACGCGTGGGCCTTGGCGATTGGCTCTCGACGTTGGGAGAACGTCCGCTCGACTTTCACATTGAAGAGCGCGGCGCGAATCTTTCAGCCGGGCAACGTCAGCTTGTGTGCATGGCGCGGTGTCTGCTGCAAGAAAGCGACGTGGTTGTGATGGATGAAGCCACCAGCAGTGTCGACCCCGTGTCGGAGGAAAACCTCCTGCATGCCACCCGTGAGCTCCTGGCTTCGCGCACTCAAATTATTGTGGCGCACAGGCTCACAACCATTGCCCACTGCCACCGTGTGCTCTGGCTCAAAGAGGGCCGGGTTCACAAAGAGGGAACGCCGGCTGAAATTCTTCCTGAGTACGCGAGAGACGAGGGCGAGTCGCCCGTATAGGTGCTACTTGCACTCCTGAGCAGGCTCCAAAAGGAGCTTTTCGTGCTGTGTGGCATTGAAAGCGGTCGTCGACCTGAACGCGTCGACGACCGGTTTCCATTCGTCGATTGGGCTGTCCTTGAATGCTGGCCACCCTTTGCAAATCATGAAGGGCCACCACCTCAAATTATTGGTGTAACCCCGTTTCTGTAATTTGCTCCCAGAGCCCCCGAGCGGCTTGATTCGGAAAATGCGATTTTTTCGCATTTCGCCAAATCTGCGCCGAACGGTGAAAGATGGCTCAGG
>JADCJN010000057.1 GCA_020247005.1 Silvanigrellales bacterium
GCTGCTCACCGAGAAGTGCCTGCAAGAGCGCCGTCTTCCCCGAGCCTACCTCACCGACAAGGGCGACCGCTTCCCCAGACGCGATGTTCAACTCAATGTGTTGCAAGGCGGGACTCGGTTTGCTTGCAAAAGACACGCTCAAGTTCGACACGACGACAGCCGGTGCGTCTCCAAAGTTTTCATGCCGAGTGACCCTGACAGACGATTCCTTTCTGGAGTCCACGCTGGGTTCCGTCAAAAACAACTGAACCCGGCTCGCACTCACACGCGCAGCCACCACATTCGCAATGACGAAAGAAAGTTCCGACAGAGGCTCTTCGAGCGCCATGAACAGCGACAGGCAAGCGAAAGCAACCGCGGCATCCAGCGTTCCTCCCCATTGAAGGTGAACGTAGAATGTCACAACTGTCACGAGGGCCGAACTGAAGAGAAACACGAACGCCGACAGGCCTTCCGCCCACACAAGCCTGCGTCTCCAACCCAGTTCCTTTTCCCTGTGAGAATTGAGCTCCGAAAAAATGCTCTTGCGCCATCCAAAAAACTTCACCACGCGGATGCCGCGCAGCGTTTGCGAGATGGCATTGACACGCACATCACGTGCCGACATCAGCGCGTGATCGAGGGACACGAATCGATTCGCAAGAATCTTTTGCAACGGAATAAGCAAAAGAAAACAAGCGATGGAGGCAAACACGGCGGGTCCCAGAAAGTGGCCGAGCATGACAAAAGCGCCCACGATCACCACGACGTTGGCAATAAGCTCCGGCACGACGTTGGCGCTGTCTGCCATGGCTTCGGCGTCGGAACTCATCAGGTTTGTGACGTCGCCCACACCCCGACGCGCACGCGTTGCAAGCGGCAGCCGTTGCGCATGTCCGTATACCGCGACGCTGATTTTGCCATTGATGCGCAAAAAAGCTCGATAGGAGTTGTAGAACGCCTGCTGTGGAAACAGCAACACCGCCAGGCCACAGGCACCCAACGCGAAGGCGAGAAAAAACGTGCGGAAAGGAAACCCTGGACTTTGCGCGGCCTCATTTAACGAGGAAAGAAAGGCATGCACAAGCCAGGAGGTTCCCAGCGTCGCGGCGGCGGCCAAGAGAGCGAAGAAAAAACTCAGCGCCATGAAACGAGGTTCGGTGGCATACAGAGCCCACAGGAATCGACCAGGCCCCGGCGCGCGCGCCTTCGCCCCCACCGCATCGGCTCCTGCCAGCGGGTGGAGATTGCTGGGCAAGGCGAGCAGATCGGACTCACACAAAGGGCGTTGTTTGCCCAAGCGAAGCAAGGGTCCCATATGTAGAAACAAGAAATGAGAGAGGAAACGTCGGAACATGAAAGGCCTCCAAACCAGGTCATCTGAGTCGGGCCCTTTCCAAGATCCGTGCCATCGCAAAGAATCCCCGTCAGACTGGCGCTTTGCACCTTTCCCTTGGTAGAAATGAGATCACCGCTTACCCCACTGAACGAAAATCGATCGATCATCAGAAAGAGGTTTCCCTCGTGAACGCACCCGACACACGAACACCTCGCTCCCTTCCCTCGGCGCGCACGCATCGCCTCTTTCCACTCGCGACGCTGGTGGGAGCCTCTTTGGGCATCAGCCTCCTCGTCGCGGGCGGACAACGATTTGGCGCTTTGCCCGCGTTTGGTCCTCTCTTTTCGCCCTTCCACGGCTTTTGGCGGAACATGCCCACGCGCACAACGCTCGATGCGGAACGCACAACGGTTCTTTCTGGCAAAGAAGGACCCATTGAAATCCTCGTAGATGCACGCGCCGTGCCTCACGTCTTCGCGCAGAGCGACCGCGACCTCGCGTTTGGCCAAGGGTACGCCACGGCCCGTGACCGCCTTTGGCAAATGGACTTCCAGGTTCGCTCAGCCGGTGGCCGGCTCTCCGAGGTTCTTGGCTCCAAAATGCTTGGTCACGACACCTCCAAACGGAAGCGTGGCATGGTGTGGGCGGCGGAACGGATGATTGAGGAAGCCCGCAAGACGCCCACGAGTATTGCAACACTCGAAGCGTATGCCGCAGGAGTGAACGCATACATCTCCACACTCTCGGCCGACACGTGGCCGCTTGAATACAAGCTCCTGGGGGCTCAGCCCGACACATGGACACCCCTTCATTCTGCCCTCTTCGCAAAGGAAATGGCGCACGACCTCACAGGTGGCTCCGACGACGTCCGCATGACGAACACCCGACGGGTGCTCGGCGACGATGCCCTGCGCGATCTGTTTCCTTATGCAGAGGGCGCGAAAGAACCCATCGTTTCGAAAGATCACGTTTGGTTCCTTCCCACGCTCTCACCCTTGGTCTCTTCGCCTCCACCCCCACAAATGCCGCTGCCAAGCGGGCCACTCGATGTCGCCGCTCTAGGGCGCAATCCGAATCCCAATCCCAGCAACGGCAGCAACAATTGGGCTGTGGCAGGTAGCAAAACCGCTTCCGGTTTTCCCCTTCTCGCCGACGATCCTCACCTCACACTCCGGCTGCCGTCGACGTGGTATGAAATTCACCTTCAAGCGCCGGGCGTGAACGTCTACGGGGCGTCACTTCCCGGTCTTCCTGCAGTCATTGTCGGTTTCAACGACAACGTCGCATGGGGCGTCACCAATGGGGGCAACGACGTTCTCGACTGGTACAAAATCACCTTCCGCGATGCCTCAAGGCAAGAATATGCCTTTGAAGGCGGCTGGAGACCCACGCAATTCCGGGAAGAGATCATTCGCGTGAAAGGGGAACCCGACGTCGTTTTGTCGGTTCCCTACACGCACCATGGCCCCGTCGCTCTTGAAGTTCCTGTGGCCAGTGAAAAGAGAGAAGTGTGGCCCCTCGCCATGAGGTGGACGGCCCACGACCCCAGCGACGAATTTCTCGCCTTCGCAAAACTCGACAGGGCACGCACCCAAACAGACGTCAAAGAAGCCTTGGCGGGGTACGCAACGCCCGTACAGAACTTCGCAGTTGTGACAAAATCGGGCGAGATTGCCATGCACCACGCTGGCCGTTTGCCTTTAAAATGGAGCGGACAGGGCTTGTTCGTTCTCGACGGCTCACAAGCAGCCCACGAGTGGCAAGGCACAGTTCCCCATGAAGAACGCCCACGGGAGGAAAATCCGCGGCGCGGCTTCGTGAGCTCCGCCAACCAACACCCGGTGGACGGCAGCTATCCCTACTTCACTTCGGGAGTGTGGAACGCGACGTCACAAGCGCGTGCCTGGCGCGTCAACGAACGCCTCAATGCCTTGAAAGACGCGACTCCTGAAGACATGATTACCATGCAAGCCGACGACCTCGATGTCGTGGCCAGGCGCGTGGTTCCCAAGCTCCTTAGCAGTCTCGACACACCAAACCTTCCGCCCGACTCAATAGCCCTCGTCGCCGATCTTGGCACTTGGGACTTTCGACACACCGCACAAAACACACTCAGCGTCTTTTACGAAAAGTGGATGACGACACTACAAGCTCGCACATGGGAAGGACGTTTAGACGCAAACTCCACTCTCTTTCCACACCTCGATGTCTTCGTCGAAGCCCTGTTCGCTGAACCCGAATCCGCCTGGTTCGACGCTCCCGCGACGGTTGAAAAAGAAACACGGGCCTCCCGCGTGAACGCCGCATTCGCGGAAACCTGGCTGGCGGTGTCTTCGAAGCATGGGCCCTACGGAGAGAGTTGGGCCTGGGGCAAAGTGCGTGGAACCGATGTGAACCACATGGCATCGCTGCCGGGTTTTGGCGTTCGCGGACTCGAGACTTCGGGCACTCGTCACACCATCAATGCAACGCAGAAAACCCATGGCCCATCGTGGCGCATGGTGGCCACATTCGACACCAACGGCCCGCGCGCGTGGGGAGTGTATCCGGGTGGCCCTTCGGGAAATCCGGCATCGCCCTCCTATGCTCCCATGGTCGAACCCTGGATGGCTTCACGTGCCGAAGTGCTTCTCTTTCCTGCGGACGTTGCAGCAGCGCGGGCTCTTGCTGGCGCCCCGCGCCAACACAGTGTCGACGTCCTTGTGCCCGAAGGCGTTTCGCTCTGGAAACCTGCGTGGAGCGACACCCTCGCAAAGAAACGCTGGTGGCTTATTCCCGCTTTGTCAGGACTTGTCGGGCTTGTAGTGCCGGGTGGACTCCTTCTTGCGGCCGGCGCTTCTGCCACCGTCGCGAGCCTGGGCTGGGGACTTCCGCTGGTGTCGGGCCTTGCGGGGGCTCACCATGCGCTCATAGCGCGGATGGGTTCCTTGTTGGGCGTTTCTTCTTCGACTCTCGCCACTGGGTTTTCCTTCGTTTCTTTGGTGCCGTTTCTTGCCACTTTCCTGCTTGCCGCACTCCCCGCCGCACTGCTCGGACTCTCTTCTGGAGCCCTCCGTTTGTGGATGACGGGCGGAAACCCCACGCCGCTCGGAGTCGCGTCGCGCACATGCTTTCGCTTTGTGCGTCAGCTGTTCACAAGCCGAGAGAGCCGAACAACGGCAACGCTGCCACTGGAGCCATCACTGGAAACGAACCCAGCCCATGAAGACTCTGCCAAGGGACAACTCTCATGATTTTCGATCGAAAATCTCGAATGGCCATGCCTCAGCACACCGTGGCCGACACGGGCCTCACTGCAGAGGCACTTGCTGCCGCGCACAAGCACGCTTCACACGATCGCATTGATTTCTGGGCCGACCTCGCGCGCCACGAACTCTGCTGGAGCACACCGTTTACAATCGCGCATTCGTGGGAGCCTCCTTTTGCGCGATGGTTCGAAGACGGCCGTCTCAACGCTAGCGAACAATGCCTCGACGTTCACTTGAAAACGGGATTGGGCCGAAAAGTAGCCGTCGTGTGGGAAGGCGAACCTGTCGATGCCGAAGGCGCTCCCACGCAGAGGCGAACACTCACCTTTGACGAACTCCACGAGCTTGTGGAGCGTTTCGCTGCAGGCCTTACCTCACGCGGCATAGGCAAAGGCGACAGGGTGGTTGTGTATATGCCGCTGGTGCCGGAAGTGCTTGTTGCGATGCTGGCCTGTGCGCGCATCGGTGCCACACACTCGGTCGTTTTTGCAGGATTTTCGGCCGAGTCGCTGCGCGACCGCGTGCTAGATGCGGGAGCAAAAGCCATCGTCACGGCCGACGGTGGCTTTCGTCGTGGCAAGGTTGTTCCCTTGCACGAGAACGTTCGGAAGGTGCGTGCACAAATTCCCGCCGTTGAAACCGTGGTCGTTTTGAATCGCGTCGGCTCTTCAAAAGGAGGGCCCGCAAGCTCTGCTCCCTTGCACCAGGGCGAAGTCGGATTCCACGAGTTGCTCGGGACGGCACGGGCAGCAGCGGTGCCCGTAGGCGCGGAACATCCCCTGTTTATTCTTTACACGAGTGGCACCACGGGCAAGCCCAAAGGCGTCGTGCACTCCACGGCCGGGTACCTTCTTTGGGCAAAGAAGAGCATGGCCTGGGTGTTTGATCCTCGCCCCGAGGATGTCTTTTGGTGCACCGCCGATGTTGGCTGGATAACGGGTCACACCTACGTTTGCTATGGCCCTCTTGCGAATGGAACCACGGTCTTCCTCTACGAAGGGGCTCCCGATTTTCCCAACGGTGGACGCTTCTGGGACATCATCGAACGAGAAAAGATAACGGTTTTCTACACCGCACCCACGGCCATCCGCTCGTTCATGCGCCAAGGAAACACCTTGCCCGACTCACGGAATTTGGCGTCGCTGCGACTCCTTGGCAGTGTCGGAGAGCCCATCAACCCCGAGGCCTGGCATTGGTACGCCGACGTCATTGGCAAAGGCCGTTGCCCCCTTGTCGACACATGGTGGCAAACGGAAACGGGCGGCATCATGATGACTGTGCTGCCCGCCATGGGTTCGGCGAAACCCGGCTGCGCGACGCGTCCCTTGCCAGGCATTGAGGTCGACGTCGTTTCAGATGACGGCACCAGTGTTCCAAAGGGTGCCGATGGCAAGCTCGTCGTGAAGTCGTCCTGGCCCTCCCAACTCCGCACGGTGCACGGCGACCCCACTCGTTACGCAAACACCTATTGGGGCACCTTTTCGGGTCCCGGGGGAACTTCGAAGGAGCCTTGGTACTTCACCGGAGACGGGGCTCACCGTGACGAGGACGGAGACATCTGGATCACGGGCCGCGTGGACGATGTCATGAATGTTGCGGGCCATAGGCTTGGCACCATGGAAGTGGAAAGCGCTCTGGTGGGGCATTCCGACGTGGCCGAAGCTGCCGTCGTTGGGGTTCCCGACGCGATCAAGGGGACGTCGGTGTTCGCTTTTGTTACGCTCATGAAAGCTTCGAAGGGTCGCGCTGAAGACGAAAGTCAACGCATGCGCCTCGAAACTGAACTCCGAGACGCTGTCGCAAGGGAAATTGGAAGTTTCGCGAAGCCAGAGCACTTCCGCTTCACCGACGCTTTGCCGAAAACCCGGAGTGGAAAAATCATGCGGCGCCTTTTACGGGACGTCGCGACAGGACACGAGGCGCTTGGCGACACAAGCACCCTCGAAGATGTTTCGGTTCTGAGCGCACTGCAGCACTACCACGAGGATTAAGGCCATGTTCAAGGTTTTGAGTCGAGCGACCAAAGGGAATGTGATCCGCGAAGCCTGGGACAAACTTGCAAAGCTTCCAAAAGGAAACGTGATTTACTCTCGTTTGCTCGGGCGCATCGTGCCTTATTCGGGAACCATACCGTTCGTGGTGGAGTCGCTTGGAGAGTCGCACGCCACTTTGCGCATGCCCGACACGCCCAAAGTTCGAAATCATCTCAATTCGATTCACGCCATTGCTCTGGCGAACTTGGGTGAGCTTTCCACAGGGCTCGCGCTCAACTACGCGCTGCCCCCCAAGGCACGTTGCATTCTCGTGAGTCTCCGCATGGACTATTTGAAAAAAGCACGCGGACCGTTGAAATCCTCCACCCATTTCGACCGCCCGGAATGGGGCCCGCACCAAGAAATTGTGGTTCACGGCGACATCACCGACGCCAAAGGCGACGTTGTGGCGAAGGTGGCGGCCACGTGGCTGGTGGACGCCCTGTGACCACTCTTGCATTCCCCCCATCGCCCGGTTCGCAAAACTCTCAGCCCGAGGCACCGAAATGGCCGGGAAACGCCTTCACAAAACAGGTGGGCATCGAGTTGCCCATTGTGGGCGGCGCCATGTACCCGTGTAGCAATGCGGAACTTGTGGCAGCGGTTTCGGAGTGCGGTGGCATCGGCATCGTGCAGCCTCTTTCGCTGCTTTTTGTGCACGGCCGAGGCCGGAGTTTTCGCGAGAACCTCCGCGACGTACAGAGCCGCACCTCAAAACCCATTGGAATGAACGTCCTCACCGAAAAGTCTTCAAAGGTGTATCTCGACCGCATGAGCCGATGGGTGGACGAGGCCCTCGAGGAAGGGGTTCGCTTTTTCGTCACCTCGCTTGGCAACCCTCGCTGGATAGTGGAACGCGTGCGCAGCGCCGGCGGCATCGTTTACCACGACGTCACGGAAGAAAAATGGGCGCTCAAAGCGCTCGAAGCGGGCGTCCACGGGCTGGTGTGCGTCAACAACCGCGCGGGCGGTCACGCGGGCTCGCTTTCAGCCAAAACACTGATGGAAACACTTTCAACGTGTGGCGTTCCCCTTTTGTGCGCCGGTGGCGTGAGCACGGGCCAAGACGTTCGCAACGCCTTGACGCAGGGTTACCTTGGTGTGCAATTGGGAACTCGCTTCATCGCCACCACCGAATGCCGTGCGCAAGACGACTACAAGGCCGCCATCGTTCGTGCCACCGAAAACGATATCGTTCTGACCGACCGCATCAGCGGTGTGCCCGTGTCCATCATCCGCACGCCCGAAGTGGAGCGGCTCGGCACGCGCGCGGGCCCCGTGGCACGCTGGATGCTGCGGCATCCAAAATACAAACACTGGATGAGAACGTTGTACTCGGCTCAATCGCTTTGGAAGCTCCGCAAGGCCTCGCTCAAGGGGTCGACCTCGCAAGACTCATGGCAGGCGGGCAAGAGCGTGCAAGGCATCGACGCGGTTGAAAGCGTCGCGGAGGTCATGGCCTCCCTGAGCAAGGGCCTCTTTTAAAAAAAGAGCGTCGATCGCGAGCGCTCTCGTATCGGAATCACTTGCCCGAGTGGTTGGCTGCCAAAAAGTTTCCGACCTGCGTAAAGTACAAATACAGTTTGGTTTTCGTGGCGTCTTTGGCCTGAGGATCCGAGTAGGTCAGCTTCCACTCCTTGCCTGTCTTTGCTTCCACAACCTCAACGGTGTCGTGCCGCTTTCCTTTCCAGGCCGCGTCGATTTTGCCCCTCGAAATAAGCATTTCAATACGCTTGGCCGCGCACTGCAGCACGGTTGCCTCCTCGGCGGGTTTAGAGCCGTGAAAATGGCAGCTCGAATTTTCTCCGGCGAAGGCAGAAGCGGACGTGAGCAAAGCGGCTCCGAGAGCGAACGAAAGAAGCAATTTACAAGTTGTCATGAGTGGATTCCTTTTCCAATTGCTCAATAGCCATGTCTTCGTGAACGTGGCCGTGTTCCTTTTCTGGGAAGCGGAACTCTTCGGCCTGGGTGTGGTGAAAATAGCCATGCAACTGCATGAAAAGGAGCAGAGCGCCCATGGCCATGATCCCAACGTTCGCAAGGGTGCTGAACCTGGCAAACGACGGACGCCGGCGCCAAAAGGAGAGGAGGGCGACCATGACCGACAAGGCCGCAATTTGGCCCACCTCAACACCAACGTTGAAACTCAAAATGCGGCCGAGCATGGCCAGAGGATCGTCTCCGAGTGGCAGTTGCTGAAGCCTCGTAGAAAGGCCAAAACCGTGAATAAGGCCAAAAAGGAACACCATCCAGAGCAGGCTTGGCGACTTCATATCCAAGTACTTTTGAAAACCGCCGTTGTTGTCGAAGCCCTTGTAAATGACGCTCAGAGCAATGACGGCATCAATCGCCCAGGCATTTATCGAGATGTGGAAGAAAGTCGCCAGAATAAGCGTAAGGCAATTCCCTAACGTGAAAACGGTGATGAATCGCGTGATGTCCTTGAACGTCGTAAGGAAGAAGACGACTCCAAAAAGGAACAGCAGGTGATCGTACCCAGTGAGCATGTGGGACGCCCCCAGCCCCACGTACTGAAGGAAACCGCCTTCGAGCATTCGAATTTTATCAGCTTCCGAAATGCCGTGTGCGAGCACGGACCCAGGAATCAAGAGCAACGGCGAGAAGGTTGGGCAATGGAAGATTTTTCCCAACCGTGGGCTTCTATTTCCTGCACCATATTTAAATGGCGAAAACAAGCGCCATGATGGGTGTCGTGCAGCAGACCCATACTCGGTGCCACTCGGAGGCCATCGCTTTTTGCCGCGCCTTTGCGTCTCCATCCGTGTGTCGCCATCTCTAGACACTGATCATAGCTCATGTTTCCATTGCTGATTTTGAATGCGTAAGGATCTTCGTCCCACCTGACTTTGTAATGCGAAAATTTATCGAGGGCGACGATTGAAGGATCGAGGCCTATCTTCGCTACGAATTCCACCGAAAAATCGTCGGCTTCTTGTTCCGCCGTGTATTGGCTCAAGCTTGATTCCGAAATCAGCCGTTGAGCCTTCTCTAGCCCCTCATCGAAGGGCTTGAGAAAGGAATCCAGACCTCTTAAAGCGGCGTGCAAGTCGTTGCCAGCGGGAACTCCGGAGACCACGCGCGAAAATCCCGAGCCATCGACCAAGGCTTTCAGAACTGACCTCTCAATTTCGTTTTGACTTGCAGCGCCATCAAAAACCTTCATAGAGCTAGAACAAGCAAGGAGTTCCTTTTCGTATGCGAGGTAATCAACCTGCACTTGTTCGGGCAGGAAAGAGCAGCCAAAAAAAAAAGAAAGCTCTTTCAACCCAAGGTTCTTTGAGCATGGCCAGCGCATTTTCGCACGGACATCCTATTCCGCAGGTCTTCTCCAGACTGTCACTGCGGCCCAGACTCTCGACGACGAACTTCAGCATCCGAAAGCTCAGTTCCCTGTCTGGCACGATTGGCTGCGGAAAAGGGTAGGATTTTCTGATCAGCGTTGCGATTTCATCGTGCTCGGGCACTTTCTGAGGCCTTCCAGGCTTTCTTGGAATCCCCTCTTTATACCAATAATCGTAGTCTTCAGACAGGAGTTTGCCAATCACGTGTGCCCGATAATAATGGCCAAGTTCGTGAGCAATGACGCCGACCAGGCCGTTTTCGGCAGGAGCAAGCGCGATCATGCTCGTCGTGAAATGCACGTAAGGTGATTCCGTGTAGAATTCGAGACCATCGGCCTCTGGTGGTTCGTCGCCGCTGCCAAACGAGCAAGCCTGTCCGTCTATCACAATTGTCGATCCCTCGAGCCGGAGGCGGCATTCCGAACTCTTGGTGTTAAACCATGCCACGAAACCTGCGACATCGTCGGACCAAGCCGGTTTCGTGCATTCCGGCCGGGGCCCGACGAAGAATGCCACCCGTTCCTTGAAGCTTTTTCCGTCGAGGAACAGTCGGCCCACCTTGCGCCCCTTACCCTTCCCGTCGCACACGCGAACGGGAGCATCAATGCAGCTGGCAACGCCGCTGACCCATGCATTCGCGTCCGCAGCCTGGGCCTGAACGACCATAATAATGGGCTTTGGTGCCTTGAATGTGCTCCCAGGATTCGTCTTTTCGAAGGCCGCAGCAACCTGTTCGTGGATTGCATCGGCCCAGACCTGGAGGCGCTTCACCATAAAGTGATCTTGCGGGATAAGCTCACCGGTCGCAAAGGGAGCCCATAGGCCTCCTTTCCTGAAATCCGCGTAAGAGGACGCATTCCAATAGTAAGGCGCGACAGACAACAAGGGCGTGTTTTCATCATGGTGAGCCTCCGAAGGGTTGAACAACCGCGACTTGCAGCTCAAGAGCAGAAGCGGCAAAAAGCAAGACATGAGATGATTCATCGTTTTTATTTCTCGATGGATTTTCAGGTTTGAGACAGAATGTCACGAGTTGACGACGCTTTTCTGAACGAGCGAACCATCACTTACGCGCGCCCCTTCAGCCCCCTTTCTGGCTCCTCATCGCACCCTCGAATCCATCGCTTCCGGCGTGGCCAAAGGAACGCACAAAGGAATTCGGGAAAAGGCGGGGTTCCCAATCTCATCGATCGTGGGACGTCACACCGGGCGCGTTCATCCCGTTCTTCGTTGGCACATCCATTGCTAAGTTCCCAGACAGGACCTTCCATTCGACTCAGAAACGACCAATTGATCCCATTGCGCATGCACACGAGGACTGATTAAGGAATGTCCAGTTTCGGCTAAGGTTTTCCTCACAAACGATTTCATTTCCGGGATGGAAATGCCTACGGTGGAGAAGTTCAATGTTCAGCAAAAAATCATTGTCAATTAGTCTTTCAAATCGAATATTTATCTCTTTTTTTATGACTATAGCTTGCGCCGCCTGCTCCTTCGATAAGCTCACCAACAGGGAAGTCGTGTCGTCATCTCCCTCCGACTTGGGTGTGGCTAAGCTTCATCCAGCATTCCGTTCAGGCGTTTGGGGCGATGGTGAAGTTCTTAGGAACGTTGATATCGCCGGAGTGTCGTTTGAATTGGTGAAGGAGTGGGACAAAGTCACCTTTTTCGAGCCAAAGTTTCGTTATCGCGCGTTAACAAAGCCGCTCTCATGCCAGGAGTTCGCTTCTTTTCGACGAGACCTCAATTTGACGGAAGACTTGCCTTGCCCACAAGACGGGTTCACTGATCTCAAGCAGGCCCTCGACCCGCGAATTCAAGCCTTGGACGGCTTTTCCATCGATAGTGAATCCTTGAGAACTCCAGAAGGTCGCCTTGAATTGCTGACGCAAGAATTCGCAAAATCGGGAGATGACGTGGATCAGAGCGTCACCGGATCCGAGCAGATCGAATACGTGTCGAATTGCTGGCAGACGGTGTTCGAGATGCTAAAACCCAATTCATCCCTTTTCGCGCTGCACTATCCACCTGAGTTGGAAATGGATCGTTTTTTTAAGGATCCAGAATTTTTCGCTTCCGTGGATGGCCAATCCGAAATGTCTTTGGGCGACGTATTTTACATCTCGGGTGAAGAACGCGGCTTTGAGGTTGCCAGACACGCGGCCATCCATATTGCTTCCGGCCTTTACTTCGAGCGTGTCGGAGCGGGCAGCGACGATGTTTGGAGAATAACGACTCTGTCGGAGCTCAAAGAGCAGTATCCAACCCCAGCGTTTAAGTGGGCATTTCTGAAACCATCAAAAGCAGTTGTCGATGAACGCAAGATGTTCTCTGTCGCTGCGCTTTATCCAAAAGAAAGTGTCGTCTTGGGTTCTTTGGCGCAAAATATATCCTTGGAAATGGCCTTTGGACAAGGGCTCACAGACATCCGATATCTTGGCCACAAGGTGTTTAAAATAGTCGCCAAAAACTCTGAAAATGGATTCACCGTGATCGATTGATTTCATCAGGCTCGGTCGCAAGCATTCAGGCATGGCCACGAGCAGGCAAATTTTTCCTGCGTCATTTATTTATATCGTCTCTGCGATCGAGGGATGGTTTCAAGCTTTTGTTTTCCTTCGATTGATCTGTTGGGTGAGGGCGCCCTCTGTGCCAATGTGACTTGAGACACCTGGGTATGAAACGTAGTCAAGTATTCGGGCACGCCGACGAAACACTCGCAGCGGGTCTGCCCTGCGCGCCTAAATGCGCGCAGAAACCCAATTCGACGACTTTTTCGAAATGGAATTTTTCATGAATTTTCCTCGCTATTCACTCAACGTGTTTAGATTGGCGTTGCTCGCAGCCCTCACACTGGCCGCAGGATGCTTGAAGCGGAACTTCAACATTCAGTCCGAGGCGAACGCCAAGACTTCAAACCCATTGTTTTCTTTAGACGTCAATGACGTTTCTTTCCTCTTTCCCCTTCCTAAGAATGTCAGCCAAATCGATTCGCTGTTCCCGCTGACCTTTTCAACTCGTTCAGGACCACTGGTCGAAAAAGCGCTATTTCAGGACATTGTGCAAAAAGCCGATTACAAGAGCGACGTGACCGGAACGCGACTTCGGAGTGGGGTCGTCTTTAGTGGACGTCGAAGGGAATTACGTCAGAACTTCGTGGGGCCTCGCGGAACGCAAAGTTTTTCTCCCGGCCCTTTCTCTTTCGACGATATGGCGAAATGGCGAATCGTTGGATTCCGATTCGACCCATGCTCACCTCGTATCGATGCAGACAGAATGCAGAAGGACTTAGTGGTGCTCCCTTCATCTTTTGAAGGCAATGATTTCTGTTCGACGCAAATCCGTTTGATCGCGCAACCGTTGCTCACGGTAGGCGAGGATTTCATGAGCGAGACGGATGTGGGCATGCCGGGGGTCGCAATGCAGCCCTCGGATGCTGACAAAGAGAAGATGCAGGCTGGCGATTACGCTCTTCACCTCGTCTACGAAGTAGGCCAAAATAAGGCAAAAGAGATTGCGTCGAGCCTTCTTGAAATCAAATCTGCGTGCGGCGGCCTCTCCGAGGGACTGCCTCTTGGAGTGCATCCGTGCCTCAGGTCTGCCTCGATTCAGAAAACGAGAAAAGATGCTCTTATGCAGAGCATCGGCGACATACTTAAAAATCACGCAACCAATCTTGCCGCCGTCGCAGTGATGGGCACTGAGCTTTCTCAAGAGCCCTGGGTGTTTTATGTCGGTGCCATCTCGAAAGATAAAAAGTCTTTCC
>JADCJN010000058.1 GCA_020247005.1 Silvanigrellales bacterium
AATCGCGAAAGGGATCATTCAGCATTGGGTTACCTTACGCCCGAGGAGTTCGAGCGGAAGGCGGCGTAAACTCTGTCCACCAATCGTTGACCACTTCAACTGGCCTTCCGCGCCGGTCCTGCCGTCGCTTTCGCGAGAGATGCGAATCTTCGCACTGTCTACCTTCTGTCAACTTGAAGATGCCGGCGCTCTCGGTGCGACGTTCTTGTGCACCGATACTTTTGCTTTTGATGTGTAGCCTTCGCCAGCTTCGAGTCGTGCACCTTCGCTCCCGCCAAATCCTAAGAAAGCGGCAAACCACGCGCGTCGATCAGGACGGAACGCTTGCATCCATACTTGCCTCTGTCCGTCGGCTTCGGCCCGACTTCTTTCTCCACCCAGCGGAGCCATGGCCGTTGAAGAATCTCTCGACTGGTGCTTCCACGCAACTCCGACAGAGTCATCGTACTCGACAAGTGCCAGCTCTCACATCATCTCGAAGATGCCCATCTCGACCCATTTTGCTGGAAGTAGGATTTTGGTTTTCGGTGAGGACCTAAATAGAAGGTTGCGGTGGACGTCACCCGTTGTCCGGGCTCTGCGAAACTCTCACCACGACGCTGCCCTTTTTGCGACCTGTTGCCACATGCGCATGGGCGGCCGGCATCTCTGAAAAAGGGTACACACGATCGACGAGGGGCATATAGGCGCCTTCGTCGGCCAAGCGTGCAAGCTCTCGCACGTCCTCGGGGTTTTCGCGAGCGGGGCCGCCTCTCGATTTTTTCGTCCCACGCGAAAGCGTGAAAAGCTCGGCCAGGGAGCCCGCGATGGTCAGGTAACGGCCGTGCTCATTCAGAAGAGGCAGGCATTTTACGAAGGAACTTGCACCCACGGTGTCGGCAATAATGTCGAAGGTTTTGCCTCGAGGTAGCGGTTCGCCTTGGGTGTAGTCGAACACCTCGTGCGCACCGAGCGAAGTCACGAGCGCGACGTTGCCCGAGCTTGTGGTACCTGTCACGAAGGCTCCCTGCGCACGTGCCAGCTGCACGAATGCGCTGCCGACCGTGCCAGAAGCACCCAGAACAAGAACGCGTTCGCCAGGCCGAAATTGCGCGATGCGCAGAAAATGGAGGGCGGTGGTGCCTCCAAAACAGAGTGCGGCGGCCGCTTCGAATGAAAGGCTTTTGGGCTTGAGTGCCAGCGCCTTTTGCGCAGAGAAAACGAGAAATTCCGCATGGGCTCCTTGTGCTCCCCCGGGAAAACCCACGACCTCATTGCCAGGCGCAAAAGAAACAACACCAGGCCCCACGGCCTCCACGACCCCTGAAAATTCGGTGCCAAAAATAGGCTGTCGTGGGCCGAACACTCCAAAAGCGGCCCGACCGAAAATGCCAAAACCTCGTGGGAGTGACATCGTGCGCAACCGCCAGTCGGCAGAAGACACCGTGGTGGCCACGACCCGCACCAACACTTCGTTTTGTTTGGGCAACGGTCGAGGCAGGGTTTCGAGTTGGAGGTGTTCGGTGCCTCCGTACCGGCGGCACGTCCACGCCCGCATGAGCGCTTCGTTACCAGCGGACAAGATTCGCACCCCAGGTGAACCCGGCGCCGAAAGCGACCGTGAGCAACAGGTCGCCCTGCTTCAGGCGGCCTTCTTCCACTGCCTCTGCCAAGCACAGAGGCACCGTAGCGGCCGTTGTATTCCCGTATTTATGGATGTTGTTGAACACCTTTTCGGGGGGCAGGCCGAGCTTGTCACGCACCATTTCACTGATGCGGAGGTTGGCTTGGTGAGGCACCATCAAAGAAACATCGGCAGGTTTGAGGCCATTGCGCGTGAGGAGTGTTTCAGCCACTTCGGTCATGCGCATGATGGCGTTTTTGAACACCGTCTGGCCATCCATGTGGGGCCATCGCCGCCCTTCTTCAATGTCAGCCGCGTTGATAAAGTCGGGTGACGACGTGCCGGGTGCTCGCATCACGAGGTTTTCAGCCCCGCCGCCATCGCCTCCGGTGATGTTGTCGATGACGCCACGCACGGTGTTGTCGGCGCGGGGGCGTTCAGCGTCGGAGGCGATGGGAATTCCTTCCAGGACAATGGATGCCGCACCGTCGCCAAAGAGCACGGCCATGTTTCGCCCGCGGGTTGTCATGTCCATGATGGTGGTTTGAATTTCAGCGCAGCAAAACAAGATTTTGCGTGCCTGTCCGGAGCGGATAAAGGCATCAGCCATGGCGAGGCCGTGCACGAAACCGCTGCACTGCTGGCGGATGTCGAAGGCGCCCACGGGGTTCATGCCGAGTTTGTGCTGCAGAAGCGAGCCGATGCCTGGAAAGAAGTAGTCGGGCGAAAGGGTGGCTGCGATCACCAAATCGATTTCTTTTGCCGACACGCCGGCGTCGTCGAGGGCTTTTTTCGAAGCCTCGACGGCCAAGAACGAGGTCGTCATGCCCCGAGGGGCGATGCGCCGGGCACGAATGCCGCTTCGTTCCGAGATCCAGGCATCGCTGGTGTCGATGGTCTTGCTCAGTTCGACGTTGGTAACCTCGTTCTCGGGAACGTACTTGCCCACACCGCGAACGACTGAGCGAAACTGCTGACTCATGATGGGCTCCTGTTCTCTGTATCGGTCCTTTGTACGGCTTTTGAGAGAGCCCTGTCCAGTTCCCTTGCGAGCGCTTTTGGATTGTGCAGCCGGATGATAAAACGGGGTGGGCATCGAACGACACGGGGGGCCCATGCTCAGAATGCTTTCCATCCAAAACATTGCCATTGCCGAAAACCTGGTGGTCGATTTCGACTCCGGCTTGAACATTATCACCGGCGAAACCGGTGCGGGAAAGTCAATTCTAGTCGATGCTTTGAGTCTGCTGCGTGGGGGTAAGGTCGACATTGGGCTTATTCGCGATGGCGCCGAGGCTGCCCATGTGGCTGCGAGTTTTCATCTCCCCGTGAACTCGCGAACCTTTGGACTTTTGGAAGAGCTCGGCATCGCTCCCGATGCCGACGAGCCTCGGCTTTTGTCCGTCCGTCGTTCCTTGTCGCGCTCGCAAAAGCACCGAGGCTATGTGAACGACGTCCCGGTGAGCACCCGTGTGCTGCAGCAGGTGACCGCCGACCTCATTGACATCAGCTCCCAGTTCGAAAACCAGCGTCTTTTGGAAAGTGAAGCCCACACGCGCTACCTCGACCATTTCTCTGGGCTGGCCGACACCGCGGCCGCCTTTGGCAAGGGGTATGCCCGTTACCAAGCTCTGGTTCGAGAAATCGCCTCACTGGAAGAAGAACGCGCCCTGCGAAAGCGTGAGCGCGAACTTTTTGAATTCGAATTGACACAAATAGACGAAGGCGCACTTTCCGAAGCGGAGTGGTCCTCAGTTCAAGAAACCCTGGCGTTGGGCAACAAGGCGTCTTCGGCGCAACGGATCATCGCCTCGCTGAACGAGGCCCTGACCGACGGGGAAGTGAATTGCCTGCAGCTTGTCAGGGCCTGTCACAAAAGCGTGGAGCGCCTGGTGCGGCTTGCCGCGGGCGTGGAATTGAAACTGCGTCCCGAACGACTGGAAGAACTGTCTTCCCTTGTGGAAGACATCGCATACGAAACACAGCAGACACTTTCACAATTCGACATTGACGAAGAGAAACTTCAGAACGCATTCGCGCGAGCTGAAGTGTACAATCGCCTCTTGCAGAAATTTGGTCCTTCGTTAGCCGATGTCCACTCGCACCGTGAACGCTGCGTGGCCCACCTGGAACGCGATGTTTCTTTGGGTGGCGACGTGGCTCGCCTTGCAAAAGAGGCAGCGCGTGTGGCCGAGGAGCTTGTCGCTCTCGCCTCAAAGCTTTCGGAGGGGCGCCGTAAAAACAGAGGTGGCCTGGCAAAAGCGGTGATGCAGGAGCTTGGGGAGCTGGGCATGGCGAAAGCGCGTTTCGTCTGCTCCCTCGTGGACTTCGAACAGGCCACCCTGTCGGCGGAGTCCGAAGGCACGCAGCCTGCACTGGCCACTCCAGTGGTTTTGCAAAGTGTTCCTGCCGACGTTGCGGCTGAGCTTTCTGAGGCCGTGCGCAAACGGTTCACAAGGCTGACGCGACATGGTTTCGAGCGGGCTCAGTTTTTGATGAGCGCAAATTTGGGCCTCGAGCCACAGCCCATAGAGCGTGTGGCAAGCGGAGGGGAGCTTTCCCGCACCATGCTTGCTATCAAGAGCGTCTTGTTCGAACAGGAAAGCATGAGTCTTTTTGTGTTCGATGAAATTGACACCGGCATCAGCGGAGCCATTGCTGCGAAAGTGGGGCGCAAACTTGCGGAGTTCTGTGCCGCGCGTCAGGCGCTTTGCATCACGCACCTTCCGCAGGTCGCGTGTTTTGCTCGCGCTCATTACGTCGTTTCGAAGCAGCATACGAAAACCCGCACGGTGGCCCGCATTGCGAAAGCCACACCCGAAGAAACCTTGCGAGAACTTGCGAGCATGATTTCCGGAGAAGAAGTCACACCAGAAAGCCTTGCTCACGCCCGAGCGCTGGTGCGCGAAGCCCGAGGGCAGGCGCGCCCTTCCCATGACGCACCGCGCGACACGCAGGGAGGCCGTGCGAAATGACAGACGCACGCTTGGGAGCTGTGGCGTACCTGAACATGCTTCCCTTTTTTCACCAAGGAAACATTACTGTCTTCAAAACCCCGCGTGCTTTGAACGATGCTGCGCGGCGTGGAGACGTGGACGCTGCGTGCATGTCGGCCATAGCCGGGTTGCGTGCTGGGTTTCGCCCTCTCTTTCCTGCTTTTGGCATTGGCGCAGCGGGACCAGTGCGCAGTGTGTTCGTGGAGCCCGTGCCGTTCTCTGCGGCAGAAGATGGGTTCTGGAGGAACTGGGAAAGGGGCCTTCCGTCGCGTGAAGAGGTGGTTCTGTGGACCTCGGGTGCGAGCGAGCATTCCGAGTGGCTGGCAAGCACTCTCTTGGAAACGGCGGGTGCTCGCGTCGAGGTCATTGTCGATGCCGAGCTCGAAAAGCTTTCAGCAGAGGCACTCCGAGCCCGGCTCGAAAGGCATCGCAGGGGTAGACCCGCTGCGGCTCTGTTCATCGGAGACCCCGCTTTGGTGCGTGCTCACAGCGAGCCCGCCACGTTTCGAGTCGATTTGGCCTCCGCCTGGCAGGCTTTTTCGGGTCTTCCGTGTGTTTTTGCGGCGTGGTTCAATTGTCGCGCGCCCGGTGCGAACGACGCAAGCGCTGACCAGAGCGCGGAGGTGCACGTGGCGACGTTGTCGGCTGCCCTAGAGAGCTGGGAAGCCCTGGGTTCGCGGGGGCGCCGAGACGCCATCGCCCGTTTCTTTCAGAGCGCATCGGGAGCCCTTCTGAATTCGGACCTGGTCACCTCGTTGGAAACCTACGTGGAGGGCATTTCATTTGCTTTCGGCGACGGATTTTTGCGCACGCTTGCCGAGTACGAAAAGATTTTGTCCGCGCAAGGGAAAAGGAAAGACCTTTTGGGGGGAGTCTCAAAGGGTGTGGCGCTCTCCTAGTGCCCTGCTGCGCAGTTCTGTTTGCCAGAGCGTGTCCACTTCGCTGCTTTCGTGGCGGGTGCTGTCACGCTTTTTGTCCACGATTTGAATCCGAAAGGCGAAAGGGTCAGCGTGTGGCCATCGACTTTAAACACGCGTGCGATATCGAATGAAGCGGTTTGCCCTTCCCACCACTGACCTTGGCCCATGATATTTTTGCACTCCTCGGGTATCCACTCGGCATGCGACAACCGCGCAACCTCTTTGAGCGAGTCCCCTGTCACGTCGTAGAATACGGCGCCGCTGAAAACAGGAGGCTCGCTTCCGCTGGCCCAGCCGCCATTGCGGCCGTCGGGGTTCCGAACTTCGACAACGGGAAAGGCAACGATGCCCGACTCCTCATCGAAATGAAATGCGTGGTGGTCGGCCGTCGCTTCGGAAGAGCTTCCTCGTTCGCCATGCACCTTCACATCGAGGCGCTTTGGGTTTTTCTTGTCTGAGACGTCGAAGAGCGAAAATTGAAGGCCTTGATAGTATGCGAAGTCACCCATTTCTTCGGCCTCAAAACCGAGTCCGACGAGGCGATTTTCGCCCACAGGATGCATGTAGGTCGAAAATCCCGGAATCTTGAGTTCGCCAAGAAGCTTTGGATTCGTGGGATTCGAAATGTCGATGGCGAAAAGAGGGTCTGTTTTTTTGAAGGTCACAACGTAGGCTGTGTTGCCAACGTAACGGATGCTGCGGATGTCTTCCTTCCGTCCGAAGTCTGAGAGGTGTCCGACAGCGCGCAAAGAGGCGCCTGAGGTTTCGAGCACAGTGAGGTGATTTGAGGCCGCGTCTGCCCCTTCGCTCCACAGCTGCCCGGTGGTGGTTGCGACGTTGAGGTATTGGCCGTCCGCCCCGGTTTGCTTAAAGGCCCATTCGTCTTTCACGCGGCCCATGACGGAGCCCAAAGACACTTGGCCAAGACCTTTGTTGGGGTCGAAGGCAATGCGATGAAGAACGAGGCGTTCTTCGTTTTGCGGAATGGGTTCAGGTTTGCCCGTAGCCGGAATGCGATAGTCCCAGGCGTACTGAGCGGCCCCGACGTAAATGGCATTGGAGGCCATGTAAACCACGTGGCCTGCGCCCAGGAAACCTGTGTCGCTGCCCGCGAGAGAAAGCTTATTGACGTCAAGGGTGCTCACGCGCGTGAAAGTTTGGTCCATGTTGTGGATGGCCGGCTTGTGAACTTTGTCGCACGCCACATCGTTCACCGAGTTTTTGGTCGCAACCGACAACGGTTCGACGTCGAGGGATCCGGCCAGAACAAGAACGAGCTTGTCGTCCACAAGGCGGGTGTGGGTCACTCGGCCTGCAAGAGTTTTTGTTTCTTTCGCAACGGGAAGAGCACCTTTTGAAAGTGCAAACGTGCGCACGCGGCTTTGGTTGGACTGGGAATCGGGGGTGAAGCCACCGTACCGAGGTGCCGACGACGAGGCTATGGAGGTGAGTTGTAAGCTGGGTTCTTCGATTTTTTTGAGGCTCTGAGGGGGTATGGGAGCGAGATCCACCACAACCAGTGTGCTACCAGAAACAAACATGTGCACGGCGTGATGGGCGCCCAGAGAAAGTTTCCCAAGGACGCCGAATGTGTGGCGACTGGCGACGTGAAGGTCGCCGTCGATGAGGGCAAGAATGTGATCGGCAGACACCTTGTAGAGGTCCGACTCGTCGACGCCTGACTCCTGGATGTTCGTCAAAACGTCACCGCTGGAGGATGCGCTTTTGCTGCTGCTGCTGCTGCTGCTGTTGGTAGATTCCTGAACCGAGGTGCGGAAAGACTCCTCAAGGAGTTTGCGACGGTTTCGAATGATGTCGAGATCTTTGCGAAGGGCTGAGCAAGAGGAATACGTTTCGGCGACGAGCTTCACTTCTGAAGTCAGGTCGGATCTTTTTTGCGGCGTGCAGTCGCAGTCTACGTCTTTGCCACCCTCACCCTGCTTCTGAGAGTCGGCCAGGCTTCCACAGCCAGCCGTCAGCAAAAGCGCGAGGGTGCTGAGAGCGGAAAACTTCGGTTTCATAAAAGACCTCCTTGGAGAATGGTTTGTCGGGCGGCAAGCGTCCGTATACCGACGTATCGGCATTTGTGTATACGAACTTAATAGACTATATGTTTAAATAAGAGGTTATTTTCATGACGCTGTTATATTTTGTCTGTTAAGTTGTATACAAAAGTGGCGATAAGAGGATGTGGGTCAAAAGGCATGAAACCGACCCGAGGGAGGGCGTCTTGGCAGAAAATACGAACACTTCTCAAAGGTTGCGCTCACTTCGTGAGCACGCGCGCCGCCTCGGCCCGTTCGAAGCCTTGTCGGGTTCGGAATTTCTGCGCCGCCTCTATGTCGCCGCCAAAAAGGCCCTCGGACGATACTCGTATAGGCACTACGCCGAGGACTTTGGTTTCGGCCCGACCAATTACCTTCACCTCATTTGCAAAGGCACGCGCCCGCTCACCGTGAGCGCCGCGGAACGGATTGCAGACGCCCTCGATTTCAAAGAGCGCGAACGGCGTTACTTTGTTCTTTTGGCGCGTTACGAATCGTCGCGATCCACCGTGGAGCGGGAAGTTTTTTTCGAGGAAATCGTAGAAACACGCGCTCGCTCTTTCGGACCCTCGGAAGCGCGCGATGGCTTCGAGTACTTTTCTGAGTGGTTCCATGCCGCCGTGCGCGAGGCGGTGCTGCTTCCCGACTTTCGCCCGGATCCTGAGTGGATCTCAAAACGTCTTTTGCCTCGTGTGACGCCCGAGGAAGCCCGCCGAAGTTGGGATTTGCTCATTCGCCTGAGCCTTGTGCACCGCGACGAGTCGACCGGGCGCTGGCTGCAGTCAGAGGCGCGCATCAGCCAACCTGCCGGCGCCCGCGGACTGGGCATTGTCCGTTACCATCAAAAGATGGCTGAGCTCGGGAAGGAATGTGTCACCCGTGTGCCCTCTCAACGGCGCGACGTCACAGCTCTCACCGTTCCCATGACCCGTGCTCTCTTCGAGCGCCTGAAAGAAGAAGCCGAGGAATGGCAAAGGCGCATCTTGGCAGCCTCTGAAACCCTCGAGACGTGTGAAGACATCTATCAAATTAATATCCAACTCTTCCCACTCACCCGAGAACGCAGCGAGGACAAAACTCCATGATCCGCAATGCCCTTTCCCTTGTCCTTGCGTCTGTGTCGTTGCTTGTTTCCGCTTCGAGCGGATGCGGAACCGTTGTGCGCAACCCGGGCGGCGATGACGACGATGCCGAAAAGGAAACTCCTTCGTCGAGGGCTCCCACGCCCGTGCCCCCGAGCGAAAGCCAGGAGAACGACGGCAAGGGCACCTCGACAGGTTCGGTGCAAGCTCCCGACTGCAAAGGCACTCTGGTGCAGCCGGAACCCGGCTCAATGGCAGCCGCAGACGCATTCGCGGTGGAGATGGAAAGAGGTCTGACGCTCGATGTGACAATTTTCCAGGGAACACCTTCGGGCGACGTCACGAGCAATTACGGGTTCTTGCTGCTCGAGCCGAAAGGCAATCGGCGTGAGGCCAAGCCCTTTCCCTTGTCGCTCGAGGGCGCATTCGTTCTCACTGTTTTAAAAGAA
Source organism: Silvanigrellales bacterium (assembly GCA_020247005.1). Taxonomy (GTDB): domain Bacteria; phylum Bdellovibrionota_B; class Oligoflexia; order Silvanigrellales; family Silvanigrellaceae; genus JADCJN01. Next base: position 9,096 of record JADCJN010000058.1, read on the forward strand.
AAGATCCCTGTCTGCCAAAACCTCGTTTCGGTGAGCCCAGAGGACCTTGCCCGGGGAGGAGCGTGGAGGCTGCAAATCACATTGCCCACAGTGCCTTAAGCAGTCGCCTTTGTGTTGCAGCCCCCTCCACCCCTCTTCTCGTTTATAGGGAATCAGCGGCCTGTCGTGGACGTGTCGTCTTTGGCAGAGATGGTGAGAGGGATGCGAGCAAGGTCGTTGCCGCCCGCAGTGCGCAGAGCAATTTCGCCGCCGGCCGCGTACTTCCCACTCGTGAAGCGCTCGTCGGAGAGGAGCGTGCTGGCCGCGACATCGAAGGCATGCGCAACGGCGTAGTCGTTTTCAGACGCGCCCTGTGACACCGTCAGACTGCCTTTGTCGATGCTCGAAAGGGCAAGAACTTCATCGAATGTGAACTCTGTTGTGCCTTTGGGAACATCGTAACCAAACACATCTGCGCGGTAGAATTTTCCGGCCTTCGGAGCAAAGGTTGCCGTCTCAACGTCGGTGGCCGTGCCGCTGGAAGCCGCTTGCGAGCAATTCGTGACCGCTTCGTCTTCGCATTCGAACACCACGAGGTCGATGTCGTTTCCTTCGGCGCCGTAGGTGTTGATGGTTACGGTTTTTACGCTCGCGTCGTAGGTGCGGGCTGTTTTGCCGTCGCGGTTTGGAACGACCACGGTTTTTTCTTGTTCCACGCTGGGACGTGTCGTTTGCGTGAGCGTTGAGAGCGTAAACGAGCTCTTCTCGCCATCAGGCTTCGCCTCGAAGGTCGCTTCCTTCACGGTGAGGTTGAACACACCGTTGAGGGCAGCAGGCAAGCCGACGATCTTCTTCGCAGTTGTGACGACGGTCGCGTAGTCAACCTTCAGGGTGTAGGGGCTCTTGTCGAATTGGTAGCGTCCGAATACGTGGAGATCCCAAACGCCAGGGCGAGGGTTCGCACGCGAGTACGCAACGCGCCGGGTGCCGCCGGTGTCGCCGGTCACGGCGCAGTTGCTCGCAATAGCCTTCGTGCGGGGAGCGATTTCCGTTGGACGTGAGGTGTTGCCAGCTTCATACGCCATGAGTTCCACGCCCGCGCATCCTGATCCGTCTGCTTTGCGTTCCGGAACTTCGAGGCTGACGTTCACCACGCTCGTGCCTTCGGGAACGACGACGTAGTTGCGTTCCACGTCGAAGCTGCGCGCCACACCCGAAATTTCATAGCGTTCGGAGCCGGCAAGAGTTTTGTGCGACTTCGTGATGTACACAGGCACTTCGAAAGCGGGGATGGCTTCGCGCTTGCCGCCGGAAATGCGGAAGGCCTTGATGATAGCGCCGTGGTCGCCAGGGGGCAGGGCAGAAATGGCCGCCTCGTCGGTGCACACATAGAGGTTGCTTGCGCCCAGGCCGAGGCTGGTGCCCGTGCCGTCGGCGTTGAACTGGTCGACAGCGCCCTCACCAATGATGCGCAGCGTGTCGGAAGCGGGAGCGCTCTTGCAGTCGAGTTGGTTGAGCACGCCGGCGCGGAGCCAGTTGACGCCAGAGCCATACACCGTTGTTTCGAGAGCGAACGTTTCCGCACTCGTGTGAAGTTGGCGGGCGAGTTCGCCGGCGTCGTCACGCTTCAAGAAACCGGCAGGAAGTCTGCGCGCGATTTGCACGGTGTGGAGAGTGGCCTTCGACGACGGGTCGATCCACAGGCCCTTGGCGAAAGTGGGAACAAGCTTGCCTGCGCGGGGGTCGATGTCTGTTGCTGTGGCGCCGGGTGTCGTGCCTGTAAAATCGAGGCCGTTGGGAAGCTTTGCCAGCACGCGCACTTCGTAGTCGAGGGGCACCGCTTCGGAGCGTGTTCCGTTCTTCGCGAGGACGCTCGCGGGCGCTTTCACTTTGGACTGCGCTTTCAGGAGTTCCCAAGCGCGGGCGAGGTTGATGAGGCCCTGGCCTTGATCAATCCAAGTGTAGCGGCCTTTGGTGCTTGCACCCGTTTTCGGGTTGAGCTTCGCCATGTCGAAGGCCTGCGCGCTTTCAATGAGAACGGCGCGCAGAGTGAGGGCGTCGGTCGGAAGGAGCGTCGAGGGGTTCGCGGCATTGTACTTCTTCGCGGCGTCCAGAAGAATGGCAGCGGCGCCAGCGGCCCTGGGCGCCGCCATAGACGTGCCCCAGTAAACGTCGAGACCAGAGCGGCTGCCAGGAGCTGTGTTCAGCTGAACAGTGGAAAGTTCCGTCCCAGGGGCTGAGAGGTTTGGCTTGAAACCACCCGCCGCTGTAGGGCCGCGGCTGGAGAAGAACAACATAAAGTCGTTGTCGTTGGTGCCCGTGGCCACGGCAGGCTTTGTGCTGCCGGGCCATTGGTATTGCCCAGTGATAAGGGAACGCGAAGCCGATGCGCCCACGGACAACGAAAGGCGTGCCACCGAAGGCGAACCCACGGTCTGGCGGCCAGGGCCGCTGTTGCCAGCGCTGATGACGAAAAGAACGTTTTTTTCCAGCGTGAGGCGGTTGATGATTTCTTCTTCAACGCCATAGCCGTCGTTGAACGGAGACAGGCCGCCCAGCGACATGTTGATGACTTCGGCGCCAGCCAGGGCGAGGTCGATGAAGGCTTCCGTCGCGTTGCAGCCGCCGTTGTTGGCGCAAACGCGGTTCACCATGAGCCGCGCGTTCGGAGCCACGCCGCGTGCGTAAGTTCCTTCTGCGTCGTTTGAAAGGGTTTTGCGCCCGCCGATGATGCCTGAAACGTGGCTGCCGTGATTGCCAGAGTCGAATCCGACAATGCCGGCAGACACGACTTCGACAGCCTCACCCTTTTTGTTCACAAGCTGGCGCGTGCCCAGGTCGAAGCCGAATTTTTCTTGAAACACGGAAACAACGTCTTTGGTGGCGTTGAAGTCGCCAAGTGCCTTCGTCTTGCGGAGGTCGCCCTTCCCGCCGATGTCGACAAAGAGACGGCCTCCCTGCTGACCATCGGCTGCAGGAACATGAAGCACGGCAAGCGCATCTTCCACGTCGCCGTTGGCGTTGATGTCGGCGAATTCGCCAGCGGCTTGGTTGCCGAAAGCCTTTTCCGACAGGATGGCCAGACGGACGCCGTTGTTTTCCGTCAACAGGATGCCGCGCAGTTCATCGCTGACGCGCAAGGGAAGATCTTTCACTTCGCTGAACGCATCGGCCACAGTTGCTTCCTGGGCCGAGCCGGGCGCCAAGTACTGAGCCGTGACAAAAAGGACATCTTTCAGAGAAGCATCTTTCTCGAGTTCGTCTTTCGTTGGCGTCCGTACGGAAAGGGAAGCCTCTTGCGAGAAGTAAAGTGTTCCCTCGCCCGTGAATTCCTTCATGTATTCGATGCGGTTCTTGCCGGAGGCGTCTTCGAATGCGGGGTGGTTGAAGGTCACGCCCGTGTCGGCCACGCCGACGCGCACGTCGCTGCCGTCGACTTTCACGCCTGCGACGTCTTTGGCCACGAGTTTTTCAAATTCTTTGACGCCGATGCGCAAAAGGCCGCTGTACGAGGAGGTGTCACCCATGGAAAGACCGGCTTCCGCGAGGTCTTTGTTGAGCTCCGACGACAACTTTTTCACCGCATGCTGGGAGCCTTGCGAGGACAGGACAGGATTCACAAGAACCGTGCGCGAGACGTTCTTCAGCGTAGGAAGCGACTCGTAGTCGTTGTAGGGCATGAGGAAGCTGAAATAGCCCACTTCAGGAATGGTGCGAACGTTGAGAATTCGTGTGGCGTCTTGGAAACCCTTCACAATGCCGCCAAGTTCCTTGCGAACGCGTTCCACTTTTTCCGATGCGGACAAAGACGCGGCATCGCTCGCGGCGAGGATCCGTTGGTAGGACCCTTCTACAATGGTGCCGTGCACCTGCATGAAAGGGACGCCTTCGACGTAGGTCAGTGTGATGGCATTTCCGTCGGGCAGCGCCACTTGCGCGGAGCCTGGCGCGATTTTCGGGAGGCGGCCAGAGGGAATAACAACTCCCCCTTTCTCACTGGCATCTGGGGCCGCAACGGAGGGGCTTTCGCCGCCACCGTCACGAGACGCTTGGGGAGAACCGGATTTCGTACAACCCAAAAGGGCGAGTGCGAGACCAAAACTGGCGACGCCAGTGGCGGCGAAGAGTCCGGAAACGGAACGACCTGGGTTCGTAGACACGCGCATATCACCTCCGAAAAAAAGCCCAACAAAGACGTCACTTGCGTAGCGCATAGAAACTGGCCTGTCAATCAATAAAGTCATCCGTCAAGGGTTCAAAAGGGGCATTGGAACAGGTTCTCTTGGCACAAAAAAACGATGCGAATCAGCGATCTGCGAATGCCGGAACAAGCCGTTTCGAGAAGGCAATTTCGAAATGTTCGCACACTGGCCTTCCGTCGGGAGCTTCTCGCCAGGATGCGGAGGGTTGATAGGCACGCTGGCTGGTCAGGCAGGGGGTTGTGGCCCTCCCTCGTACGGGGTAGCTCATGGGTCGAACCTTCTTCTTTGAGCTCTTTCCCCCTGCAGGAGTGCGCGCTTTGGCATCAAGCAGAGTCGCCCCGTCATGCTTCGCAGCCCGAACTGTGCGTGTGTCCGTGCATGTGGGCGGGGCTCTGGTTGCGAGAGTTTTGTGGGCTCTTGGATGTGTGGGCATCGTGCTGCCCGCAGGGGGTGCCGACGGGCCAGTTGCGAGTGCGAGTGCGAGTGCGAGTGCGCCGGGGCGCCCTGGAAAACTCGTTCCCGTGACCGTGGGAGCATTCGAAGCATTTCTGGGAGTGGATGCGGGCGTGCCCCGATCGCGCGTGCGCGGCTACGAGGCGACACTCGAGTATGCGCTTGGTCAGGCGTCGCCACAGGCTGCCACATGCGGCTACCAGATGAAGCTCGTGCGCGCCGACTACGATGCCGCCGATCCTCTTGCTCCCGCTGCCTCCATGAAGACTCTAGAAGAAAAAGGAACGTGGATAGCGCTTGGCCCCCTGCAGGCAAAGCATCTTCAACTCGCGGCTCGAGCGGCCGGCCTCACCCCCCTTGTGTCTCCACTTGCGTCGGAGTCCATTGTCGAAAGTGCAGGCGAGAACGTTTTTGCCATGGGCGCCGAGCCGCAACGGGGAATGCGTGCCTTCGTGAAAACCCTGAAAGAAAAAGGTTTCGGAAAAGCCTACGGTTCCCTGCACCCTGCGACGTGTGTCACGTGTCGCGCCTTCTCGCAGGCGTTCGACACTGAGGCCGGGAAAGAGGGTTTTGTGTCTCGCTTCTCGAAAAGTGTTGCGCTCGAAAACCCGTCCGTGGCCGACCTCATCGAACTCTTGAAGGGGGAAAGATACGATTTTCTTGTGGCTCCCGTGCCTGAACCTGTCTTGCTGCCCTTGCTGGAGTCGCTCAAGGCTTCGCCGAGCCCTGTGCGTTTGGTGGGGAGTGATGCGTGGGGAAGTCCCGAGCAATTCAGCCTGAAAGGCCGCGCCAAGCCTGGTCTTCTGGAGGGTCTCGTTTTGCGGGAAGGAGGCGACGTTTCCTCGAATCTTAAGTTCCTGGGACTTCCTCTCGGGACTTTTGGCAGCGGTGCTGACGTCGCGAGTCCCACCCTGCACGATGTCAGTATTGTCCGTTTCTTTGGGAAGATCGTAGAACGCCTGTGTGAAGAGCGACCTACGTCTCGCGAAGATTTTCGAGCGAAGTCAGCGCGCTGGCCGCGCAGCGAGTTTCTTTTGGGGCTCCCGCCCTCTGTGTTTCTTCTTGAAGGCTCCACGCTTTCTTTCTTGGCTCTCGCAAAGACTCCGGTACCCACGGCGTCTCCCGGCTCGGAGCAGGCGAAGCCTCCGTCATGACCTCCGCCTTTTTTCGACGCCGAAAAACACCCACGCTTCATGCCATAGTGGTGCGTCCGGCGGCGGTGTTGCTCACCTTTGCCGTTGCCGCGATGATAGGCGTCGCCGCGCTGAAAACGTGGCTCGACTTTAACGTTTGGAGCCAGGAGCGTGTTGCGGAGCTTTCCGAAATCGCTTCGACATTTTCAAGCGTTGCGGCTCGTGAACTTGTGCTGCAGGATTCGATTTCTCTCGATGCTGCAAGGCAGGAGTTTGCAGAAAAATTTGGACTCGAATCGATTGAAGTCAACAGGGTGTCGGTGGGATGTCCTGCCCCTTCGTTTCTGAAGTCGCGAGGTGCTGCGCGACGCACTATCGTATGTGCGGAGCTTCGACTTCCCTATATGCAAGAAGAGTTCTGGGTCCGACTTCAGCGTCTCGAACGTCGTTTGGGCGTCGATCACCTTCAGTCGCTCGCAGCACCCGTCTTCGTGGTTGTCGTCTCGTGGATAGCGCTCATCCTTGTTTTCCTTCGGCGCCTTCGCGTCGACGTCCTGGAGCCGGTCAACGAAATTTTGGGGCAGCAGCTCAATGGCCTCCCGAGCCGCATGGCCCGCACCAATGAACCGCCTCTTGTTGCCCTCTCCTTCCGATCACTTGAAATGAGTCTTTTGTCACGGAGAGTCGTTGCCGTGGTGAATTCTTTGCGTGACGCAAACGAAACACGCCGTGCACTTGAACGCGGCGCTGTGAGGGCCGAGGCGGTGTTGAAAACCTTCCAGGGCCTGTCGCACGACATTCGCCAACCTCTGCAGGCCTTCCAGCATCTTGTCGAAACGTTTTGCGACGACACTGCTCCCGTGAAACCCGACGACACCGCGTTCCTTGCCGACGCAGCGCGACGCGTTCGCGCTCAAATGACACTGGTCGATGCGTGCCTCGAAAACCTCCGCGCACTTTCGCGCGCCGATGCCTTCATGCCTACGGAAGTCGCCTTCGAGGTTTTCATGGAGGAAGTTTGGAACGGTGTTTTTTCAGAAGAAGAGCAAGGGAACATTCATCGCGAGTTCCGCGTTCCACCAGGACTCGTCACTCGTTTCGATGATTCCCTCATGAGAAGGGTTTTTTCGAATCTTTTGCGGAACGCTTACGAGGCTGCTAGTCACCCTTTCGAATTGCGCGTGAGTGCGGGTGTGACGGGGGATCTGTTGCGCGTGCGTGTCTGGAATTCGCGTTCTTCCATTGCCGAAGAACACATCGAGCGGGTTTTCGAAGAGGCTTTTTCCACAAAAGAAATACAGCAGGGCGAAGCCCGTGGCACAGGACTCGCGTTGGCGCGTGCGTTCGTCGATCTCCACGGCGGGGTGTTGGATTGTCGCAACGAAGAAGGGGGCGTCTCGTTCTTTCTTGTCTTGCCCCAGGCCATGCCGAATGCGGCGCCTGAAATGGCCCTCGAGCTCGCACCAACCCCTCTTCCTTTATCGCTCCCAATGCCAATGCCAAAAGCCGACCAGCGGCATTCTAGGGTTCACGTTATAGACGACAACCCTCTCGTGCGTCGCATTTGGGCGCGTGGACTGGGGGAGACGGTGAGTGTGTTTCACACGCCCGAGGAGTTTCTGAAGTCGGCTGCGTGGCGGGAGCTTGCGCCTGGGGACGTTGTCGTTTCCGATCTCGACTTCGCCATGGCGTCCGACATGACGGGTGTCGATCTTTTGGAAAAGGTGAGGGGGGAGGCGCCGCAAGTGCGTCGCCTCCTGTCGACGTCTCTTCCCGATCGTTACGTTTCTTTGACAGATGCGGTTGAGGAACTCATTCCAAAAACGTCGGACGGCGTGGCTCGGGTGAAGGGTCTTCTTGAGTTTCACGTCAGCGCCAATTGAGTCCTCACAGCGAAGGAAACACAAGCGTCAGGGTCTTATTTACGGCGGGGTCGTACGCATGATTTTCGCTCTCGGTGCAGATGTCGATTCTCGACATTCCCTTGCCATAAAAGGCGCCACCGGTGTCGACGACGCGAAATTCAATGACGCGGCCGTACTTGCGTTCTAGCTCCAAGATGCGGAGCTTTGTTCCGTAGGGGATGCCATTTTCGTTGTCCATGGCAACAGAAACGTAGGAGCCTTTTCCACGCAGGTACTGCTGAAGTGTTTGCAGTGGCTTCGAACGGCGGTCTACGTAGCCTCCCTGCAGCGGAGAGCTGTCGGGAAAGTAGCCTGTGGACTTCGATTTGAAGATCTTCGAACCCTTCGGAATGACTCCGGGCGTTGGAGTTGGCGCATCAGACAGTGTGCACTGTTCTGCGGTGCGCCCAATGTCGACGAAGTTCTCTTCGGTGCAGCCCGATTGCTTGAGACAGGGCACACCTCCCCCCCAGTCACAACAGGTGGCCAGTGCGGAGATGTTGCAGGAGCTGGGAGTGCCGTCGACCTCGCCATCGACCTCGACATCGCCAAAGTCAGCATGAGCGTTGGAAGAAGGAAACAAAAGAGCAGTGGCTATGAACAAGGCCGATGCAAGGGCAGATTTTTTTGAGAAAAGGGGCATGAATTTCGCCTCTTCATGTTAAAAAAAAACGATTCTCTTTTCAGGCAACTCTCAAATCAGAAACAAACGAATCGGAATGGAATGGCTGTGGAGCGTTGATCTTTCGTTCGCCACCAAAGTTCGTCAATGGACGAACTTTGGCAGGCTTGAGACGGCACCAGTCAGGAATTGACAAGGCATCCGCAGGATGCGGCATGCTCAGGGTCCGCAGAAATGCAGAGCTCACGTAAAAATTCAATAATTATAGTATTTTGAAGAGATTCTTTCCAAGAATTGGACACCTCCGATTGCGGACTGTTCCAATCGCAATTATTCGTGGAAAAGAGAAAATTCAGTTATTTCGCATGTGGAGAGTCGACTTGGAACTTCAAGAGTCCCTGCTCGTCGTCGAAGACCGTGCCCTCGACCGTGAGGCCATCCGTCGCCACGCGGAAGTGCTTGGTCTCCAATGCGCGTTTGCCAAAGATGCCGCTGAGGCCCTGCATTTTGTCCAGGAACGGGCCCCGTTCGATTACGCCCTAGTGGATCTTCACCTCGGAAATGAGGACGAGGGTCAGTCTGGACTCTCTCTCATTTCAGCGCTCCGAGCGCAGACAGCCGAGTTGGGAATCGTCGCTGTGAGCGCCGACCCGCGCCTCACAACGTGGCTTGAAGCCGAACGCGCGGGTGCCTCCCTCTTTTTGCGCAAACCTGTGCTTTCAACCGAAGAGCTCGCGGTGGCGCTGGAAACAGTGGCGCAAAAACGTTGGTACTCGAGCGGCAAAGAGTCTGTATTCGACCACTCCACATTTCCGCCTGCTCTTCTTCAAGAGTGCCCACTGGGCATTGTGCTCGACCAAGCGAAAGTGTCGCTGCTTCAGAAGCTCGCCAAAGGGCCTTCCATGCCCTTGGTCGTGTGCGGAGAGTCGGGAACAGGCCGCGACGAGGTTGCGCATCTTCTGCATCGGCTTCGATTGCAGCAAAGCGATAAAATTCCCTTTGTGAAAATAGACTGCTCACAAGGGAACGCCGAGACTCTCGGTCGGCGTCTCTTCGGCTACGTGCCCTCGTCGGCTTCCGAGGGCACGTCCCTTTCTTCATTCGGCGCTCTCGCATTGGCACTTGGTGGCATTCTTTATCTCGACCACATCGACAAAGCGCCCGCGGAGGTTCAAGAGGAACTCGCCCGGGTCGTTGCCGAGGGCATGTACGACAGACGCGGAGACGGCAAGTCGATGTTCTCGAGCTTTCAGCTCGTTTGCTCTTGCACCACATCTACCGACAAAGCCGTGTCGTTGGGAAACCTCGTGCCTTCCCTGCGCACACAGCTTTTAGGTGCAGAAATTCGTTTGCTCCCTCTTCGCCTCCGCACCTTTGAAATGCGCACATTGGTGAGAGTTTTTTTCGCTCGCCGTGGTCAAAACGCGTCAGACTCTCTTGTGGCCGAAGTTGCGGATCGTTGCCGACGTTACCATTGGCAAGGAAATATTCGAGAACTCTATTCGATATTGAATCTTTTTTTGATGCTCAACGATCAAGGAAGTTCGCGTCTCGACTTTGAGCGATTTCCGGAAGTGGCAACTATGTTTCCTCCGGCCGAATTGAAAGAACCGCCAGTGGAACTCGAAGACGTTTATGAAGCCCCTGATGTGCCCTCCGAGGACGCCGTTCACCCAGTCGCATCAGGTGCTGTCTATTCACATCCCGCTTTGCTCCTTCTTGCCGACGCACTGAACCGCGATGTGCCGTTGTATGAAGTCATTTCGTCGCTCGAGAAGCAACTTTTGGGCGAGGCTATCAGGAGGCATGGCATGAACATGTCGCACGTCTGCGCAGCGCTGCGGATGCCTCGGAGCACGCTAAATTTGAAGCGCCGGCAGCATGGGCTGCCCTAACGTTTGAGAGCTGCCTCTTCTAAATTCTTCGAGGAGACTCAAACCCATGGTGCGAGTCGCTCGGCTATTTCAGTGCGACAAGGGTGTCGAGGTTTTTGCGCAGAGTGCGCAAGGCTTCGCGGACACTGACTTGGGAGTCTTCGTCGAGCGGCTCAGCACCCGGTTCCTGCGTAATGGAGACGTACAGTTCCAACGTAGAAAGGGCGGCGTAAACCTCATGCTTCGAGAAGTCCATTTTTTGGGACATTGCTCTGCTCCGTGCGTCAGAATTCTTCTTGGGACTTACCACCCGTTCCTTCCTGTTCGCAACGCTAGAATACGAGAAACATGCACCTCTCTGGAATTCACCAGAGGGGGCGCGCGAGCAGAAGGTGCCGACGTTTACTCGAGTGGCACGCTTCCGCTGGCGTCACCACGGTGCTGCGCGGCATAGTTTCGAATGCGGTCGGCGGTGTCCGCGTCGGGAGCGCCGCTCGACAGTGCTGACTCTGCTTGCTGCGCGAACGATTTGCTCTCTTCTGAAAGCCTCTTGGAGCCCGCTGTCACGGCAGCTTTGATGGGGCCCACTTCCTTCAAGTCAAGCGTGGGAGGAAGCTCGACTTCAAGAAGCTTGCCTGCCACCTGTTCAGCGAGTTTGGCAGTTTCATAGTATCCCACCGAGCACAATTCGAGGCCTGGTACTTCACATGAAGCGAGGTAAAGAGACTTCACCTTGTCGTAACGACGCACGATTTCGTCGACTGCGCGCTTGAGTTGCGCTTCGCGCATGGGGTCGATGTCCTTCATGTCGCGCGCTTCAAGCTTCGCAAGCGAGAACTTCGCCCGAGCGAGGGTGCGGAATCCATCCTGCGATGCCGGCTTCAAATCAAGCACTCGCGAGATCATGGCTCGCGCGTTGGCTTCCTGAGACATGCGCATGTAGATTTCAATCATTTGGGCCCGGGCGAAAATTTCGTCGTCCGCGTTACGGGACATCTTGATGACCCTGTCATAGGCCGCCAGTGCTTCTGTCGACTTGCCGAATTTGAACTGCATATCGGCGATGTCTTTCGCGACGCGAACCTTCTCTTGAGCAGGCGCTTCCTTCATGTAGATTTCGTAGTCGGCAATAGCGCTCGCGTATCGGCCTAAGCCTTTGTGCATGTCGGCAGCTTTGAGCCATGCCTGACGTTGCTGGCCTTCTTTTTTGTAGAGTTTCGCGAAGGCTTCATAGTGGTTCGCAGCGCGCAGCATCTGCCCAAGGCCCTTGCTAAGCTCCGCTGACTGCCAGCGCGCTTCTTTCGCGTAGGGTGATTGCGGATAGGTTCCAAACAGAAGTTCCATGGTCGTGACAGCGACGTCGATTTTTTTGGCTAGAACGAAGTTCTTTGCCGCCGTATCGAGTGCGACTTCAGCCCTGCGGCTCTTAGGGAATTCCTTTTGGAAGGCTAGGAATTTGTTCGCTGCAGCCTCATGTTGGGCATCTGCCGCGAGCTTTGTGGCTTGTTCGAAGACAGCGACTTCCACAATGCCACGAAGGTCTGCGTGGCGCTTTTCAGCGGGTCGCACGCTCTTTCGTTCCGCCAGACGGGCTATTTTTTCAACGTAGACCCAGTCTTTTGTGCCTTGTGCGTCGTCAATAAGATAACTGACTGCCCCCGATGCATATTTCGCGCGAGGCAGACGATTGAGAGCATCCTCAAAGCGCTTCCGTGCGCTTTCGGCATTGCCCGCCTGGTGTGTGAGGTAAGCGCCTTGGAACAGACCGCGATCCGCTTCGTCACCTTTGACCAGGGGGCTCAGCGTGTCGAGGGTTGCGACGTAGGCACCAATCACGCTCGTGTTGCCTGCAGCTTTCGAACGGCGGGCGTAAGAGGGCTCTGGATTCACACCAAGAATGGACTCCCGAGCGCGAGCGGAGTAACGAAGCGCCGCAACTTTCACGTCAGCCCGGCGTGCTTTCGCCGCAACGGCATCGCCGCGCGTGGCGGTGTCTGTAGCGCGTTTGATTCGCCAAAGCCCCTCGACTGTTTTGAGGGCCCAGTCTTCATTCGCGGCGTAGCTCTCGTTGTTAGCAGCAAAGACGTCATGCATGCGCACAAAACGATCGACGTTTTCTCCGCCCGGCTTTTTCGTCACCTCTCCCCAAAGAAGAGACTGCGTGCCTGCGATGCGAGGTTCGACTCCGGCGGTCTGCATGCCGTTTGGAAGCTCTTTGATGCGTGCCCACTGTTGTTCTGTTGAAACGGGGTCTCGTGAAAAGAGCGCGATGTCGAGAACGCGGAATTCCACTCGGGTTCGGAGCTCAGGTGTGGGGTCGCCGATTTGAAGAATGTCGGCATAGGCGCTCATGGCGCGCTGAGGTTGCCGCGCAACACTGCGAAGAGCAACCTGCTCTGCATAGTAACGAGCGGCGTCGAGCAGGCCGAGTCCTTGCAATGTGGCAACGAGATCGGGGTCGATGGTGTCGGAGCGTTGCGCGAGTGCAGTTTCAATAAGACGAGCCGAAGCGCGCAAGCTCACGGGGCCGAGGCTGCCTTCCGGAGTGCGAATGGCACCTCCCTCCTTGGCTGCTTCCTCGTAGGCGGCCAACGCCCCATTGCTTTTCGCCTTAGCGAGCGACTCCGCTTTGAAGAGTTTGAATGCGGCGCGAGACTGGCCATCAATGTCGAGTTCAAGAACGCTGTCGATGCTTCCAAAGGAGCCTTTTGATCGCCCCGCCATGGCATCCCATGCGACTCCCGTAAGAATGACGCGCTGGCCCTCGTCGCCTTTCGCCTGGCGCACGAAAGTTAATGCGTCGCGCGATGCGGAAGGGTCGCCAATTTTGATGCGAGAGACAAGGAGTGTGGCCTTCCACTTCGAGCGTGGAGCCGCTGCAGGGAATTGCTTTAAAACTTGGTCAATGATGTTCACGAGCTGGGCGCGTGTTGTTTTCACGGCATGATTGATGTCGGAGAACGCGGGGTCTCGGAGTCCGAGGCCGCGGACGTTTTCAAGGTACATGGCCTGCTCTTCATAGAGCCTGATGAGGTTCGCTCCGACCTGAAGTGCGGGCTGAGAGCCAGGTTTCTGCAGCCGGAAGTCGGACGCTGTTTGGCGGATCTGTGATGCGCGCGCCGCGGCTGCCTGCGCAGTGAAATTCATTTCTCCGGTGATCTCGGGGTCGCGGCCCACGAAGTCGCCCGCCATCCACGCGGGAGGCTGAGCGGGCGTTCCAAAGAGAGGCGCGAATCGGCCAGACACCGGAAGGGGGGCTGCGGCGCGAATGGGTGCCCTGCCCTTCCCTTTGCCACTGCCTTTGTTGTTGTCTTTCGATGCGCGCGCTTTTGCCGGCGTGGGCTTCCCTTTGTTGTTAGGTTTCTTGGTGTTCTTCTTCGCGTTGAGGCTCACGGAGCCCTGCGCGAAGGCGACACCCGATCCCGGAGAGAGGACTCCGGCGAGTTCAAGTCCTGCCGTCGAGCCCCCACTCGTGAGCACGAGGGCGAAGCAGAGCGTGGCGTAGAGAGATTTCAGTCTTTTTTGCATTGCGCTCTCCCAAAAGATGCGTGGCTGGGGGGAGTATCGGTGCCAAAGAAGATTCTTTGAGGGCAGCGACGCGCGGTGTCGGCTGAAGGGACGCTTTGGAACGCAGGCTGTTACTTCATCATTTTCAAATGCATGACCACTTCCTGGAAATCGGCGGGGGGTTGGCTTTCGAAAACCATCCTGCTTCCCGACGCCGGATGCGTCAGCGCCAGCAGCCTTGCGTGCAACATTTGCCGATTGAGCAGTTTCCCCAATGCGGCGGCGTCCGACTTGTTGTCGGAAAGAGGCTTTTGCGGGAGCGCATAAAGTGCATCTCCGAGCAGGGGAGCGCGAACGGATGTGAGTTGCACGCGAATTTGGTGAGTGCGGCCTGTGTGGAGGAGGCATTCCACAAGCGATGCTCGTTCTTCCCCAAAAACGGCGTTCACGGTGTAGTCGAGCCTGGCCCGTTTCCCTTGACCTTCTGCAACCACAGCGAAGCGGAGGCGATTGCGGGGATCGCGACCGTGCCAGGTTTCAAGAGTCCCGGAAGGGAGAGGAGGGGTTCCGTGACAGAGGGCCAGGTAACGCCTCTCTTGTGTGTGGCTCGAAAACTGTCGCGAAAGTTCGGTGAGGGCGCGCTGTGACTTTGCAACAACCATGACCCCGCTGGTGTCGCGATCGAGCCTGTGGACGATGCCAGCCCGTTCCGCTCCTCCGAGCGAAGGGAGCGTCGAGCCACAATGCGCGAGGACGGCATTCACGAGCGTGCCACTGCTTACACCGGCGCCGGGATGAACCACGAGCCCTGCGGGTTTGTCGAGAACCAGGATGTCGTCATCTTCGAAAAGAATGGTCAGGGGAATGGCTTCGCCTTGGGGCGGTGTTGAGGCCCGTTCCAGAAAAGAAACGTCTACTGCAACCGTGTGACGCGTCTCGACGCGGAACGAAGCTTTGACCCGTTTCCCGTCGACCAAGACAAGCCCCGCATCGATGAGACGAGCGGCAAAGCTTCGCGAAGGAATGGCATCCACCAAACGCGCCACAACAACGTCGAGACGTTCGGGCGCGTTCAAAGACGCACCCGCAATGGTTACGAGGTTTCCAAAGCTGTCCTCTGCTTTGTGGAGAAGTGGCTCGTCCGTGTCTTCGGCAGCGGTGTCTTTGGTGTCGATAAGGGCGGAAACTTGGGAAGGAGGCGGCTGCATCAACGGTTCCCGCGAAAGTAACGCGCACGGAGCTGGGCCCTGTAGTTCTCCGTGAGGGCGTCGACAAGATCAGGGCGCTCGAGCCCAAGGTACCTGAGGTAAGACACCACGAAGCCACGGTAGTAGACGGGTGCTGGAAGCTTGTCAAAGGCGTCTTCTTCGAGGGCCACCAACTGCGCCTGAGCAAGCCGAATGCGTGAACAGATTTCAGACTCTTCAACACCCATGGCGAGCCGCAGTGAGCGCAAAAGAGGACCGCCCAGCACTTCTGCATCAGTCAGAAGCCCCTGAACGACTTTCTGCACGTCTTCTTTGTGTGAGGAGCGGGCAACGATGTTCACCACCTCGCGCTCCTCACCCCCAATGACGGTGCGTATGGTGCGAGGTGATTCGCCCCCAGGCAAGACGGCACCCTCGAGCAAAGCCCGAGCCTCGTTTCTTTCCTCTTTGCGGGCCGGCGTTTGTCCGCGCGAAGGTGACGTTCTTGTTGGGAGAGCCTCGCGACGTGACACCCCTTCGGAGGCAGGCGTCGCGGGGCCGCGGATCCAGGGTTTGTGAGAAGGGGCGCGGACGGTGGGAGGAACCAGGTTGGTTGACCAAGACGTTTCTTTAACGGGCGATTTTTGAATCGTAGGGAGGGAGGTCTTTTCGCGAGAGAACGGGGCCGCGGCGCGAGCGAGGGCTTCGCGCAATTCGGGGATGCCTTCATTGCTCAGATCAGAATCGTTGGCGTCTGAGAATGAGGTGTCCAGATTGAGGAACGGCAAGACGGTGTCGTCTTCGTCGTCGGAAAGAGCGAACTTTCGTGGCGCGTCAGGCTCTTTGCGCGCTGTGGGTGACGCGAAGATAAGAACGTTGCTTTGGGCGCTGGTTTCCGAAAGAGCATCGGGAGTGATTCCTGGCAACAGCACCGCGGAAACAGCGCTGTCTTCGTCATTGTCTTCCGCCATTGTAAAGCGTGCGAGAAGCTCCTTGTAAGCCCATTCAATTTCGCTCAGCCCCGCAGGAGCGTCGACAACCTCGCCGAGACGTTCAAGCGCATTGCCTCGATTTGCCCGCGTTCTTGCCGCCACGTACGCGACGCGAAGATCCTCCAGACTGGCATGTTCGGCAACGCCAAGAATGTCGACAGGCTCGCGGGTGTGTTTAGGAAAACCTTGCATTCATGCACTCCCTGGCCACGCCCTCGGCCTCCTGCGCGATTTGGATTCTGAGGCCTTAACGCGCAATGCCTTGGACCCGCTCACTGGAGCATGGCAGAAAGGCCCTCGAAATAGAATCTGCGATTTCCTGCAGGCTTTGAGCGACAGGGCTGTCGGGGTAGTCGACACACACGGGCCGTCGCGAACGCACTGACTTCCACACCGTGTCGTCGTACATGGTGGAGCCAATGAACTCGGCGCTGAATCCAAAGTAACGCTTGCATATTTGAGTGATGCTCGTGCCGATGTCCGAGTCACTCTTTGTGCGGACCTGGTTCATCACGATTCCCAGTTGTGTCATTTGCATGAGCTGGAGGATCTTCTGGCCCACTTCCGGGTTCTCGGTGGCGAACTTCTGGAGTTGGGTGAGAGGTGGCACGGGTATCTTTGGGTCGCTCAATGCTGCGATGAGGCTGTCGGTTGCTTCTTCCTGCCGAATGGCCTTCACGACGCTCTGAAGCTTTCGAAACAACACGCTCTTGAGGAACACGTAAGCGTTCTCGATGCTCGTGGGCTCGGGCACCACCACGCAGATGCCCGCGTGCGAGAAGATAAAAAAATCAAGCGTGTTGACATGCGTGCCTGCGCCAAGGTCGAGGATGACGTAGTCGGCGTCGAGCCTTTGCAGCTTGCTGATGAGCTTTATTTTCTGAACAGAGTGGGGGCGTATTTGCTGCCAAAACTCCTGGCCTCCACCATAGAGTGTGAGGCCTGGCAGGCCTCCCGAGACGGCGACGTCGTCAAGGCTGTCGACTTGGCCGCTGACAAAGTCGAAGAGGCCCACCTTTGGACTCGGCACGCCGAGGCAAGTGTGCAGATTGGCGCTGCCAAGATCGAGGTCGACGAGAGCGACCTTGTATCCGAGCTTTGTCAGGCTCACCCCTAGGTTTGCAGAAAAGAAGCTTTTGCCGATGCCGCCCTTGCCGCCGCCAACCGACAGAATGCGCGGACCGTTCCTCGATGTCGTCATGCTCGATCCTTCTCTGGCCTCATCCTCAGCGTCGTTTCTTTGAGTCTGCGCGGTTTCGAACACGGGCGCCGCGTTCGTGAAGCGTTGCACGAGGCCTGATACCAAAAGAGGGTCAGGTGGTGTGTAGAGACCTTGCGAGGGCTCTTTGGTGGGGCGTTTGAACATCCCCTTGGAAATGGACGAGAACATGTGTTCTTTGCGCTCCGTTGCTGACTTCGTCTCCCTCGGGCTCCACTTCTTTCGACTCCTGTTGATCATAACAAATCCCTGACCTTGCCATTCGTTTCTGCGGTGGATTTTTGGCAAATGGGAAAAGTCGTGCCGTCGTCCTCGCCGAATTTTGGGGGGAGCTGCAAACATTTCCTGTTTGGCAGGCTCTTCGCGAGGCCGAAACCAATGGATGAGATCGGAAAAAAACACGCGGAATGCCGCGCGAGATGAGGCGCATCCATGTCGAACTACATTGAAATTTCGTCAGACTTGCAATTTTTGATAGTCGACGAAGCCCCGACGTTCCGAGAGGCGCTTTCCACCGCACTGCGCACGCTTGGCTACAAACGCGTGCTTGGCGCCGCCGATGGCATCGTCGCCCTCGAGATGCTCAAAACCGAGCCCATCGGGTTCATTATCTGTGAAAGGAACCTCCGCCAGACGTCGGGAATGGAGATTCTCAAAGAAATTCGAGAAAATCCCGAATTCCAGCGTGTGCCATTCATGATGATGGGCAGCGAGTTTCAAAAAGAGGATGTGCTTCTGGGTGCTGAGTTTGGCATCGACGGCTTCTTGAAGAAACCCTTCGTTCTGAAAGACGTGACGTCTCGCATTTCAGCCTGCATGCAGCGGTATCAAGACCCTTCTTCGAACGAGGCCGCCTACGAACAGGCGCGTGAATTCTTCATGAAAGGAAACTATAAAAAGGCAATTGAAACATACCAACGCATTCTTGCCGGAGCGCCCTCTTCGGCGCGCGTTCGAGTGGGCTTGGCTCGATGTTACCGTGCTCTGGAACAGCTCGACGACGCAGAAGCCGTGCTTAAAGAGGCGATCAAGGTCAACTCGATGTACGTTCATGCCTTTCACGAACTCGGGCTTGTGCACCTTCAAAAGGAACAGGTCGACGCTGCATTGTCGTGTTTCGACTCCGCCATCCAGCTTTCGCCGAGCAATCCGATACGCTACGAAACGCTTGCGGACATCTTGATGCGACGCAAGTGCTTCGGAGAGGCCGAGGGGTATTTGATGAAGGCAGTTAAGCTTGAGCTTGCCTACCCTGTGTTGTTCGCACAGCTTGGCAAGGCGCTCTTTTCGCAGCGCAAACTTGACAAAGCGGCGAAGTTCTTCGAAAAAGCTTTGCAGAAAGAGCCCGACAACACCAGTTATCTCAACAGCATGGGCATCTGCATGAAGGAAGCGGGCCGTTTCGACGAGTCGCTTGGGTTCTACAACCAGGCCCTGAAATATCGCCCGCAAGACATCAAAATTCTGTTCAACAAGGTTCTTTGTCTCATGGGAATGACGGAGTATGAACGGGCCAGGAAGACTCTTATGCAGATTTTGAAAATCGAGCCTGAATATGAAAAGGCTCGTCAGAAGCTCGCCGAAATCGAGAAGATTGAAAAATCGGCGAAAGGTGGCGCGGCATGACAGTGGTGATGCGAGGCCGAAGCACCTCGAGCACGGGAACGGAAATCACCCATGGCCCTTCGGCCATGACGCTCAAAACATCCGCGCCTCGAGACAATGGAGGCGACGGCAACGCTTTTTCGCCCACAGACCTCTGCGCCGCGGCGCTCGGGGCCTGTGCCACCACCATCATGGGGATGTTCGCTTCGAAAAAAGGGGTGTCGTTGGAAGTCGAGTTTGAAGTCCGCAAAGACATGGAAACGAATCCGAGGCGCCTGGGGCGGCTTGAAGTCGTCTATCAACTCAAAACAGACTGCGACGAGGAGACCTTCCGAGGCATTGTTCATGCAGGCCAAACCTGCCCTGTTCGGCTTTCCCTGTCAGACGGTGTGACTGTCTCCGAAGTTTACACCCGCTGCTGAGGCGCCACCTCCGACCCCCAGAGGCACTGCGGGCGTAACGTCGAGATCAAGAGCTGCCTTCAGCACATCGGCAACGGTGTCGACGAAAAGAAACTGAATTTGGCTCTTCACTTCGTCGGGCACGTCTTTGAGGTCTCGCTCGTTCCGCCGCGAGAGCAGAATCCGTTCAATGCCGGCACGATGTGCCCCGAGGACTTTCTCCTTCACACCTCCCACTGGGGTGACGGCTCCCCGGAGGGTGATTTCACCCGTCATCGCCAATTTAGGTGACACCGCTCGGCCCGAGAACAAAGAGGCCAGCGTGGTGAGCATTGTCACGCCTGCCGAAGGTCCATCTTTTGGAATGGCTCCCGCGGGAACGTGAACGTGGATGTCTTTCTTGTCGTAGTCGAAGCCGGGAACGAGGGTCGGCAAATTGCTGCGCACTAAGCTCAGTGCGATGTGCGCAGACTCCTTCATCACCTCACCGAGCTGGCCGGTGAGCAGAAGTTTGCCCGTACCCGGCATGAGACTCGACTCGACAAAAAGAATTTCACCGCCTCGCGGGGTCCACGCAAGGCCCGTGACCACTCCGGGAGGAACAACCCGTTCCGCAACTTCGTAAATGAACTTCTCGGCGCCCAGGATGTCTTCCACCTGCGCGCTTCCAATTTGCACCGGCAGAGCTTCTTTCTCATCGAGAACCCGTTCTGTTGCGGCGCGGCAGAGTGCTGTCACGTGTCTTTGGAGTTCACGCACGCCCGCTTCGCGCGTGTACCCGGTGATGAGACGCAAAAGAGCGTCGTCGGAAAAAGTGGCTTGCTCGGGTGTCAGCCCGTGCTCGGAAAACTGTTTGGGAACAAGGTGATTCTTGGCGATATGGAGTTTTTCAGGCGTGGTGTATCCAGCGACCTCAATGACCTCCATACGGTCGAGCAAAGGGCCGGGTATCGACTCGAGGCTGTTCGCGGTTGCGATAAACAAAACCTTGGATAGGTCGAACGGAACATCGAGGTAGTGATCGGCGAAGGTATTGTTTTGTTCAGGATCGAGAACCTCGAGGAGTGCGGCTGCGGGGTCGCCCGAGTAGCCGCGTCCGAGTTTGTCGATTTCATCGAGCATAAAGACTGGGTTGTTGACGCCCGCGCGCTTGATGCCCTGGATGACGCGGCCAGGCATGGCGCCAATGTAGGTGCGACGGTGACCACGGATTTCAGAGTCGTCGCGGACGCCCCCCAAACTCGCACGCACGAATTTTCGGTCGAGGGCTTTGGCAATGCTTTGTCCAAGGCTTGTTTTGCCGACACCGGGAGGCCCCACAAGAAGAAGGATGGAGCCCTTGCCTTCTTTCTTAAGCTTCATCACCGCGAGGTGCTGAATAATTCGTCTTTTTATTTTTTCGAGGCCATAGTGGTCGGCGTCGAGTATTTTGCGCGCGTTGTTCAGGTCAATTCTGTCTTCGGAAGACGTGTTCCACGGCATCGCGCAAAGGAGGTCGAGGTAGTTCCGAATGACGTTCGACTCTGGCGAGTTTGCACCCAACGACTCGAGTCGCCGAGCTTCCGTCAGCGCAATTTTACGAACGTCATCGGGCATGCCTGCATCGTCGATTTTTTTCGTGAAATCGGTTTCTGTTTCCTCGGCACCTTCGCCAAGTTCGTCTCGAATGGCTTTCAATTGCTCACGAAGAATGCTTTCGCGCTGCTGTTTGCCCATTTTGTGCGAGAGTTTTTCTCGGATTTCAGCCTGCAGTTCCAGCGACTCCTTCTGCGATTGCATGAGCTGCAGAAGGTCGAGTGCGCGTGCTTTCAAAGAGACGTGTTCAAGGAGCTGCTGTTTTTTCGCTGAAGCCACCTGAAGATTTTCGGCCGCAAGATTCACCAGCACGGGAAGTTCCGTAATGGCATCTACGAGCTGAACCACTTGCCGCGTGTCTCCGGGAATGAGCTCCAGAATTTCGAAGGCCAGCTTCTTCATGCTTTCAATAAGCGCATTTGCAGTCTGTTGGTCGACGTCGAGCCTTTCGGGCACTTCAGACACTTTCACGGCAAGCACATTTGCTTTTGTTTCAAAGAGGTCGACTTCAATTCGGCACATGCCTCGCAAAACCGCTTGATAGCCCGTTTCGGGTGTGCCCACGACGCGTTCTATGCGACAGAGTGTTCCCACACGATGGAGGTCATCGGCTTTGGGTTCGTCTTCTTGGTGAACATCTTTTTGCGACAAAAGCACAACGAACTTCTTGCCCGCCTGAGCCTGTTCGATGGCGGCTTTGCTCTTCGCCCTTCCCACGCGCACGGGTGCGGTGTTGCCGGGAAAAATGACCACATTGCGGCTGGGAATGACGGGAATGGATTCGTTGCCCTGAAGATGCATGACATGAACCTCGTAAGAACCCCTTGCGGGAACGGCACAAAACGACCTCACGCAGTGTGGGTCGCTTTTCCGCGTTCTTCAGAACATGCGGGCACTCTGAACGATGTCAAGGGCAGCGGAAGGCGAGGTGCTCCCGAGCTTTAAGGAAACGTGGGGGCAGGAAGTCGGGAGGCTTCCCCTTTCAGGCTTGCGAAGCCCGCTGCAAGCAGGCGGAGTTCTTCCACGTACTCTTTTGGGTTTGGGTTCGCCGCAGATTTACGAGAACAGGTGCCAGGAATGGAATTTCCGTCGGCATCGGTTTGACACACATCTTCGAATTCGCATTCGCGCAAGGTGCATTTGAGGGTGGTGCCACGAAAAGGTGAGTAAACACCCGAACCGCCTGCTCCTGCGGCTTGAGGGAGTGCTGCAAAGCAGGCCTTCCGTCGGACGTCGTCGGAGGTGTTTGGACACAAGAAGTCGAGTGCAGTTTCCTGGAAATCGGCCCATGTGCTTGCGACCGTCAGGGGCCGCGTCGACGGGAAAGCAAGGAGAGCCTGTGCCGCGCCTCGCGCGCAGGTGCTGTTGCCCACTGTTTTCGCGCAGAAGGTTTTGTAGAAACCGAGGCCTCCTTCATAGGTGCCCCAATACCCTCTGTAGGAAGAGTTCGAGGGCTTCATGCGAAGGCAGGCGCCTTCTTTGCACGACACACGAGTTGCGTGTGACATCGCGTTTTCAGCGGCCCATCCCCCCGAGGGAAAAAGACCTGGGTCGTTGAAGTACCATTTTCCATTCGAATGAAGTCTCTGGAAATTCGTGCCTGTGAGCGCCGCCGAAACGGGCACATTCCACGCAGCGGAAAGGAACGGTGCGAGCTTTCCTCCGGCATTGCAGCCGTGCAACGCAACAAATGCGTCGGATGAAAAACGGCCCTTGAGATTCGCCAGTGCGGAGGCTGACGTGTCGGTGCCAAGGCGTGCTTCGCCCTCTTCAAGACCGATGCCTTGTACAGACGAGTGTCCGAAGAATTCCAGGCTCACGATTTTTTCATAGTTCTTTAAGTAACGAAGCATCCATCCAGAGCCAAAATGGGTGTTGGGATCGTCGAACACCACGCGGATGCCGTAACGCTCAAGGGCGGCCTTGTCGGAAGTCGACGCGCCGACTTCAGGGCTCGCGATGAAAACGACCTGTTCGTTCCAGCCCGAAGCGCGGTACCGCAGAGCGGCGGCTTTGGCCGTTTCCACAAACTGGGTCCCCATGCCATGCGAGTATCCGACAAGCAGAATGCGGGTTGGCGCGGAAAACGAGACCTCTGAATTGCCGTCTGGAATTTTGCCGATCACGGTGTTGAGGTTCGATGTGGGCGCGTTCGTTTGTGTGGGTGCTCCGCATGCGGCCAGGGTGGCCGCAAGGCCCAGGGCAGCGAGCGAAGCGAGAGTTCGGAAACACAGGCCAGCTTGGCAAAGTGATGTGTTCAACTTCATACTATTCTCCTGAAAGACAGACGTTCATCCGGCGAAAAAGCAACGAACTTCGTTTTTGAGTATCGTATTTGTGGTCGTGTTCACATCGAATTCGAGAGTGACGCCCGACTCCGTCGACCCGTCGTCGTCACCCAGGCTTAACGACACCGAAGAGATGCGCCGATTGTTGTACACTTTAAGATTCAGGCTCGTGAATGAGGACTCTGACCCGTCGTCGCCAATAATGGAAAGTGCTTTTTCAAGTGACTCCATCGAGCATTCATCGTTTTTCACGAGCTTGAGCGTCGCGGCATTGCGGTTGAGGAACAGGTACGTGGATAGCGACGTTCGCAAGTCGGCTTTGCGGATGGTCGTTTCAAGTTCGGCCCTTTTTGGGGTGGGCTTGGCGTCGGCAAGTGCAACCTGAGCGCCCTCGAGGGAGCAAAGTGCAAGAACGAGTGCGGCGGCTGTGCGAATCGGTTTCATGTTCAAGGTACTCCTGAGCCTCCAAGTCGTACGTGGGGCATTTGTTCTTTTCTGGGAAGCGCCTTCACATTGAAGACACTCGGCTTGGCATTTATGCCGCAGGCGTCTTCGGGAGGCGATGCATTTCGATATCACCTTAAAAATCGTTGTAAAAAAAGATGAAGTCACTCATGTGGCGTGAAGTGTTGCAGAGTATTGCTTCACAAATTACTGAAATTATGAAATAAAAAGAATGTCAGGTGATTTTAAAAAAATGTCAGACATAAAGAAAGTTTTTGGCATGCGTTGGGACGCCTTTTTTCTGCCGTCCGGGGCTGGCGACTCCCTGGAGACACCCCCTTTTCTGGTGAATGCGCCAGACGAACCCACCCAGGGAACTCTCTTGGAAAGAGTTGTGTGGAACCTCGTCCGTGGGCAATGGGGCCGTGTCGCCACACTCTTCGATACGTCTCGAGTCACCTTGCCGGAAGAAGATCTTCACAGTGACGTCTTCATCACAATTCGGCACATCGCTTTGCGAAAGGCTGGCAAAGTGGAAGCTGAGCGCCTCTTTGCGCAAGAAGCCATGCCGGGTCTTTTGGCGCGGGGACGGTGGGATCTTGCTCTCGCTTTTGCTGTGGAGTCTGCCGCCAGCGCCATGAATCAAGGCGACTACCTTGCGTCTTTAGCGCGTCTCGACTCACTCTCCGATTCCCTTTTGGCCTTCACTCGAGTGATGCCTTCTCGGGCCCAAAGTGCGGGTGTGCTTGCGGTTGCGCCGCATTTCTGGAAGTGGCGTGCCTCTCTTGTGCGAGGGTTGTGCTGCCAGACGCTGGGTTATGTGGAGGAAGCAGAGAAGTGCCTTCGCGAACAGCTGTCTCTTGTTTCGAAGCTACCCTTCACTGATTTTTCTTTGGCCTTACGCCGACGACGCATGAGTCTTTTGGTGGAAACGGAGCGTTTCGGGGCAGCCCGCGACCTTCTTTTGGGCGTGCAGTCGGAACTTGAAGGGGTCGGCACGGGCCTCACGCGCATTTTGTGGCATGTGGAAGCCTTGCGCTTGAACCTTGCCCACCAGGATCCCCTCGCGGCTCGAAGGGAATTGGAACAGGCCGAAACGTGGGTCAAAAAGCTTGGGCTTCCGCGCCGGCTTTTAAATTTGTCTCAGGAAAAGGCGGAAATCGAATTGGGACTCGTGGCCGTGCAGCACCCCGACGCCGAAGCCTCAGGGGCGGTCCGTTCCATCCGAACCCTCCTGAGCGAAGGTGAAGCGCGCGTTTCCCTCGACAGCGACTGCGCTTTGCGGCTTCTCCTGGCCGAAGCGCTCTGGCTTGATGGACAGGAGCAGGATGCCCTCCTGCAGCTCGAAATCGCCCTGGCTGTGGCTGAACATGGGTATTTTGGTCGCCTGCGCGTGCGCATTCTCCTTGCGCTTTGGTCGCTACGGCACACCTTGGGCCTTCAGGCAGAAGCCTTGGAGCTTGCGCGGCGCCTTGGAAAAGATCCCCTTCTTCTTCACCTTCCCCTCCACGCTCGCCTGGCTGAGGGTGTTTCTTTGTGTGCGGGCTTGTCGCCACGTCCGCTTGTGAGTCTCGCTGCTCTTCTGGACAAGTCTGTTGATGCCAACGTCATGAAGGCATGGCTCCAGCGCTCTCGTTTGGCGTTGGCGCTCGATGCGGCGTTTCGCGTCACCGTGCAAATCAACACAGTGGCTGCCCCGCTTACCATGCAAGCTCTTCTTTCGCTCCAGACGCCACTCGTGTTGGTGTGCAGGCGCACGCGCGACGTCGCCTTTGTAGGAGGTGCGGCACCTGGGTTGCGACTCGTTGGCGACACTCGCTCAGCTGTTGCAGTCCGTACCTTGTTTGCGGCTTTTCTGGAAAACAGCCGAGGTGAACTGAGCGCATCAAAGATTCTTCGCATTTTAGTGCCGGGCAGTCGGTACCGCACCGCCCGCGACGCTGAGCGCGTGCGCGCCGCCGTCGCCAGGCTGCGAAAGCGTTTGGTGAAGGAAGGCCTCGTTTGCACCCTGGTGTCGATGCCTACGAAGGCGGCCTATGCCTTACGTCCGGCATGGGGCCAAACAGGCTTTTTTGAAGAGCTTCGTTTCGGCCTGTCGGCGAACGAAGGCCAAGGGCTCAGTCCGCGGCCTGCGGCTCGTCGAGGTCGCCCAAAAGCTGACGTCACACCCAGGGAGCGCGATGTGGCCTTGGCTGCCGAAACTCTGGGGTCGTTTCGCTTCTCCGACATTCACGCCCAATTTCCCGTCCAACGACAAACGCTTCATGCGTATTTGCAACGGCTGGTGGAAAAAGGAAGGCTCCTGCACGACAAACGAGGCCGTGGGTCGCGGTATGTTTGGCGCGGCTAAGAAACCCTCAGCGTTCCGCCGTTTTCTTGTCGAGCTTTCCAATCATTTTTTGGCTCACCGAAAGGGCCTCTGTGAACTCGGGCTTCTCTTTGGCAAGAAGCACGAAACGCTTATGGTAGAAAAGCGCCTTGGTGTTGTCGAATTTTTCGTAGAGGCGCGCAATGAGATAGTGGGCGTCCGCTGCATTTGGGTCGGCCTTCACGGCCCGTTCTAGCTTTGCGATGGCTCGCTGGTTCTGCGAGGAGCGGATGTCGCACTTTGCGGAACCCACCAGGGCGGGAGCGAGAAAGGGGCGTGTTTTCAGAACTTCACCGTACAGCAGCGAAGCCTTGTTGAAGTTGTCGAGCCCGTAGTGGGAGTCGGCGAGCGCGGTCATCAGCAGCGCGCGCTCGGAGTCTCCGCTGATTTTGTCTTTGCTCTGAATCCGAAATCCAGATTTCTCGACGATGTCTAACGTCGCCAGGGCATCTTTGTAGCGCTTCTTTTTATTGTACGCGGCAGCAACAATGAGGCGCACCTGAAGGTCTGAGGGTGATGCTTTCAAAAGGGGCTGCATGAGCATGAGCGCACGGTCGTTCTGTCCGGTTTTGTGCCAGGTCCAGGCGAGTGCTTTTTGCGCTCGGATGTCGCTGCTGTCGATGCGCAATGCCCTTTGGTATGCTGATGCCGCAGCGGCATAGTCTTGCAGGCCACGATTGGCTTCACCCAAAAAATAAAACACCTCGATGTCGGCAGGGTAAGACTTCGCGACTTCGGAAAGCACATCACGGGCGCGCTTGTAATTGCCGACCTTGACAAGAACCAGCCCCAAGTTCCGTCGTGCTGGTGCCGACTCTGGCACGGCCCTGATGGCTTGTTCATAATGGTCAATGGAGGTTGCGAAGTCTCCACGCAAGGCGGCATCGTTTCCTTCGACAATATTGCGTGTCATTTCGTGGGCGCTTGTGGCGCAACCCGTGAAGCCAAAAAGTCCTGCGCACAAGACGAGAGCCGCTACGACTCGCACTCGCCTCACCGAGACAGAAAACCGGTTTCGAGCTTCAGGCATGAATGACTCCTTTGGGGTGTTCCGCGGGAGCCCTCGAAGGCTCAGGGAACGCGCACTCGCCGGCGCCAGAATTCAAGGCGCGTCTTTCCATATGTACGTTCGCCTTCCCGCTCCCAAGGCACGGTGTCGTTGGCGGCAAGCTCCCTGTCGTGTGCCATCTCGATGACGGCAAGGGTTTCCGCGTGACACAGCCCCGACGACTCAAGGAGGCTCAGAGCTTCATCGTACCAAGCGGAGTCGTAAGGGGGGTCGGCAAAAATGATGTCGGTTGACGCTGCAAAGACGTCCCGCCCGTCAGGGTCGGCAAAAGTTGCCGAGGGGTTCTTGAGGAAAGCGACGACGTCGGCAGCAACAATACGAATGTTCGTGCCATTTTCACCTAGTGTGGTGAGGTTCTTTCGAATGCAAGAAAGTGCCGTCGGATTTTTCTCGACGAAAGCCACGTGCTTCGCGCCGCGGCTCAGCGCCTCAACGCCAAGGGCGCCACTGCCGGCAAAGAGATCCATGACAATTGCTCCAGGAGTCTCCGATGCTATGATATTGAAAAGGCTTTCACGGACGCGGTCAGACGTTGGCCGTGTGACGTCGGTTCCCGGAACCGTGACGAGTTGTCTTCTTTTGTGCTTACCCGCAATAATTCGCATGAGTCCCCCGCTGCCGAAAAGGGCGTTCGCTTGTTGCCTCTGTTCGCCACTCCGCCCAACCCCAAAAACCCATCGGAACGTGACGGCACTGACGTTGCACCCGAGGCATCCGAAGATGCGAAACCTTCACGCCGTCCACGCTTGCGCCCCCACGTGGAAGCGCACGGTCTCTATTCCATAGAGTGGTCGTACCACTTCCCACTCTCACCTGGATTCCGCATCGAAAGCCAGCTTGATCTCGATTTTCCTGGCGAGAAAGTTCCTGGTGCGGCGCGGACATCGCTGCGCGACGCGAATCTTTCAACCACCCGTTTGAGTTTCGCAGACTCCGCATCTGCAGTCCGCGGGCAAAGCCTCAAGTTTCTGAAAGACTCCTTGTGGCTCTTGGCGGCAGCTCGCGCCGAACGTGAAGGCAAAGATCCTCGTTACGTTCGTGTCTCCGATGCCGACCGGAGCTTTTTGCATGTGGCGCGTGAGTACTGGACAACACCCTATTTTGCGCGATTGGGTGTTATTTTGCAGTCGGACCTGAAGGCCGGGCGCAACTCGCTGCGCGAGATCATCCGCGCACGCGCTCTGGAAGGTGCAGTGCACGACCCCAACTTTTCTAGGGTCAAGGGCGAACTGCTTCAGTCGTTCCGTTCCGCATTGCGGCTCGTGCGTGCCCGACTCGTGTGGGAAAAGCTGCTGACCATGGAGCGGGAATCACAGACGACCTTGGCCACTGAAGCCGACGTTCAATTGTCTTTGCGTTTTGTGCAACAGGTGAAAGACCTCT
The DNA here is from genome assembly GCA_020247005.1 of Silvanigrellales bacterium. Taxonomy (GTDB): domain Bacteria; phylum Bdellovibrionota_B; class Oligoflexia; order Silvanigrellales; family Silvanigrellaceae; genus JADCJN01. The sequence goes on from JADCJN010000058.1 coordinate 37,301, forward strand.
CGGAGCTTTCTTTGGCACTGGTGTCGGGTGCTGTGGCTGAACTGCAAACTGCTGTGTCTGAACTCCTTCGGCATTTGGTGGAACAGCTCGCCATGCTCCGCAGCTCGCATGTTGAAGCCCCCCACCAAGACGAAGACTACGAAGCCCGCCTCGTAAAGCTTGAAGTCGCGTTCCGTCGAGAGCGCAAGTGGCTAGCCGAGTGGGCGCGCCTTTGCAACGACATGCGCCTTCTCTGCGGGCTCCCTTCACTCGTCGACATCGCGGCTGATGCGAGTCTTGCAGCCACCTATTTCGAGCGCGTTCGACAATTGAAGAAACAGCATTACCACGTGTGGGACCTCGACCTCGACCTCAAGCCGAACGACCAGCGTATCGATTTTTGGATTGGTGCAGGAGCGGCTGGGATTTCTGCTTTTTTCGCCTTCTTGGCTCTCATTCTTTTCAATTTGAATCGGAACACAATGGGCGAGCAAGGGCTTGTTGCGCTTCTCGTCTTCGCTTTGGCGAACTCCGTCATCTACATTGCAAAAGACCGCTTGAAGGAATGGCTCAAAGTGAATTTGCGGACGGTTCTCAACCTGCGCTTTGGCCGTTGGACCGGAGAATGCAAACTCCGTCGAGATGGCAACGAGGCATCTGTAGGTGACGGCCTCGAGGTCGCACAGATGGAACGCGAAACGTGGTGGAGCGAGGAGGACGAAAACTGGACTTTTCACGTGTGGGAAGAATTTCGCGTTTTGCCTGAGGCGGCGGGAACCGATGCGCGCATTGTGAAACAGGTGTGGCGACTTCCCTTGGACGAGATTCTGCACACTCTCGACAACACCCGCCACATTCTTAAGATACCGAGCCCCGATGGTGAACCTCGCGAGGTTCCTGTTCTGAAACATGCGGTATTTCCGTTTCGGCTTCGCGTGCGCGTGAAGAGCTGGCAGCAGCGTCGCGTCGATATAGTCGACACCGCATACGTCGTGGGGCGAGTGCACACGGCCGGTGACCACATCATTCAAGTTGAAATCACCGACGAATCAGCTTGATGGCCATGAATACATGCCTGCGTGCATTGTACGCAGGCCAAAAGCCGTTACGCCTCTTGAGCGCTCAGCTCGAGCTCTTCGTCTAGAAGTCCATTGAGGTATTCCACGAGCTCAGCTCCTTTCTTTACGTCGAACGCGTGGCTGTCGATGGCGCTGACAGGTACCAGCCCACGCACGCTCGACAGAACGAAACAAGCGGTGGCGTCGTCCAAACGATTGAGTGACAGCGCCGCGTCGTTCACCATATGTTCGTGTTTCCTGAGCGCTCGAGACAGGGCCTGCAGTGTGGTGCCCGGCAAACAACGTTCCTTGTGGGGCATTGCACACACGCGCCTGTTGGCATTCACCCACACGAAATTCGCGGTTGTGCATTCCGACAGTTCTCCCTCGGGAGTCACGAAGATGGCATCGTCTGCCCCTTTGGCGCGAGCGTGCTCCAGCGCGAGCATGTTCCACAAATAGTTTGTCGACTTCACATCGACGAGCTGCATGGACCGGGCTTCCGCAAACGAAGCCAGTGCGAGGCCTTTCGTGCGCAGCTTGGTGGGCATGGTGGGTGCGTCTTTGCAGACAATAACGATGTTTGCGCTCGTGAGTTCTCCATTTTCATTGCGCGGCACTGCGAGGGCTGTGGAATTGCCGCCTGTCAAAAGAAGACGAACAGACACCTTTCGGGCGAGAGCGCCGCTGTTCTTCGCGTTGAGCGCAACGGCGGAACGCACGTGTTCCCTCAGCATACGTGCGTCTGGCATGCGGATGCGGACCCTCTCGCACCCGCGTGCGAGTCTTGCCATATGATCGTTCCAGCCGATAACACGGCCGCTCAAAACAAGGATGGTTTCAAACACGGCGTGCCCGAAAAGGAACCCTCGGTCGGTGACGGGAAGACGAGCTTCGTCGAGCGTCGACGGGACGCCATTCACCAGGGCCACGCCTGTTTCCTTGTGTGCCGAACCTACCACCATGCCGTGTTCTCCTCGCATGCCCTTGGTTTTTGACTTCATCTGGACGCCCGTGTGTGGACGGTTGTGGTAAAGTCTAGGCATGTCGTGAGTTCACGGGCAATCGATCACCGCTTCGAAGAGGTGTTTCTTTTGGAAAAGACAACAGGGGAAGCGCTCGCCCCACCTATCCTTGTCGTGGACGACGAGGTTGACCTCCTTGAATTGTTCGCCAAGCGCCTTGTGAAGGCAGGATTCGCCGTCTCGACAGCGAGCACTGGCCAGGCTGCGAGCACACTGCTCGATACAAAAGAGTTCCTTGTTGTTATTTGCGACATCAATATGCCCGGGGGCGTCTCGGGCTTCGACGTGCTTGCCCATGCGCGCAGCCTGCAGGGGTCACGACCGAAGTTTATCTTCGTGACGGGGCATGGCGAGGGTACGCCAGAAATGGAAAAGGCCCTGGGAATGGGAGTCGACGGGGTCTACTCAAAGCCCATCAGCTCAAAGACTCTTGTTCAGCATCTTCGCCAACTTTGTGGGCTACCCGAGCTGGTCGTTTCCCCACCTGCCATCTGAGTGGGCACATGAAAACGCCCACTTCGTGCACGGCGGAGCTGCGTAGTGACGTGTTCATTCCGTCGCGAATTTGGGGAGCTGAAGAATTTCAGGTGCTTGATCTTGAATGCTGAAGGTTGCTTTTTTGGCACAGTCTCTGCTGAGGCTGTGAAACCGAGAGCGGCACAGCCCTTTCGCTTCGGAGAACCTGAGAGACACAACCCATCCTGGATGGGAGCATTTGACCGAGGAGGTTGGGAACATGAAAAGAGTGATTCTTTGCATTGAAGACGACATCTACAAAACGGCCTGTATGAAGAACTGCGCCGAAGCTGGATTTCATCTTGAAGTCCGGATTTCAGAGACAACGAATGAAACCGACCTCCTGGAAAAAGTGATCACCGCCGACGCCGATGAGATTTTGTACCTGCCCCACGAAGGCATTGATGCCTTCATGGCGCGGCTCAAAAAGAACGGTGCCACTCGACTGAACACGGAAGTGCGCATTCTTTTGTGCCAGCATTTCGAATCCCTGGTTTCCAAGGTCGTGCGTGACACTGTTTCTGAATTTGCGGGAATGAGCAAAACAGCCCGGACGAAGCTCCGTCGCAACCATGAGCGCTCCCGTCGTGGAAGCCCCCGCGCCGTTCCCAGTGTCTGCGGCGAAGCAGCGTGATTCAACATGCGAGAGATGCCCTCAGCCCCCGCTCACGCCGGCATCCGAGAACGTAGCCATCGTGTCGAGGAGCGCGAGAGCGTCTTGAAGAAGCCCAACCGCCATAGCCGCTCCGCTGCCCTCGCCCAGGCGCAGGTTCAAGTCCACGAGAGGTGAAAGTGCGAGGTGCGAGAGAAGCTTACCATGAGCAGGTTCTGCGCTGCGGTGGCCCGCAATGAGCCAGGGGGCGAGCGACGGCACAGCAATGGCGAATGGAGCGATGGCTGCGGTGCAAATGACACCGTCTAAAACAACGTAACAACCTGCTTCGGCTGCTCCGCACGCTGCGCCCGCCATGGCAGAGAGTTCGAACCCGCCGAGCCCGGCGAGTAAAAGATGAGCGTCCTCGAGCACGGGTCGACCCTGCGAAAACTGCAAGGCGACAGTGGGCAGTTTCGAACGAAACCTCGCCACGCAGCGTCGTACGACGTCGGTTTTGTGCCTCCGCGCATGGATATTCAATCCCGTTCCCACTCCGGTAATGGAGGAAGGGTCTTCTCGCAACAGCACGGATGCAATGGCCGTGGCCGGAGTCGTATTGCCAATGCCCATTTCACCCAGCACCAAAAGATTCACGCCGTGGCGAGACACAGCCTCCTGAGCCAGGGCGCGGCCGCGTTCAAAGACGGAAAGATGATCGTCGAAATCGAGTGCATTTTCTTCCGAGATGTCGCGGCTTCCGAAGGGATACTCACCCACACCGCGTTTTTCCCGAGGCACGTTCCAGTCGAGGAATGTGGCATCACTCGTTTTCGAAGCCAAGTTCGGCAGGGGTGTGGCCACCCCAACATCGCACACCACAAGGCGCATCCCCCGTCTGCGGGCGAGCACCGACATGGCCGCTCCCCCTGCGAGAAAGTTGGCCACCATTTGTGCGGTGACTTCGCATGGGAACGCGCTGACGGCCTTGTTCTTGGCCACCGAGTGGTCGCCTGCGAAGAGAAACGCGGCGGGCGCTATGCCTCCTGTGGAAGCAGACGAGATGCTGGCGGGCGAGGCCAAGATCCGGAGCACAGGCTCGAACAGAGTCGCCATGGCACCTGGCGGCATGGTGAGGCTGACGTAACGCGCGAAGGCTGGGCTGTCGGTGGCTTGGGGCGGCGCCCGAACGTCGAGAGGCGCGCACGTGGGAGGTGTGCGGGCAGTGGGGCCGGTCATGGCACAGCCTGGGAAGACGTGCGGTGGGGCATCCGGAGGCGTTCCACGGGACGTCCTCCAAGAATGTGTTCGGTGTAAATTTCCTGAGCGTCACCTGCCGTGACGCCCCGGTACCAGACGCCCTCTGGGTACACGACCACCACAGGTCCT
>JADCJN010000059.1 GCA_020247005.1 Silvanigrellales bacterium
CCCTCTCCAGGAGGCTCTTGTTCTGCGGTCTGCTTGGGAAGCGGCCTGAGCACTTGCCCTCCACTCGTCGGAGCCCCATTCACCATGGAAACGACCGCCACGGGAAGATCGAAGAGGGTGAAAAGCGAACCACTGTCGCCAGGCAACACACGCAGTGAGTCTGCGGTCAAAGGGCGCTCGAACAAAAGCGCCCCCCCCGCAACCTTCAGGCCGAGGGCACCACTCTCGGCCCCGGCACCCGCCAAAGAGACAGCTTGGCGTTTCACGAAATAAGGTCCAAGCAGGCTTTTGTCTTTGGCGGGGTTCGCGCGCCCGGAGTTGCCCTCCAAAAAGGAAACATTGCTGTGAAAAAGAAAGGGTGCGCGCGAAAGGCTCACTTCCGAGGAACCCGACCCGAGTTCGAGACGAGCCCAGGCGTCTTCGATGCGCTTTCCTGCGTAGAAGACGAGAAGATCTGCGCCTCGCAACAAAAATCTCCGCAGAGCTTCCCCTTTCAAAGACGTCACCGCAGCTTCGAACGCTTCAAAGCTCTCAACCATGAAGTATCGGCGCGCGACGGCCTCACGCGTGTTCATCGGCTCCTCTTTTAGCCGTTCGAGAAGACTGAGAGCTTCCGCTGCATCGAAAAGACGTCCGCGACCGTCGCGGATGCTTGCCAAGCGTTCGTCCACATGGTCGCTCACAAGGGCATCGAGTCCACACCACGGGGAAGAAGGCGCCAATTCAGCGTTCGCATCGGGCCTTGTCGAACATTGGTTTTCCGCCACAAGAGCATCTCGGTAAAAGGCACCGAGCGAGGAAAGTCGCTTGTAAAACAGGTAGGCGTCATAGGAAGCTCGCCACGAGCTCACGAACGTGCGTGACGACTCGGGCAGTGCTCTGAGGCCGGCGAGGTGAGCCTTCGCCTGAGCATCCGCCTTCACAGAAAGGAGGGCGCGCGCCGGTTCCGAGAGAGTTTCGGGGAGTGAGGCCTCAAAAACCACGAGGTCGTGGTAGCTCGCGCAGACACGCTGCGACTCGTCTTGGGCGCCTTGGAGAGTTCCCTTCTCGACTCGCTCGTTGCCCTTTTCCTTGTTTTTTCCGTTGTTTTTTTCTTTGCTTTTTTCATTGCCCTTGCCTTTCTGGGCAGCAGCTTCAAAGGCCTGGCACTGTGCAGAGGCTGGCTCGAGGGAGTCTCCCACGCGAGGAACTCCACTGAAAGACGCTCTGAAGGCTTTGGCCAATGGCCCCTTGGCTTCAAGCGCGCTCGAAGCTGCTCCCTTCGCACTGGCCTCCGACACGAATCGCTTTTGTGCCGCACCGAGCGCCACAACGTCGTCGAGAAGCACGGGGTATTCAACGTAACGACCCCGGTCGTAGAGCGCCAGAATGGGTTTTTGCCCCTGCGTGGGGTCGAAACAATGGTGAGCTGTCCAGAGGCGAAGCCTCAGGGCTTGGCCCTGAACATACTCCACATAAACCGTGCAACGCCGCTCTCCGAACTCAAGGTAACCACCGCTGCTCGCATGCTGGCTTTCCGCTGTCACTTCTCGTTTGTGCGCGTACGAAGCGATGGACTGGGGGGTGGCGCAGTCTTGTGACTGGGCGCCGCCACACGACGCGAGGGCACCCAACGTCAACAGGCCCAAGCGCGCGCGAACCACCCCGCCGAGGCGCCCAATGCGTGTGGGACGCGGATACCCAAGGTTTCCGAGCATCTCGTGTTCCTCCAAGGTCCGAGCTCTTCCAACCTCTTTGCTCGGCGGCCCTGTGAGGCGAGTTGAGAGAGTGTGAAATTGTATCGACTCTGTCGTGCCTTAGCTTTGTTGGGCGTCCAAGCTTCGTGGAATGCTCACCGTCGGAGCCTGACATTCAGGGAACTCGCACGAAAGCCGAAAACCTCCCTGAAAAAAATCACAGCCTCAATTGGGGTCGCCAAACGGAAACAAAAAATCACCCTAACTTTAGCAATTTGCACTGAAAGCGGAAGTTCCTGAAGTTGCGACCGACTAAAGACATGTGGAAATCGATGGGGGTCGTTTTAGAGGTTGAGACCATGTCGTCAGTGAAGTCCGCATTGACCAATCTTCTTTTCCTTTGTGTGCCCGGGGTGGGGCTCTGGGGCTGCTGGCCCAACCGGAGTGGCGACCTTCCCCCCAGTGAAACGGGCGACGCCGAAGTTCGCTACGAAGCCCGCGTGGCTCCGGCGCACCCGCTCCGAGACTCCGTGCTGCAATGTTTCGTTGCAGGGCTGGGGAAGGAGTTCGAACCGCTCGTGCGCTACTCATGGCGAAATGGCACAAGGGCCGTGGGGAAAGATGCCGCGTCGCTCGCCCCCCGATTCTTCGCCGAAGGCGACTCGGTGACGTGCCAGGCCTCTTTTCGCACCGACCGAAACCCCGTACGCCTCGACTCCAAGCCGGTGGTGATTCCTCGCCTCACGCTCAAGGCGCTCAAACCTTCCAACGTGAAAGTGGCGGGCCGCGTTTCGCCACTCACGGGCAAGGTGATTGCCACAGCGAATGACGTTTTGACCTTTGAAACCGCAGCGGGCCTTGAGTATCACAAATGCTCGTTCGACGAAGCCCGTTGGAGCAAATGCGCAAGTGGCACCACGAAGCTTGCCGAATTAGGCGGATGGAGCGAACTGAAGGAAGGGGAGCAGTCGCTGTTTGTCCGCGGCGTTTACTACACGTACGAGTCGGGCTCTCAAGTTGTGGCGTTCGAGAAAGAAAACGCCACACCCGAGTTCGACCCCGCAGGCAGCCAACTCCTTCGCGCTGGCGCCCCCGTGGACGGTTCGACGCTTTCTGCAGGACAGGATGCCGTCTTCCTTCCCAGAGGCGTGGACCCCGACGGAGACGCCCTCTCGTACAACATCCGCGTGGTTGGGCTCGACACGAACGGCACGGAACTCTTCTTGAGGAGCGCAGCCGCGGTGAAGGAATTCACTCTCGGACGAGACGTTCTTTTGGAAGGCGTGACCCTTCACATTTCTGTGTCGGTGGCGGACTCCCATGGAAGGACTTCCTCGGAAGTGACGTGGAAGTCTTTTGTCGTTTCTGCTGACCCGACACAACCCACTCCAACTTCCACACCTGTGCCGACGCCTGCACCCGAGCCACAACGGTGGCTCCAGTCGAACGCCGCGTTCACGCTTGCAGAAGACGGCGCCCTTCGCCTCGTGTTTACGGAAGGCGTGGCCTTCCATGCGGGTGCTGCGGAAGTGGAGCGTATCGCGCTTCGCGTCGTTGCAAACCCCACACAGGGCACCGTGGGCGTTGCTTCGTGCGCAGCGGGCGCGTGCAGCATCGACTATGTACCCACTCCTCATTTCTTCGGTTCCGACTCCCTTTCTGTGGTTCTCGAATCCGACCTGGGGACAACCGCTGCCTTGCCTGTCACCTTGTCTGTTATAAACAGCGACGACGCCCCCACCGGCACATTGGCCTGCAGCCCCCAAACTCAGAGCATGAAAAAGGGCATCACTTCACGCGTGGTCACCTGCTCGGGTGTGTTCGACTCCCTCGATGCCGAAGCCGTGGCCTACGAACCCGTGCCCGAGGAAAATGAGTGCGGGTTTGTGGCCGAGGCGGGAAGCTCTTTCCGTTTTCTGGGCCTCACCCCGTTGGCGGCCTCCGAAACCTGCGTGACGCGTTTTCGGGCACGCGACACCAACGGAACTTTTGCGGCATCCACTGCCACGGTTTCGCTCGTGGCCGTGGATAAAGCCATGACCTTTTCCACGAGTGTTCCCCTGTCCATTTCAAAAACGTGCCGCGTTGAACTCCAGGGAGCTGTGGCGTTCGACCTCGCAGGGGCAAGCTACGCAAACGCCTCTGCCAGCGGTGGCGTTTGCCTCACGGGCGTCCAAGCGAACGCCTCTGGTTTCCTTGGGGCGCAAGTGGATGGCGCACTGGGGGCTTGCGAAGCCCGCTGGCTTGTCACCGACTCCTTTGGAATCACGGAGGGCGTTTCCTACACGGTGACTCCCACGAGCGTGGGGGAAACCGATGCTCCCGTTCCTTTGGAATGGCCCGTTGCGCTCGGGGCTGATGTGGGTCTGGGCAACCAGCCCGTGCTGTGCGGCTCTGGTTGCTCGGGTGCGCGCGCCCTTCTGTCGTCTGGACCTTCGGCCCGCACGCAATGCGCACTCGGAGACGATGGCCTGACACGCTGCTGGGGAAGCGGCGTCTCGGGTCAGCTCGCGGTGTCGGGAACCGAGGCCACCACAGCTCTCGCAAGTGGAGGCGGAAGCCTCGGGGCGGCGTCCTTTCCTGTCACCGGACTTCAAGGATCGACCCTCGGACCTGTGGAAAATATGGCAGGAATCGCTGCGGGCGCTTCGCACACCTGTTTCCTTCTGCAAGACGGCACCGTGCGGTGCGCCGGAAACACCGAGAGCAATGCTGTGCGCCTTGGCGCCGCATGCGCGGTCGGCGACACGCTGTGTCCGGTGGCGCTTTCGAACGCCGTTTCCCTTGCGAGCGGGGCAGACTTCACGTGCGCCATGGTCACGAGCGGGCGCGTCACATCGCTCAAGTGCTTTGGCGCCGGCGACAAGGGTCAGCTCGGCAACATGGGAGTGGAGTCAGGACTCAACACGGTGAATGCCTCAGCGACCCACCGCACGAGCCTTTCGCGCAGGCAGGCGGTCGATGTCCAATTCCTTGCCACCGACAGGCCGCTCGCCTTTTCCACAGGAGCCGAACACGCCTGCGCCCTTGTCAACAACACCCTCGCAGGCAAGACGGAAGCCCGCTGTTGGGGCGCGAACACACACCGCCAGCTTGGTTTCAACAATTTGAGCCCCACAACCGGTGTTCCTTTGGGTGCCGTTGCCCTCGTGCCATTGCCGGTGGATATGACGCAAATCGACCAATCGACTCCCACGTCCCCCGTGGGCATTGCGGCCGCCGCCCAACACACGTGCCTTCTGATGGACTCGGGCCGTGTCGCCTGCTGGGGCGACAACCTGCATTCTCAACTGGGAATCGACTACAACTTTGGCATCGGCTTCCGGCCTCGCCCAGTGACGACAAACTCGGCGTCTCCGCCCCCCGAAGGGAATGGCTATGTGCCGGGTTTCGACGGCGTCACGCACAAAGCCATTGCCCTGGCCGCGGGGAAGCAACACACCTGCGCGCTGACAAACAATGGCGTCATCCGCTGCTGGGGCGCTAACGCAAAAGGGCAGTTGGGCATCGACCCTGTCACGTATCCAACACTTCATGACGCCGCCGTGGCCACGGTGTCCGCACCCGATGCGTCGCTGTTCGTGGCGGTGTCTGCCGGCGAGGAACACACCTGCGGGGCCACCCGCAGTGGGCGCACATACTGCTGGGGAGAAGGTCAGAATGGCCGTCTTGGCGACGCCGGAGCCGTGGCCACGGTGAGTACGCCCACGCACGTTCCTGTCCTTGTCCGCCAAGCCGCGTCACCGTTGCTCGACTTCGTGTCTGCGAGCCGCACCTGTTCGGCCCACCACTCCTTCGCGGTGTCAGCTCCCAGTGATGTGCCTGTGTGGCCAACGCCCCCTTGAGTTGCCAACAACCCCAGGCCTCCTTTAGCCTTCCTCCAGGCGTTTCGTCGGTGTTCCCTTCTGTGAGCCGGTTGCCGCCTCAGGGGAGTCTGCACCATGCGTTTCCAATTGTTCCCTTCTTCCGGCAAACACTCCGCACAGCGGGCGACGGCATGCGGCCTGTTTTTCATGGCACTTCTGCTGGGCTGCGCTTCGAACGTACCACCCGCCGACCCTCTTGCCGATGAAGAGTTTGGACGACAACCGCCCGGCTCGTCGGAAGCATGGCAAACGCCTCCTTCGTCATCAAACGCTCCACAACGGCAAGCACTGGAACCACAACAACGCGAGCCCGCCGTGCCACCCGCTGGGGTTTTGTTACGCCGCTCGCATCGCCCGCACCATTGCCAAGACGGCGGGCGCTGGAGGCCCTCAGGGAACACCTACCGACAAGGGTGCCTGCGCTGCACTTGTGTGGCCGACGAAACCTCGCAACGCATCGAGTGTCGCGAACTCAAAAGCTGCCGCAAGAGCGCCGCTCAAAAACCCTGACACTTTTGTGAGGGAGCCCTTAAGGTTTACGGGGTTTTTTCAAACCGTTCGCAGCAAGGTCATTTTCGGCCATAAGGTAGGCTTCAAGTTCGTTTAGAGCCAAATGATGGCCCGACTTCAAGGCTTTCGAGTGAAGGTAACGGGCATTGTGAACATTCGCAAACACGCCCGTCGACACGCGCTCTTCCACAACAACCCCCCATTTTTCGAGTTGACGCGTTTTTTCGGGGTTGTTCGACAACAAGCGGACGCTTTTCACCCCAAGGGCCTGCAGCATTTGCGCGGCAGGCGCGTAGTCGCGCAGGTCGTCGGGAAAGTTCATGGCGTGGTTGGCTTCGAAGGTGTCGAGACCACCTTCTTGAAGGGCATACGCGGCAAGCTTATTGTACAAGCCAATGCCGCGCCCTTCTTGCCGCATGTACAGCACAAGCCCACCTTCCACGGCACACCGCTGGAGAGCCTCACGCAACTGAGGACCGCAATCGCATTTCGCGGAACCAAAGACGTCGCCCGTGAGGCATTCGGAATGCAGACGCACCAGGGGCGAGGGCGTTTGCCGCCATTCGCCGAGCCCCAGGGCAATGTGCTCCTTCGCATCGGCGAGGCCCGCGAACGCAAAGAGGTCGGCCTCAACCAACCCGCCAAGAAGAGGAATGCGGACCTGTGACAAGATGTTCGGGTTCAAAGAGGGGCCTTTCGCAGAACGAGCAGCCTTTACCCATAGCATCGCTCGCAACCTTGCTCCAAGAGGCGCGTCGCCACTAGAATGGGAAAACCCTTCCGCCCGGAGTTCCACGCCATGCCTGCTCTGTGTCCTTTTCCCGGGTCCACTCGTCGCCTCGTGTCTGTGGCATCGACTGTCGTCATGGTTGTCAGCCTACAGGGGGCCTTTTCGTCCGCGTTGACGCCCTTCCACAACAGGGCATTTGCTCAAAGTACGCCCGTCATCACGCCCACGGCTGGCCCTGCGCCCGCGGCCAGCTCCACGCCCGAAGCAGGCTCCACGAGTGTGAAGGAAAAGGCCGAACCCACAACAGCTGAAGTGCTCGAGCAGCAGAACAAAAAATTCCAGTCGCTCGAATCGTTCGCCCGCGTCCTGGGGCTCCTGGAAACAAGCTACGTGGAAGAATCTGCCGTGCAAAGCGAAGCCCTCATTGAAAGAGCGTTGAAAGGAATGGTGGCCTCCCTCGACCCGCACACCACCTACCTGCCTGCCTCTCAGCTTCGCGACCTCACCAACGATACGTCTGGAAAGTTCGGAGGCATCGGCGTCATTCTTCAGCAGCAGGATACGAAGCTGGAAGTGGTTGAAGTCCTCGAAAACTCGCCTGCAGCAAGAGGAGGTATTATTGGAGGCGACATCATTTTCGCCGTCGACGGACTTGAAGTGAACCAAAAGAACATGGACGAGGTGCTCAACCGCATGCGCGGCCTCCCTGGCAGCAGTGTCACCCTTGAACTCGTCGCCCCTTCTGACGCCGCCAAATGGGAGGCCGGCAAAAAGCCAGGCCGCACGCGAAAAGTGAACGTCACCCGAGAAGTCATTCGAACCTCGAGCGTCACCCATGCGCGACTGTCTCCTGGCTACGCCTATGTCAAAGTCTCCGTTTTTCAGGAAGACGTTTCCGAGCAGGTCGACAAAGCGCTGCGCCTGTACGAGGCAGAAAACGGGGGCAAACTCGATGGCCTCATACTCGACCTCCGAGGAAACCCGGGCGGACTTTTGGATCAAGCCGTGCGCCTCTCCGACCTGTTTCTCGACTCAGGCATCATTGTTTCCACCATTGGCCGCGATCGCGCCAAACAAGAGGTCGAATACGCAACGAAACGAAACACCCACCCTTACATGCCGCTCGTTGTGTTGGTGAACGAAGGTTCCGCGAGCGCAAGTGAAATTGTGGCGGGCGCTCTGCAAGACCACAACCGCGCCCTTGTCGTGGGTTCGACGTCGTTCGGAAAAGGCAGTGTTCAAAGCATCGTGCAGCTTCCCAACGGCGCTGGTCTGAAAATGACCATAGCACGTTACTACACGCCTAAAGGACGCTCCATTCAGGCCAAGGGCATCGTGCCCGACATTCCCATTCCCACAGCACCCGCAGGCAGCATGGCCAGCACGGGTTCGAATGCCGCAGCGAAAGACTCCATAACGCCCACCCTTGCGCCTTCCCGCGGGGAGAGGAATCCCCGCAAAGAAGCCGACCTCGAGGGACACATTGACGCGGCCGATCTCGACGCCGTGAAAGGGGGCGCCGCTGCGCGCGACGGGTTCTCGGCCGAACTTGAAAAATGGCCCTCGGGACTCCGTTCCGACAATCAACTTCGCATAGCCTACACGTACTTGCGCAGCTGGGCCCGTTTCAGCGCGCCGCGCACCCTTCCCGGCAGGTGAGGCCAGAGGCTCAGGGGATGAACGAAAAGACAATGAAAGCGAGTAAGATAACGCCGTGCACGACCCCCTGAAGGAGGTTCGTTTTGCCCGTGCCCAAACTCAGCGACCCGACAATTAAAGTCATGAGCAAGAACGTCAGCTGTTTCGGTTCGAGTCCGAGCTTCAGTTCACGTCCCTGGACAATTGAGTACACAATGACGGCTGGAATTGTCAGAGCAATGCTTGCGATTGCTGAGCCGAGCGCCAAATTCAGACTCGTTTGGAGTCGGTTTGCCCGCGACGCGTTTGCAGCAGCCAAGGCTTCGGGAAGAAGAACAATTCCCGCGATAATGAGACCCACGGTCGCCCTGGGAGCGTCAAAATAAGCGATTCCTTTTTCGATGACTGGTGACATATATTTTGCGAGGCCAATGACGGCGACAAGACTCACGCAAAGTGAAATGAAGCTCAAAAAAGCCTCTTTTCGTGAGACGTCGTGAGAGGGAAGCTCTGCACTCACGTGAGCTGCCGCGTCATGAATCGGTTCGAAATACGCCTTGTGGCTTGTTGTCTGAAAAAAAAGAATGACCAGATAAAGCAAAAGACAGGCCGACGCCGTGAACACAAGCTGTGGTGTGTTGTACGTCGGTCCGGCTGTTGTGGTCGTGAAATTCGGCAACATAAAAACCAAAAAGCACAGCGTCACAAGGACGACCAACAAACTGTTGGAACCTTGGACTTGGAACTGCTGTTCCTTGTACTTCATGCCCCCTAAAATGAGGCACAGGGCAACCATACCATTGGTGATGATCATGACGGCCGCAAAAACAGTGTCGCGCGCCAAGACGCTTGCGCCTTCTCCGACGTCACTCATCAACGAGACAATGAGACCCACTTCAATGATTGTCACGCTCAGAGCAAGAACCAAGGTGCCCAGTCCTTCGCCAATGCGATGAGCAATGACCTCCGCGTGGTGAACCGACGTCATGACAGCGACGCCAAGCGCGATGCCCGCAAACGTTGACGACCAGACTCCCCCTTTTGAAAAAAGGGAACTCAAGAGAAGGACGATGAGGGAAAAGGAGGAGAGCACATGCTGGGGCTGGAACCATTTGCGCAGATCAAACCACGCAGCCGAATTGAACATGCGAGCGCACCTTTTGGAGTGAACAAAATTAAAATCAACAAGCGAAACCACGAAAAGGCAAACGCCTCACACGTCGGACTTTGGCGGTACCTTGGGGGCCAGGGGGGCTGGAGTCTCGCGAGGAGTTGAGTTCTCGCGTGGTGGGGTGATTTGATTTTTCGTTGGCACATCTCGCGGTGGCCCAACGTCTGGCCTCCGAGGAGGCGACACGTCGCGAGGGGTTCGGTTGTCACGCAAAGGACGCCCTTGCTCAGGGCGAGGACCTCGGGGAGCCCCGTGCTCAGGGCGAGGACCTCGGGGAGCCCCGTGCTCAGGGCGAGGACCTCGGGCAAAGCCTGCGGGCTTTCCTTCTCGTGGCGGTCGGACCTCGCGTCCGTCCTGCGGAGCTCCCTTCGGTGCGTCCTTTGAAAGACGCGGAGGCCTGCCCTCCCGGCGGACCGGTTCCGGTCGTTCCATGTGGGGGCTGCGCAGGGGATGGCCCTCGCCTTCCTTGCGGCGCGTGCGCTCGTCCTTTTGATCCTTCTCCCGAGGGCTTTTTGACGTGCGCTGAGGGCGCCCCCCCGAGGGGAGTCTGGCCACGATTTCTCTTTGAATGGTGGCACGAGAAGGCGATGCGAGAGCCCACGAGTGCACCCCACTCGGTTCCTTTATGCCACCGGGGGCCAGGAATGCACTTGCGGGAATTCCTTCGGGCCTCCTTTGCGGGTCGAGAAACGTGCGTTCGGCGTGCCCAAGCTGAAGGCAAAGCGCGTCGACACTCGAAAATGCAGACTCCAGGACAACATCACAGGCCTCGTAGAAGCGCGCCCTCGTTTCCCAGAGCTCCACCACCTTTGCCATGACAGCATCGTCGTCGGCGCAGTCTCGGAAAAGGGGACGCTCCTGCGGATTGCGCTCACGGGCAAGCACGATGCGCTCTGCCACCACGTCGAGGGGAGTCGACAAAAAGGCCAAGAGTCCCAGGCCTCGCAGAGCCTGAGCGTTTTCGTCGGAACACAGCGTTCCTCCGCCCAGGGCAATAACGGTGCGAGACTTCTTCTCAAGAAGGCCAATGGCCTTCTTTTCAAGAGCACGAAACCCTTCTTCGCCGTCTTTGGCGAAAATTTCCGGGATGCCTCGGCCCGCCACTGTTTCAACAAACGCATCGAAGTCGAGGAATTGCCGACCAGAAAAGGCGGCATAGGCCCTTCCAAAGGTCGACTTCCCCGTTGCTGGAAGCCCCGCGAGCAGGACGTTGCGAAACCCCTTGGCGAGGCCTTTGCCCATGGTTCAATTCCCCTTCTGACACACAAAGATTCCTCAGGTTTATCGACGACTCTACAGAAATGCAAAGGGTGTACCGATACCGCCTCGGTGCGTCGGCTTGGGCCGACACCCTGGCTCCCGACACCGCATGTTGCACGCGCCCCTCGAGGAAACCACGTCATGATACCACCCACCTTCTCGAAGGCCTCGCTTTCCCTCTCCGGTCGGTGCTTTCTGGCACTTGCTGTGGCCGTGGGCAGCCTGGCTCTCCAGGCTTGCAAGTTCATGCAGGGCAGTCAGGTGAAAAACGAACCCCTGTCGGAGGTCGATGCCATACATGCGATGAGCAACAACCTCTTTGGAAAAAATGTGCGGGCCTACATGTGGGGTCTGACCACCGCCAACCTCGACGAGTTCAAGTTCCTTGTCGCCATGCAAAAGAGGCAAGCGGGCGGCGTGACGCTGGGAACAGAATCACACTCGAGTCCTTCGAGCGTGGGCTCACAGACCCGAATCGTGCAACGGTCGGGGCAAGTCATGAGCCTCCAAGATCCCCCTCCCCAGCAGCAAGGAGTGGGAACGATTGAGGCGACGTCGAAGAGATTCTATCAATGCTGGTATATTGCCACCACGGAGTCGTCGATGGGCAAAGTCGAGGGTGCAGACCTGGTCCGGCTTTTCCTCGAGCGCGGACGCCCTGTCGCCTCCACATTCGTCGACGCCGAATTCATTCTCAATGAGCTTCAGAAAGACGAGCAAACGAGACGCACGGTGGCCTTTGCTGCGAACGTCATGCCCACCCTGGGTTGCGGAAGTGTGGGACTCATTTCCGGCTGGAAACAAGCCGCATTTGGGGCATTGATGTGTAATTTAGCATTCTCTGCGTATAACAACTACAATTTGCTTAGGAACAGCGACGTCACTTGGGGGAATGCTGCGGCTCAGGACCAAATTCAGAAAGAAATCAAACGCAAATTCGACGAACTCGAGAACGTGAATTGGGACGTCCTCGATTCTATTCAACGCAAGGTGAATGCGTTTGAC
The DNA here is from genome assembly GCA_020247005.1 of Silvanigrellales bacterium. Taxonomy (GTDB): domain Bacteria; phylum Bdellovibrionota_B; class Oligoflexia; order Silvanigrellales; family Silvanigrellaceae; genus JADCJN01. Next base: position 11,857 of record JADCJN010000059.1, read on the forward strand.
TCCGATCCGGAACTCGCCTTGCGCCGAACGCCTGTCGAATGCCCAAGGCCTTCCCTGGCGCTCGTGAATGAAATGGGAACCTCGAGCAACAACACTCAACAATGAATTTTTGGTGCTTTTCTTGAACTCCTGGCGCGTCTCTTGTTGACATGAGAGTCTCCCTGCGGCCTGATAAAAGGCCCTGGAGGCTCCGTTCATGTTCTCGGAAATGGCGGAGCTTTTCGCGGCCCTGTGGTCTCCACGGGAGTCCTTCCGGACTCTCACTTTCTGGGGCGCGCTTTCGACCTGCGTTTACATCATGGGGCTCTTGAACGCTGCACACGCCATTATGAACGTGCGCCTGTCGCAAAGCGCCATTGCCTGGAGCGTCTTTCTCGTCACAACGCCGTGGGTTGGAATTCCTGCTTATTGGGTTTTCGGTCGACGAAAATTCAACGGCTACACGAATTCCCTGCGACGAGCCCGGGCCGCATGCGAGGCAGATATCAACCTCATGCGCAAAAGCCTCGCCCCCCATGTTTCAAATCTTCCCCAACCGCTCACTCCGCTTCAAGCTTATGCCTCAAAATTCACGCCCATTCCTTTCGTCGACGGCAACACAGTGCGACTCCTTGTCGATGGCGAGGCCACATACGGCGCCATGTTCGAAGCCATCGAAAACGCGCGCGAATATGTTTTCCTCCAAACCTACATTTTGGACGGCGATGCGACAGGCAGAAAATTTCTTTCGGCACTTTCCAACGCCCGAGAACGTGGCGTGCACATTTGTTTGCTTTACGACGACGTGGGATCGTTCGCACTCACGCAAAAATTTCTGCGCGATGCTCGAAGCGCCGGTCTCTTGTGCGCCGCATTCCGAACGACCAAAGGCCGCGGAAATCGCTTTCAGCTGAACTTCCGAAACCACCGAAAAATTCTTGTTGCCGACGGATCTGTGGGCTTCACCGGTGGGCTCAACATTGGTGACGATCAACTCGGACGAAACCCGAGTCTTGGCCCCTGGCGCGACACCCACCTCCGCATGGAGGGCCCGGCGGTGAAGGGGCTCGAGTCCTCGTTTTTGTCCGACTGGTTCTGGGCCACCGACACGCTTCCCTACCCTTCGTCACCTGCTCCCCAAGGCCTTGCGGCAGAGGTTCACCAAGGCCAAATGGCAAGCCTCGAAAAGCAAGTCGATTCTCCACTCGATCGCGTTTCGCCGCCTGTGGGAAACGTGCCTGTGCTGACTCTTTCCACGGGTCCTGCCGACGGCATCGATATCTGTTCTCTTTTCATTGGAGCCCTTATTGATGTCGCACGCACGCGCATCTGGATTGCCACACCCTATCTCGTTCCCGATGAGCCCACACTGGCAGCCTTGAAGTCGGCAGCGCTCCGTGGTGTCGATGTCCGCATTCTTGTGCCGGCGCATTCCGACCATTTCATTCTGCATTTCTGCTCAATCTCGTTTTACGAGGAATTCGAGCGCGTTGGAGTAAAGATTTTTGCCTACCGAAAAGGGTTCATGCACCAAAAAGCCTTCGTCTTCGACGACCTCGTGGCAGCCGTAGGAACGGCGAATTTTGACAATCGCTCATTCCACCTCAATTTCGAAGTCATGGCCTATGTGGCAAACGCACCGTTCGTTTCCGAAGTCGCCGACATGCTCGCCCGTGACTTCGAGGCGAGTGATGCCGTCGACCTTGGGCAATACGAGAGGCTTTCCTTGCCTAAGCAAGTCATGGTGAAATGTGCCCGACTTTTCTCGGCCATTCTTTAACAGCCGCGGTGGCAATGGAGTCGCCTAGATCGGAAGAG
>JADCJN010000006.1 GCA_020247005.1 Silvanigrellales bacterium
TCTGGAGGGGTTGCGAGGTCTTCCCGCACTCTGCTTCTTCACTTTTCAGTTTTCAAAGAGCGTTCTCTTCACCGTTTCCGATGCGGAGATGAGGTGGTTAGCTACAGACCGAGCCCGGCCTTGTCAACGAGCTCTCTTAAAAAAGTTTGTCTGCTTCCTTTTGCATCGCTTTGTAAGCCAAAACGTAGATATTTGCCGCTTCTTTCACCTCTTCGAGAGGCCGCGAGAGCGAACAGCGCACGTAGCCGGGCTTCCCAAATCCTGAACCCGGAACAACGAGAACACCCTTTTCGAGCAGAGCCTGAGAAAAAGCGCGGTCGTCGAGAACAGGGGATTTGGGAAAAACAAAGAACGTGCCGCCGGGCCTCACACACGAAACACCACCGGCGGCAAGAATGTCGCAAAAGGCGCGGACCCGTTCCGCATAGACGCCGGTGTCGACTCGGGCATCGAAAACCTTCGGCAACAGACGCTGCATGAGTGCAGGTGCGTTCACAAACCCCATGGATCGCGCTGCGTTGCGCAACGCCCCCAGCGTGCTCGCACCCTCCAGGGCCTTTCCCCAAGCCAAATAGCCAATGCGCTCGCCCGCAAGTCCAAGGTCTTTCGAGTGGCTTCTGACCACCCACAAGGCGTCGTACAAAGGGAGCAGCGGAACGTAGTCCGACGGTTTGAAAATGAGATTGGCGTAGGGCTCGTCGGAAAGCACATGCACCACGCGGCCGGTGCGTTCCCTGTGACGACGCAGAACCTCGAAAAGAGCCTCGCAGGTTGCGCGAGGGTACACCACACCCGAGGGGTTGTTGGGGCTATTGAGAATAACAAGACGCGTCGAAGGAGTGAGCGCCGCCTCAAGAGCATGGGGATGAGGGAGGTGCGCATCGTCGGTTGGAACCGTGACAGGCTTGGCTCCCATATTCACGGAATAAGGGACGTACTCGGAAAAGTAGGGAGCAAACAGCACGACTTCGTCGCCAGGGTCGAGAAGAACACGCATGAGAATTTGAATGCCACCTGCCGCGCCGCACGTCAGAAACACGTTGTTCTCACCCAGAAGAACACCTTCGGTGTGGCTCAAGGAACGACCGATGAAGGCTCGGACTTCAGGGTAGCCCGCATTGTCCATATACCGGTGCGCACCTGGGAGGACCTCAGAAGCGACTTCGATAAGAGCCTTCAACACAGCTTCGGGAGGCTCTAGATCCGGATTTCCCAGAGAAAGGTCGATGAGCTTCGAACCTGGGCGTTCGCGGCGACGCTCTTCGCCTAAAAGGAACATGCGTCGGATTTCCGATCCGAGGCCGGCGAGCCGGGTGCATGTTGACCCCACCACCTGTTCCGCTGAAAGGGGGGGGAACTCGCGGGGAAGAGCCATCGCTTTGATTTCCTTTGCGTGCAGGAGGTGCGGATGCCATAAAGATGTAACGCACACACAAGGAAAAAGAAAAGGGTCCCTTTCGGGACCCTGAATGGAATAAAGTCGCCCCTTGCCTGGAAGATTTCGGCCTGGGCGACCACGTTCGTGTCGAGCTCTTAGCCGAGGAGACGGAGCGCAGCCTGGGGAGACTGGTTCGCCTGCGAAAGCACCGCGACGCCAGCCTGCTTGAGGATGTTCGTCTGGGCGTAGCGGGCCGACTCGTCTGCAAAATCCGTATCGCGGATACGGCTGTTTGCAGCAGAGAAGTTCTCGCTCTGAATAGAGAGGTTAGCCACAGTCGAGCCCAGACGGCTCTGGATGGCGCCAAGATACGAACGGTGTTCTGCGACCTTTGAAATCGCCGTGTCGATGGTTCCAAGCGAGTTCTGTGCAACTTCCTTCGACGCCACATTCGTGCCGTCTTCAGAGTCGGCGCGCCCGAGGTTCAACGAATTTTCCCCATCCGTGAACGTCTTAATCGCCTGCAGGTCGATTTTGATGATGTTCACAGGGTTTCGCTGATCGATCCCGTCCACTTCCTCGAAATAGTCTTTGCCAACCTGAATTTCGACCGGGAACGGGTTAGAACGGTTTCGCAAAGACTCAGGAACTTCTTCTTGATCGCCCACGAGCAGTCGTGTTCCGTTGTACTCGGTCGAGTTCGTAATACGGTCGACTTCGTCTTTGAGCTGGTTGAATTCCTTATTCAGGAACCCACGCTCGACGTTGCCGATGGTATCGGAAGCCCCTTGCACAGCAAGTTCACGAAGACGCGAGAGCACGTTGCCGATTTCGTTGAGACCGCCTTCCGCTGTCTGCACCAACGAGATACCGTCGTTCGCATTGCGCTTAGCCATGTTGAGGCCACGGATGTCGGCCTTCAATTTTTCAGAGATGGCCAAGCCTGCTGCGTCATCGGCGGCCTTATTGATGCGATAGCCCGACGCCAACTTCTCGATGGAGTTGCCATTGGCCTCCGTAGAAATCGCAAGGTTTCGCTGAGAATTCATCGACTGGATGTTTGTCTGAATACGCAAACCCATGAAGCATTTCCTCCTTGAAATGCGCCCCGCCGGTTACGCGGGACAAAAATCACCTACCGTCCTTCGCAGAAGTCGTCCTGACCCCTCATTGGACCAAACAAATTCTCGCCCAACCACTCACTCGTCACGCCCTGACAGGGCGGACAAGATACATCGCGTAGGCTCTACTGCGCCTAGGATGCCCCAAGTTGAACGACTTACACTGTGCGCATCGGAGGTCGTTTCCGAGAATTAATTGGGCACTTTTTGCCTCGGCCTCCGCCATAGCCATCGGGTGGGCGCACGTGTAAGATTCCGCTGGACATTTCACCTTTCCTTCTCTCATCCCCTTTTCTACGCAAGGAGCGTTTCATGCGGAACGGCTTGGACAGAGTCGCCTCGGACGCCCGTTTGCTCGAAGGCCTCGGTCGCATTGGTTTGGTGACAAATCAGGCCGCGACCACCCATGATTTCAGGCCGTGCGCCGAGGTTGTGCACGCTGCTTGTCGGACTCTTGAGGGCTCGTCCACAGGAGCCAACGCAGCAGCAAAGCCTTCCCAGGGTAGGCCAGTTCTTGCGCGACTTTTTGGTCCTCAGCACGGGTATTGGCAGACGGAACAAGACAACATGATAGAGACCCCCGATCTTTCGTTCGCGCTGGGGAGTGGGGAGTCTGTTTCCCTGTTGTCGCTCTACTCCCAAACGCGCATCCCTCGCCCCGAACAGCTCGATGGGCTCGACACCCTCGTGGTCGACCTCTCGGACGTCGGCTGCCGTGTGTACACATACATGTTGACGTTGGCAGCCTGCATGAAGGCCGCCGCCGCGAAAGGACTGGCTGTGGTGGTCCTCGACCGACCAAATCCGCTGGGGTTGGCCTATCGAAAGGGAGCATCACGTTGGGAACGTGTGGAGGGAAACACGCTCGATTTGAAATGGCACAGTTTCGTGGGATGGTATGAAATTCCAATGCGTCATGGGCTCACTATGGGCGAATTGGGACGTTACTTTAAAAAGGTCGATGGCCTTGAGACCCTCGACTATCGGGTTGTGGAGGTCGAAGGACTCACGCGGGCCCACGGAGCTGGAACTTTGCGCAAGCTCCCTTGGACTCTGCCCTCTCCGAATCTTCCGACGTGGGACTGTGCCTTTGCCTTTCCCTCGTTTGTGCCCCTTGAAGGAACAAACGTCTCGGAGGGTCGTGGCACCACGCTCCCCTTTCAGGTTGTCGGCGCA
>JADCJN010000060.1 GCA_020247005.1 Silvanigrellales bacterium
AGGTCGTCGCACAGAGTTCCCTGTTCCCGGGGAAGGGCCGCCAAGCATTGGGAAAGGAAGGTCGCCTCGTCGACAGGCGTGGGGGCTTCAGGTGTGGCAACTTCGCCGTCAGACGACGATTCGCTTTCCATCGTTCTTGAGGAAAGGTCTGCACTCGCCTCGAACAGTGAGGAGGACGTGGGGTCGGGCGACAGCACGGGCTTCAGGGGCTGAGGAGACTTTCGGGCTTCTTCGAGTCTCGCGAAGGTTTGAAGGTCGTGCAAGAGGTGTGCGCGCACGGGAGCGTTCGCACGGCGCGGAGAGTGTTCGAGAAGACACGAGGCCCAGTCGTACCCAAAAGCCCGAGAGCACTTTTCAAGTGATTTGGGCGCGGGTGAAAGTCCGCCAACGAAGTCGACACACGAGGTGCTGTTGGCATAGAGGCCGTTTCCTTGCTCGCAGGCTTCCACCAAGGGAAGGCTTTCGTTTTCTATGCGAGAGGCCTCGGCGAGGCAGCGTAAAAGCGTGTCGTCAGTTTTACCGAGGCAGCGCTTGAATGCATGGCGTGGGTTTTTGGAGAGTGCCGTCGCTCCCACGATGGGGGTCCATTTCGAGGCGTCTGCCTCAGCTTGCTTGGCGCGCAATGCCTGCACGAAGTCACCGGGGGAAGGAGCGACGAGCCCGGCGAGGAGCTTTTCGCACCCTCCCAAGCTCAGCAGGAAAACGAAACACGCGCCAAATCCTGCGACGGCCGCGCAGCGCGTCGATGAAACAAAGAAACTGGATTTCGACATGAATCCGCCTTTCTTTTTGTGGTGCTTTCAAAAAAGGCAGCGAGCGCCAGAGACAGGGCAGGGTGTAGAGTTGGGAAGGCGATTGCCGCGAAGGTCGAATTCCTGCACCCAGGTGAGGCTTGCCAATGGCCGAACGTCCACAATTTCGGCCGCGCGGAGATCAACACGGTTCATTTTACGAGCCGCGGCCCGTGCCTTTGTGCAGTCGGTGCTGCCCAAGGTGAGAAAGAGCATGTCGACGGTGTGCCGTGCTTCGTCTTCCACGGGCTCCTTGCACCAGGCGAAAAAGTCGCTGCCATGGTCGGCCTTGGGCACCGGGAGAGAAACGGGGGGAGGAGGTGTGCCGCGCTCAGAGGTTGCGCGCCGCACCCCTGCGGACTCTTCAAGCCACGGAAGATAAGGACCCACAAAAGTGAAAATGGCCTGACCCGAGTCACAGGTGTGGTCTTGGGTGAGCCGCGTGTCTGCACCTGAAAGGAGGCCCACCAGGCGCACTTTTCCCTTGTCGGAAACAAAAGCGGGTCCGCCGGGGTCGTTGTTGCAAGAACCCAGTCCTGGCAAAGGATTGAGAACAAGGAGGTGACGGAAACGGATGTCGTTCACATAGCGCCCCAGAAGAACATCTGCCAGTTTCAACACCCCTTGGCGGCGCAAGTCTTTTGTGTCGTCTGGCGTCGATTCGGGGTCTTCGCCGCGCTGAGGAACGCCCATAGCGGTGTGACGCGCCACGGTCATGCGAAGGCCGTCCTTGAGCGTTGAAACCTCGGTAGACAACGCCACTGGGGTGTGGCTCTGAGGTGCCGCACGTTCGAGTCGCGCCCAGGCGATGTCGAAGTTGGGACTGAACTTCTGGGACGTCTTGAACGTTTTCCAGAGTGTGAGGCGTCGCCTTTGCGTGGACGGCGCTTCGAGCGCAGGACCAAAATAAGCGTGGGTCGGGACTTTTCTGGGATCGTCGAAGCAGCGAGCCGCAGTGACCACGACGTCGGGTGCGACAAGAGCTCCGGAACAGAGGCCGCCCGCACCTGCCAGTGCCACTGTAAAACGACTGAAAGCATCTTCGGCACTGGGAAGACGTGCACTCACAAGATCGCTTTTTTCAGAAATCCGCGCGCGCGCACTAGGACGTTTGCAACCCCAAGCAAGGCTCGCAGACGCGAGAACAGAGAAGAGCACTTGGGAGCGACGAAAGGTGGGATTCATCCTTTCATTCTCACACGGGTCGGCACTCTGGTGGGAAGCGGGCGTGTGTCAAACGCACTCGGGGTGTCGGCCAATCGCCGCCCGATTCTTCCTGGGAACACTGCGCGCAAAGCGTTCTTAGGAAGAGATTCTTAGAAGGTGACTTCGCGCAGGAGGTCGGGGTTGTCGAGCACGCGGCCAGAGCCGAGCACGACTGCAGTGAGAGGATTCTCGGCCACGAGAATGGGGAGGCCTGTTTCTTCGCGCAAAAGGATGTCGAGGTTGCGGATCAAAGCCCCTCCGCCCACCAGCACAATGCCTTTGTCGACAATGTCGGCGGCGAGTTCCGGCGGTGTCTTTTCCAGGGCCAGACGCACGGCTTCGACTATGGCGTTCACGGGCTCTTGCATGGCCTCACGAATTTCCTCGCTCGTGACCTCAATGGTTTTGGGGATGCCTGCAACGAGGTCGCGGCCCTTGACCTGCATTGTGCGGACTTCTTCTTCTGGGTAGGCCGAGCCAATGGCGATTTTGATTTGTTCCGCCGTGCGCTCGCCAATAAGGACGTTGAAGCGTCGCTTCAGGTAATTGACAATGGCTTCGTCCATTTTGTCGCCACCCACTCGCACGCTTTTCGAGTAGACGATGCCCAAAAGCGAAATGACAGCCACTTCGGTGGTGCCACCACCGATGTCGACTATCATGTTGCCCGACGCTTCATGGATGGGAAGGTCGGCGCCAATGGCTGCGGCCATAGGTTCCTCGATGAGGTACACCGAGGCACAGCCCGCGCTTTCCGCCGACTCACGCACGGCGCGTTTTTCGACTTCCGTAATGCCATAGGGAATACAGATGACCGCACGGGGACGAACAAGAGACCGGTGATTGTGCGCGACGCCGATGAAGTAACTGAGCATCTTTTCGGTGAGCTCGAAGTCGGCGATGACGCCGTCTTTCATGGGGCGAACCGCTTCAATGGTGCCCGGCGTGCGGCCGAGCATTTCTTTTGCGGCGCGTCCCACGGCCTTAACCGTGCGAAATCCACGGCTGTCACGCTGCACGGCGACGACGGAGGGCTCGTTGGCGACAATGCCTTTGCCCTTCACATAGACGAGCGTATTGGCCGTGCCGAGATCGATAGCCAAGTCGTGCGAGAGCAGGCGCAAGAACCAATCGAACATCCAGGAAACCCTCCGAAGCTTTCAGAAAATGCTGTAGCGATACCCCGTATATTGAATTCGCTTGCGAATCACAACCGGGTCTTGATGGATGCGTGTGGGCACGGTGTCGAGCGGGAAAACATTTGAAAAGACGTCGAGCACGATGCGGTCGACGTCTTCGAACCGTCTCCAGGGTTGGCGCAACGCCGTCACGTTCGTGATTTTGCGCAGCGTGCCGTCTCTGTTGATGACGATATCGTAGTCGATCGACTCGCCCGTTACGCCCGCGAACGTCGAATTCGGCGGGAGCGTGCGTTCCGGGCCCCAGGCGTCTGAAAATCTTCGCGAGAGCTTATCAAAGTAATGAGAAAGTGCATACTCTCGTTCCACAATGACAGGGCGATTGTCGGGGTCAGGCGTTCTTTCGGCTTCGGGCACGTCGCCCCCAATGGGCCCTTGGCCCATGACGTCGCCAATGGTCCGTTGCCTTTCGAGGTAGTCGCGGCTGCCCCCCGGAAGGAGACGCCGGAGGCCTTTCGCTGTGGTGGAAGGCGCCACCTGGGCGGTGGGAGCGCTCTCGACAACAGGCTCAGTCGCTTTGCTTTCGGGCAAGTTTGAGGGTTGGGCGGTTTCGGGAACGGGCACCGAAAAGGGTCCGGTCGCCATCGCACCGGTGTCACGCGTCAAGGGCACTTGTGCGGGAAGAGCTTTCTTTTCAGCAGGAGCTCGGACGTCTCCTTTGCCCTTTGGAGCGGCACGTCTTTGTGGAGGGGTGTCGGGAATTTTCGGGGCAGCGACTTCCTCGCCTTTCTGAACGGTGTCTTTTTGAGTGCCACGGCCTTCGAAAAACGAGATATTCACGGGCCCAGAATTCGGCCGCGCATCGTCAAACCTCAGTGGCGTTTTGAACTGCCACAAGACCAGTGCGAGCACAGCATGCAGGAAAAGCGCAGCTATGAGCGCCGTGCTGCGTGCACCCGTGAGGCCTTTTTCGTGCCCCATCCAGCGGTTCCACTGCGCCAGCGTGTCGCGCGAGAAAGACCCACGAGATGTGCTCAACCTGATGACACGCGACCCTCCGCGCGCGTCTTTGACGGCGTCGGCGGGCGGGTTGTCGCGTTTCTTCTGTTGAGACTGAGGGTCGAGAGGCATGATGGGCACTCACACAAAGCAGGCGCGTCGAACCTTGAGTCTAGTGGCAGATGCTTAAGCCCACAACGGCGCGCTTTGGGTGTCGAAGCCTTGCCACGCCACTTTTGGTCGTGCATCGTGCGGCGCATGTTCCAGGCCTGAAAGACAACGTCCTTAGCGGCTCTTTGGGGAAACAGACGCATGTTGAAGTCGTATGACGTCCTTGTCTTCGGGAGCGGTCTGGCGGGTTTGTCGGCCGCACGGAGGCTCGCCCTCGGGGGGTGTCGTGTGGCCCTGGTCGAAAAAGCGGCCTCTTTGGGTGGGCATCTTTTGCCTTTTGCCCGGGGCGGTGTCCAATTCGAAATCGGGCTCCACTACATTGCCGACGTGGGAGCGCAATCCGCTTTCGGCAAGGCTTGCGACTCCCTCGGCATCCGACTGCCGTTCCAGGCGCTCGACACAGGGTTTGAGGAGCTCCGCTTCGGAGAGAATGGCGTGCCCACGCACGGTGGCCTTGAAGGAGCTGTGGTTTTTGAGGGCACCTTTTCAAATTTCATCGCCTCTCTTCTTCGCCGCTTTCCCAGGCACGAACGAGGACTCAACGCCTACGCCGACGTCGTTGAACGGGCTTGGAGCCTTGCCCAGTGCATCTCGTTCCCGGCACGCACCTCCGACATTGTGCGGGCGGCCCTTTCGAGTCCCCGTTTTTTAAAACTCCTGCCTTTCGCGCACCTTTCACTCGGCGACGCACTCCGGAGGAAATTCGGGTTCCCTGAACCTCTCGTGGAAATTCTAGCCGCACAACACCTTTTGATGGGCGTCGCGCCGAGCCAGCTCTCGTGCCTCGTTCATTTCGTTGTGCACCGCTATTATTTCGAAGGCGCTTGTTTTGTGGAAGGTGGAGGCGCCGAAATGATCCGGCAACTCACGGCGTCGCCGTTTGAATCGCATGTCGATGTTTTTCTGGATGCCGACTCGACGCTCGCGCGCGATCCGGTTTCGGGCAACTTTCAGGCGATTTTTTCGCGAAAGAGTGGACAAATCCGTTCTGCGAAGTTGGGGGACGATTCCGACTCTCGGGTCTCTTTGAGTGGAAAACGGGTCATCTGGACGCCGGATCCCCGAATTTTAGAGCAGGTTGCACCGTCTTTATTCTCTTGTCTTTCGCCACTCAATCGGCTCCGCATGCGGTCGGCGAAGGCGCCCCATGCCCTTGTCGTGGGCTATTTTGCGACCAGGGAACCCCTGGAGGCTCTCGGGTTTCCGAACAGAAACGTTTGGCTTATGGGCTCACTCGACTCTGAGTCCTGTTACCTCAGCTACGCGAACGAAGGCGGTCCTGAGCATCTTGCGTCGCAAGCGGCGCTCTACGTGTCGACGGGTTCACTCCGTGACCGCCATGCCTGTCCGGCAGAAAATTCCCTGAAGGCGAAGGGCGTTTTTCAAGCCATGTTCGTTTGTTCCGGAGAGTCCGCCGCGTGGGACGTGGAAGGTTTCGATACTTACCGAGTGCCTGAAAGCAAAGGTGGCCAAGGGCGCGCCTACAAGCAGCGAAAGGCGAAGGTTCTCGAGCGCTTGGTGGAGCGGCTCGAGCGCGCCTTTCCCGGCGTTGAAGCAAGCCTTGTGTGGAAAGAACTCGGCACACCCTTGACCCATCAACGTTACCTTCATTCGCTCACCCGATCGGGTTACGGCTTCGCGGCCACGGTTCCCGATTTCCTGTGGGCGAGGCCAAGTTATGAAAGCGGTATCGATGGTCTTCATTTTTGCGGAGCCCATGTAAAACCTGCCCACGGAATTGTGACGGCTTTGGTGAACGGAACGGGCCTTGCAGAGCGAATCCTCTCCTGGGACAATGCAAAAACGTCCGCAAGAAATGGGAGACAGCGTGTTGAAGGGTTGGCGGCCACAAGCTGAGTCAGGCGCCCCGTCGCGGCCTGTTTCGCGCGAAAAAGCCATCGCCTTTTCGCGTCCCGAGCAGCTTGCGGAAATCTTTTCCGAGGCGAACCGCTTGAAGCTCCAGGTGCTTCTTCGAACGAGCAATACGGGCAAGGCTGTTCGGGGGGTCGTGGAAAGCTTCGAGCCCGGAGAAAGGTCGTTGCGCATCGGGTCAATTTCGCCGGCTGGCGATTCCCTCCTCAAGGGGCATGACCTTGTCAAGGTCGAATTCATCCTTCTTTCGAAAAAGCTCGTTTTTGTTTCACAGGTGCGTGGCCGCGTGCCTGGAAAAATTCTGGTGGGAATGCCCGAAAAAATTGTGGCCATCGAGCGTCGGGTGAATGCGCGCTTTCGGGTGCAGGCGTCGCACGCCGCATTCGTGGAGTTTCCCGACAGGAGCGTCGATACCAACCGTTTCGACATCCCCTATGTTCCGCCTTTTTTGCGCGATAGCCACACGGCCCTGCCTCGTTTCCGCGTCGATGACGTCAGTCTGGGTGGCGTCGCTTGCTTCACCCGCTTTCAAGGCTTCTCTGATCTCTTCCGAGCCGAAGAAGAGTATGTGAATGCGTCGCTTCACTTTCCGGGGCAGGCCCCCCTTCTCGTGCCCGTGTCCGTGAGGTGGACGAAGAAAACGACATCGGCCCTTGCTTCGGGGCGTTTCGAGCTCCTGCAACGCATACTTGTGACACGATTCCGGCCTGTCATGAGTCTGGACGACACAGACATGCGTGAAAGTTTCTTTCGCATGGGGCTTCAATTTCACGAAGTTCCCAAAGAGCTTGATGCCGCCCTCAGGCAGTTTCTGAGAATCGTACAGACGGCAGAGTCTATTTGAAGGAGAGAGACCGTGACCCGGCTCTGCGGGACCGGAGGGGGCTTTCGGTTCACCGCACGAAGGTGTAGGAAGAACATTGAATTCAGACTTCCACTCCTCTGTGCCCGCAAAGGTCTGTTGCCGCCATGACCTCGACTGTTGAATTCCTTTCGACCCTTCCGTTGTTCCACTCCCTTTCCCCCCAAGAGCTCGAAGCTTTGGAAGGGATTGTCGAAAAGTCCTCCTGTAAAAAAGGAGACGTCATTTTTTCGCGAGGTGAGGTCCGCGACCGCCTCCGCATTGTTCACTCCGGGCGCGTGAAGCTGGAGATGGCGGATGCCGTGACGGCTGACTGGGACGAATTCACCACTATCTTCGGCCCTGGGCAGTTTATGGGTGAAGCCACCTTGCTGCAGGACGGCATGATCCACCGAGCCACCTGCACTGCGGTTTCCGACGGTGCCTTCCTGCTTTTGCGCCGTGCGAAGTTTTTGGGGTTCGCCGCAACGCACCCCGAAGCTGCCGGAAAAGTCCTCATGGCTGTGGGTGCCTATATGTTCCAGCGTGTCTCAGGGGCTGGCAGCAACGCCATATCGGCTCCCCTGGCCGTGGCCTACTCCACGGGTCGCAAAAGGATGGAGCACGACCTTTTGGGGGATCGAGAAATTCCCGCGGAGTGTTACTTCGGCGTGCAGACCCTTCGCGCCCGGGAAAATTTCCACGTTTCGGGAACGACGTTGCGATCGTTTCCTGTTTTCGTGCGTTCACTCGCGGAAGTGAAAAAAGCGGCCGCGATAGCCAACGCAAGGCTCGGGCTCTTAGATGCGACGCTTGCGGATGCCATTGGTCAAGCGTGCGACGAAATTCGCGAGGGGCATTGGCTCGAGCAGTTTGTGGTTGACATGATCCAGGGCGGAGCCGGCACTTCCACGAATATGAATGCCAACGAAGTGATTGCGAACCGTGCCCTGGAGCTGATGGGGCGCCCGAAGGGCGACTATGCGGTTCTGCATCCGAACAACCATGTGAATTTGAGCCAGTCTACCAATGACGCCTACCCAACTGCCGTGCGTATTGCAGCGCTGCACTCAATACCCGTACTGACGGATGCTCTCACCGAGCTGTGTGTTTCGTTAGGAGAGAAAGCGCGCGAGTTTTCTGATGTCATAAAGATGGGGCGCACGCAGTTGCAAGATGCCGTCCCCATGACTCTTGGGCAGGAGTTTGAGGCTTTCCGAGTGACGTTTGAAGAAGACATTGCGCGCATCCGCGAGGCAAAAGCGCTTTTTTACGAAGTCAACATGGGAGGCACGGCCATTGGCACGGGCCTCAATGCACATAAAGACTACGGCGCGGAGGTTGTGAAAGCTCTGCGCGAAGTCACGGGTCTTCCCATCGTGCGCGCAGCCAACCTCATTGAAGCGACACCGGACACCGGACTCTTTGTGTTTTTCTCGGGAGTTTTGAAGAGGCTCGCCGTCAAGCTGTCAAAAACCTCAAACGACCTTCGATTGTTGTCGAGTGGACCTCGCTGCGGATTTGGCGAAATCAACCTGCCCCCCATGCAGCCCGGGTCGAGCATTATGCCCGGGAAAGTGAACCCGGTGATTCCAGAGGTCGTCAATCAGGTGTGCTTCCAGGTGATTGGCAACGACCTCACCATCACCATGGCGGCGGAGGCCGGTCAGCTTCAGCTCAACGTCATGGAACCCGTCATCGTTTTTAACCTCTTCCAAAGCGTAACGATTCTGACGCGTGCCGTGCGTTCGCTCGATCGCTTGTGCGTGCGAGGCATTTCTGCGAACCGTGATGTGTGCCGGCGCTACGTGGAAAATTCCATAGGCCTTGTGACAGCTCTCAACCCACACATTGGCTACGAGAATTCCACGCGTATCGCTATGGAAGCTCTCGCTACGGGTGAGTCTGTTTTCAACCTCGTGTTGAAGTCGGGACTGCTTTCAAAAGAAAAGCTCGAAGAGGTGTTGCGCCCCGAAAACATGATTGCGCGCTCATAAGAAGTCGTTGTGGGCTGACATCGTGTTGGATTGAGGCGATTTAGTATCAGAAAAACATTTGGTTCAATTGAAACCAGTGGCTCCTTGTGGACCTTCGTCAGGTGCCGTAGAACTCTGTTACGCTGGCTTCCTTCGGAACCGCGGAGTTGGAACATCAAGGAGATATCATTATGAAAACCATTGCACTTTACTGCGTCGCCGCTGCCTCTGCACTTTTTTCGGCCAACGCCTTTGCCACCAATGAAACCTACTGCGGCACGCCTACGCTTGGCGCCGCCGATGATCTTCAGCCAGGCGTTCCCAACGTCATTGGCATGGAAGTCACAAGCTCAACCAATGCCAAAGTGACTCAGGTTATTTCGAAGTTCGGCAAGCACACGCTGACGTTCACCTACGAAGACTCCCCCCACATCCGCCGCATTGCGTCCCAAGTTGCTCAAGCGTCCGGTGCGACCCAAGATCAACAACAGGGCGGCCAACAACAGGGCGGCCAACAACAGGGCGGCCAACAACAGGGCGGCCAACAACAGGGCGGCCAACAACAGGGC
>JADCJN010000061.1 GCA_020247005.1 Silvanigrellales bacterium
GAAAGTCTTGAAGGCCAAAGTCGTCTTGCTTGCCCAAAACCGCTGTGGTGATGGTGGCACGCCTGCGCACCTCGATGCCCACCCTGGCTTCTTGGCTTGCCCACGTCTGAACCGCAGGTGCATTGGGATGGCTCTCGCCCCGAAAACTCACATAGGTTTTCAAAAGCACTTGAGGCCTTTGCCGCTCGTCTTCGTCGTCGCGAATTTGTGCGCATTGAAACCGCCCTTGGCCCACAACCTCTTTTGGCCTCAAGGCCTCTCGCAGCACCTGTTCTGGTGCGCCGCAATACACGCAAGCCATTTTGTCGCCTGGCGTGCCATGAAGCGGGAAATGCGCCGAACCACACGCATCACACAGCACCACACGCTCCAACACGGGAGCGAGCGCCCCTTGCACACCCCCAACGCCATAGCGCGTGATGGGCACCTTGTAGCCATCCATGTAAAACGAGGCGCCCGGCGCAAAATCTTTGAGGGCAGCGGGCAGTGGCCTCGAGGCCACGGCTTCAATGCGGCGTTTTTTTCGGGGCAAAGACAGGGCACTGCCAAAGGCCTCCCTGTTCCGTTGAACAGGCTCAATGGTGGCCGTGAGGTTCACGCCCTCGGAGGGAAAGGCGTAGTTGGGCAGGATGCCCTCTTCGGCCAGCAGCGTGAGCAAATACTCCCTGTTTTGCCTCTGGCGCTGAATCCATATCTTTTGCCTGCGCCTGCGCTCCGACTGCAGCTCTTGCTCTCTTTCAGAAGGGAGGGCGTCGCCTTGCTTGGCCGCTCGGGTGTTTTCAATTTCTGTGGCTTCTTTTGAGGCGAGTTCAGACTCCCGGTTGTGTCGTTCCTGCATGCCTTCCAGAACCCGAAACACGTTTTGTTGAAAGGTCCCCGAGCACAGGTCGTCTACAAGGGCTTGCTTTATTTCGGTGAACTCCAACGATGCCTTTTGCGATTCTGGAAACATGGCCTCCAGAAAGCTCTGCACACAAGCCTCGGCATCCAGGGCCTGCAAAAACGACTGCAAGGAAACGCAGTAGGGCATCTGATGGAACGAAACACCTGTTTTTAAATCCGCCACTTTTGGAATGGAAAGCTGAGGGGCGTGGGTTGCAAAAAGGTCGAACACATACGCGTGAAACTGCCGGCGCAAAAACTCGACGGTGCGAAACTCACAGCCCGGAACATCCACTTTGCCTTGCAAAATGAGAGGAGGGTTTTTCCAAAAATGCCTGTCGTGGGGGGTGCGTTTGAAAAGCACCACGTTGAAGGCGTTGCCCGACGAGCGCCCTGCGCGCCCGAGGCGCTGCACCACGCCGGCAAGCGTGGCCGGAAGGCCCCGCAAAAACACGCCACTGAGGGTGCCAATGTCAATTCCCATTTCCAAGGTGGGCGTGCACGCCAATACGTTGATGGGATGGTCGGCGTACCGTTCGTTGGACCCTAAACTTTGGCCTGGCACAAGGCCGAGCTTAAATGCCTGCTCCACGCGGTTCCGGTCGCGGCCGCTCAGAGCCCCGGTGTGGGCATGGGAAAAGGTGGCTTCCGGTCGCCTCCGAAGCGAGCTTTGCAGGTAGCGCTCAAAGGAGGCTGTGGGCGACGCATCGCCCGCGTCGTTTGCCCCCGCGAGTGTCATGCGGCCCTGGCACCGCGCCATGGTGCAAGGTTGCTCCAAAACCCTCGTGTTGGCGGGCATCCTCGCCACATGGCGGCACGTGCCACACACCAGTGTGCCAAAGTGCGGGCGGGTGACTTCCAATGCCGTGGGCTCAAGCACAAACTCGTTGTCGTGCCGCTCAGAACGCACACGCAGCGCCGTGGCTTTAGGATGCCGCGCTGCTTCCTTAAAAAGCTGCACCAAAAGGGCACTCGCCAAACACGCCGCCTTTTTGCCAACATTGGCCTTTTGCTCGGCATCGGCACTTTGCTCGGTGTCGGTGTGTAAGAACTTCTTGGTCCATTTTTGAAACCAGGTGCCCTCGGCACTTTTTCCAATAAGCGTTGGCTTCGATTTTTTTTGTTTGGAAGAAGAGTCTTCCGAGCTTTGCAGCAACAAGGTTTGGGGCTGCGCCGACGACGTGGGAAACACGGCATCAAAGGTGGGGTTCTTTTGCCGAAACACATACAGGTTCAGCTCGCCTGTCCTTTCGTAGGCGTCTTTGAGCTCCGGAACAAAAACGCATCCCTTGCTCACCAACCGCTCCAGCAACCCGTACACAAAGGCACGGGTTTCCGGCGAACCGGGGTTGCGCAAGGCCGCAAGCTCCGGCAGTTGGCCTTGGGCCTCGGCCACCTGCGCCAGAAGCTGACACCAGGCATCGAGTGTTTCGAGCTTAGGCTCCCACGACAACAGCCCCGCCTTGCGCAAGCTCCAACCGAGGCCCCGAGCCGTACAGAGCTCCGACCAGGTTTCAAACAGGAGTCGGGTTTTGAGCTCTTCCAAGCACCCGGGCTCTTGCAAAGGGGCCTTGAGGCCACTGCCCTTCCAAAGTTCCCAAAGGTCTTTAGGCAACCAAGCAAAGAGCTCTTTTCGGTGCTGTCGTTTTTCCTCGTCGCGTGGGGCGTCGTTGGCCTTCGCCCACAGCGTCTCCACATTGCGAAGGAGGGCTGCGCTCAGGGCTGACGCGTCGACAGAAGCCTGGGCAGAGCCGCTTGCCGCGCTCGCCCCTTCAAAGAAACGAACCAACTGCCGGCGCCAGTTGAAGCGAAACGCGCGCGCTCCCAAAAACCCCGCCATGTGGGCTGCGTCTTGAACGCTGTCGCCAAACACAAGGCATTTTTTGTCGTTCGGGTTTGCGCCGTGAGAAAGGAAAAACTGCACGAGCACGGAACCCAACAGCGTTTGGCTCACGCCGGTTGTGCGCACAGTGAGGGAGGCCTCGCATGCGGGGCATTGCCCATTGAGTTCAGAAGTGACGCCCAAATAGTCGTTGAGGTGTTCGGTTTTGTGCGCCGCTTGCAGGCTTCCCTTCGCTGTTCCCTTCTGGCTTTCGCGGTTGCGCGGGGCCACGGCAACAAAGTAATTTTGCGAGCCTGCACCTTCTTTGGCCTCCTGCTCGGACGCACCACGCAACACGCCAGAGGCCGCATCGTAATGCACAAGTGTATGCTCAGAGGGGGCTTCAGGAACGTTGAAGAGGTAGGTTGCGCTGCCCTTGGCATGCGCTTTAAACGAAGCACGCACTTGCGAACTCACGGCCCATTCTCTTTTTTTGCCACGCAAGGGCCTCGTGTCCGCAGCCCAACCAGCCGCGCCACACTCGTTGCAAAAAATGGCGGGCAGGCATCTTCGCAGGGCCTCCGCATCGCGCTCGAAGGAACTTAAAAAACCACCCCCCGGAGTAAGCTTGCGCACCAATGCGCCACTGTCGCCCACCCAAAGCTGGGTTTGCATAAACACAAGGGGCCCAAAGGCATCGGGGCCAATGGCACGCCTCGAAGACGCGAGCAAATCGAGAAACTCGGCCACCAGGCCTTCCGAAAGGCCGCAGTGCTTTGCAAGCTCGGCAAGCGACACCCCACGGTGCCCCAGGGCTTTTTCAACCAACGTGCGCGCAAGGCTGTGCCTTTGCATCCACTGGCCTCGCTCCACAGGGTCGAGCGGAGCCTGCCACGCTTCGCACAGCGCCTTTAAGTAAGCAGCATGGCTTTGCACCTCGCCTGAAGCCAGCGCGCGCAGCGCCTCTTCCAAGGCAGGGCTTGGGGAGCTGGAAACTGGCAGGGGCTGGCTTTCGGCCAAAGGAAACAGGGCATCGAGCTGCTCGCGCTGTTCCAAAACAACGGAGTTCACGTTGAAGGCATCGCCAAAAAGGGTTTCGGCAAAGGCACACAGCTGTTGTTCGCTGTCCTTGCTGCCGACGGTGGCAGAGGTGCCCACACAGGCGAACGCCGCACCTTCGAGCTTCAGGCGAAACCGACGCAGCAAGCAGGCCACATCGGCCCCTTGGGCGCCCTCGAAGGTGTGCAACTCGTCGAGCACCAGGTAGCGGAACACCTCTTTGGTGGCGCCGTCCCAAAACGCCTGCTCTTCTGGCCGAAAAAGCATAAAATCGAGCATGCGCGTGTTGGTGAGCACAATGTCGGGAGGCTCCAGGCAAAGAGCCTCCCGCTTGTCGATAACCTTATGTTTGCTCATGTGCGCCTGGAAACCCTGATCGCCCGTGTAACGGCCCACCCGAATGCCTTGCCCTTCGGGAAGATGCTCGTTAAGGCGGTGCACAAGCCCTGCAAGGCGCTCGCTTTGGTCGTCTATCAGGGCATTCATGGGGTACAACAGGAGGGCCTTCACGCCCTGCCCTTTGCGCTCTTTTTTGCACTGGAAAACATAGTCCAAAATGGGGAGCAAAAAGCATTCGGTTTTGCCACTGCCCGTGCCGGTGGTCACAAGCGTGTTCGAAGGAGTCGGGCCCTTGAGCCGTTCAAAGGCTTGGAGCTGGTGGGCATACGGAGGGAACTTTTGCGCAAGCTCCGGGGCCAAAGGCCAGGGCGTTTCTTTTGGGCTTGCAAAGGGAAGCCCCAGCACCACAAACGGCCCTTTTAAAATAGGCTCGTCTTCCAGCAAACACCTGAGCATTTCGGCTGAGGCTTCGGCCCTGCGGGCCGACACCAAGGCGCGCACCAGCGCCTCGGCCTCTTGTTTGCAGTCGAGTGCCAGCCTGGCAGGAAGCAACCCTGCGTGCGCCACCATTTATGCGGCCCTTCCAGGCTTCGCTGACAAAGCCCGCAGTGCCTTTTCAAAGGCGTCGTAGGCCTCGGCCATTTGCGCAGCACGGGGGAAATGGTTTTCGTCGCGTTTGCTTGAGCGCTCCAAGTCCTGCAGATTTTTTTGCAACACGCCAAATTGAGAGCGGTACAAATTCACCAGCGTTTCTTTCGAAAACCCAAAAAGCAACGCCACCAAGGCATCAATTTCACACAGCGCCTGCTCGCGCTGCTTCCACTCGCGCAGGCAGGTGTTGCGCTGCCACACGCCTGTTAGGCGCCCGTACGGCAACGTGGGTGCAAAGGCGGAATTCACCTCAAACGCCTTCATGCCAGGCTCAAACACCTCTTTCCACAGCGGCGCATAGTGGGTGCTCACACACGAAAGCCGCAGGCCCCGCACCATCAGAGCCGGCACCAGGGGGCTTAAAAGCTGTTCCTTTGTGAGGGTGGGGGCGATGTCATAAGCTCCTTTTGTTATTTCACCTCCCGAAATCGAGCGCATCAAAAAATCTCACGAGTCCCGCGTTTCTCCCCGTCCCGGTGCGGCAAGCCGCCCCGAGCCGGGTCAAACGCGCGACTCGTTTCGTTACAGAAAGCGTCAGCCTGACGCGAATTTGATGCGTTCTTCATCAAGCCATGGGCGATCCGAC
>JADCJN010000062.1 GCA_020247005.1 Silvanigrellales bacterium
CACCCTGTGACGGGACTTCCGAACCGCACCTTGCCTCGCACCCCAGTCTGCGACAAAGCCGAGTACATTCAGGTGTTCGCAGCGGTGGGTGAGCGGGTGAGCAACAGCTCCCTTGCGAATGCGGTTCCCCTTGCGAGTGAGCACAATGCCTCGTTGGGAAGCCCTTCCGCACTGGGCGGGTCTTCTTTCCGCTCGAATGAAGTGTTGTTGTCGGCCGATGAAATTGCCTCCAATGGAGAAAGACGCTGCCCTACGGGCACTGTTGCCGCCGGCATGGACGCGAATGGATTCCCCGTGTGCGACTACACGGCGAACCCCTGTGCCACTTCGGCGAACGTGGCGGCAGGAAGACTCATTCCTTCGCGGACGCCACAAGGCGAGTTTGAATGCAGGCGACCCCTTCAAGGCGAGGCGTGCGGAGGACTCCAGGTTTTGTTTGGAGTCCTCCCTTCGGGCGCTTTGGATTGTCGGCATGCGAAATTCGCTTCGGCGGGGTGTGGCGACGGTCTGGTTGCAGTGCGCTATCAGGCCGATGGCTCGCCTGTGTGTGTGCGCAGCCATGTGGGTGCCTGGTGCCCCAATCCCGCGGTTTTGGTGGCATTTGATGGAGCGGGCAACGCGATTTGCCGGAACGTTCAAACGACCTTCTGGGGACGGGATGTCAATTTGCAGAGGTAGGCGTCTGCTATCGCAGGTCGCGCAAACATCGACAATTTTCCGACGCGCATTGCGTTGAAATTGGTTGACGTATCGTAACATGAGGCAATCTTTTCCCACTCTCCGTGGTGTTGAGGGGTTCGCTTCATCATGACTTTATTTTTCGGCTTTTTCGCACGCCTGAAGGAGTTCCTTTGGAACCAACGTGCGTGCTCGCGCAGTGCTCCAAGCCAGCGTGGCGTGAGTCTTGTGGAGCTCATGGTTTCAACCACAATTCTTGGGCTCGTGACGGCCGCGTCGGTATCTACGTTTCGCCATTATTCGCGCACGAGTGAGAGCTTGGAGCTTGCGAACCTTGTTTCTGGCTTAAAGCGTTCTATGGAAGCCGACCTTCGAAACCCCAGGAACCTGTCGGCTTCCTTAGGTGCAGCCGGAAACGGAGGGTTCGCTCAGTGCTTTGGAAGAATCGCAGGCGCAGTCTGCAATCAGACTCTTGCCGACACCTACTACCCCTTCGTCCTCGTTTCACCCCCTTCGGTGACCCTTTCGGGGGGCACGGGGGTTTTAAGTGGCCAAGCTCAAACCGCGGCCCGCAGGGTGCTCACCGCGGAGGGGCAAACCTGCCCCGCGGCGCAGGTGGCAGCTGCCGACCCTCGCTGCGAAGTGGAGGTCACCACCGCCTTTCGCGCTGTGTGCCCTGCAGCCGTGGCAGGCGCCGTGCCGGCGGCGACTTGTTCCGCTCCTCAAAGTGTCGAGCTCTTTTATGTGATTCGCCAACTCAACACGGGGCGTAGTTTTGTTCGCAACATGCGGTTCCCCATCACCAGCAACATGGTGGATCAAAACGGGCAGGCCAAGAATAGGGTCGACGCCATTCGGGTGGTGGTTTCGGAGTTTTCAAGGCCCACCGTTTTTACCTGCCCAACGGGTCTTGCCTTCCAGGGTTTCGACGTTGGGGGCAACCCTTTGTGTGGCCGTGTCGACAACCCCTGCGCCGCCGCAGGCATGCAAGGCTGGATGTTTGTTTCCATGAACCCTGACGGAACGCCCAATTGCCGAAAGCCCCTCCAAGGCGAATCGTGCCCGAATGGCCCAGGCGGCGCCCCTCTCACACTGCGCGGCGTGCTGCCCAACGGCACGCTCGACTGCGTGGCTCCACGTGTTGTGAACCAAGGGTGCCCCAACGGGCAGGTTCTTGTTCGATTCGATGGGGCAGGAAACCCTGTTTGCAATGTCTCCCATGTCGGGACGGGGTGCCCAGTGAACACCTATTTGGTGGGTTACAACGGGGCGGGTGCTCCCAATTGCGCGACGATGTTGACGCCTTCAAGTCCTCCTTTCGAGGTGGCTGGCCCACAGTGCGGTCACAACATGGCGGGTTGCGCGTATGGAAGCGGAAACAAACCGCCTGGCTACTCGCCGGGCTGTCCGGCGGGCTCTATAAAAATCGGGGAATACTACAGAGGCCCTCGTTGCTGCGCGACCTGCGGATGGGTAGGCCAATGGTGGTGCGATGACATTGTGGCGCAGTGTTCCTATGCCACAAACGCGCGCTGGAATTGACGCGATGGCGTGTCGGGGGTGGAGACTCGCGTGGCTTCTCGCGGGTGTGGTGGCGCTTGGTGCATGCACGCGCAAAGCGTCTGTGGACGATGCCCTGTTCGAAGCGTGGCTGCGGACTCAGCTCTTGGCCATGGCAACTTGGCGCCTCTCGGGCTCATTAGACGACCCTCGAAACGCCCGCTTGCAGGCCTGCCTGTGGCAATTCGCGGTGCAGGAAAAAGACTGTGTGGTTCCGAAAGATGGCACCCTCATGCCAGTGAGTCTGCGTTTTGGCGATGGCTCACTTGCTACGGAAGGTGTGGCGTTGCCCTCCGGAACTGCTGTTTCCAATGCTCTCGTGGAAAAGAAACTCAATGGCCGTGCGGCGCGGTTTGGATTCACCGAGCAGTGGCGACCGTGCGTGGGGGCGGGTTGCCGTTACCAGGTGTTCACGGCGGTCGAACCCGTTTGCTTGGGCGGTGCTTCGGTGTGTGGGCGTGCGCAAACACTGCGCGTTTCCTACGCCATCTTATCGCGAAATGTTCAAAGAAGCCTTTTTTCTTCTCGAGAAATCACACTTCACGACCGTCGCGTGCGGCATGGCAAAGGCCCCGTTGTTGTGGCGGTCGAGGCGTTGTTAGAGGCCATGCCTGTGACGTGTTCCGTGTCCGGTGCGGCCGCCCTTGTCATCAACCCTCAAGGCACCCCCCAGTGCTTTGTGGAAGCCAAGGAGGTGAAGAACTTGTGTCCTCCGCGGGCAAAAGATTTTCTTGGACTTCAGGCCATAGGCGCGTGCAAAGGTGCGCAAAATTGCAGAGCTCTTTGCCAGGTCGTTTCCGCTCCCCCCGGGGCACACTGCGCTGCCGACATGCTCGAACGTGACTTTTGGACTCCTGATGTGTTTCGTTGCCGGAAACCTTCAAGGGTTGTTTTTTTCGAATCCTCTTTGCTTCCGCAAGACAAGGCCTCCACTCGCACGGGTGTCGGTCATTTTCTTGCCCGCCTTCTCGCAACGAACTCATCTTCGATTCCAGCCTGTCTGTTTCGTACAAAACTTTGTTTGGGCGCGAAACAAAAGCCAAAGCACGGCTCGTTGAAAGAGTACGTGCCTTTGCGTCCAGCACAGAGCCTCCTGAAGTCAGGCGCAAAGCAGGAGGGGGGAACATGACAACCTGTCGGTGGAATGGCCTTTTGCTGGGGGGTGCACTGGGTTTGGAGTCGCTGCCTTGGGCTCCTTATTTTCTTTTCGCAGCGGAGTCTGAACTTTCCACGGGGCCGGCATTAAAACACTTGCAAAAACAGATCGTCTGTTTGCTTGCCGACAGCGACGACGCAAACGAAAGAAACAGAGATTCTCGACACAAATTGTTGACCGAATTCCTTGCTTGGCTTGAAGGTTGGGCTGCGGAAGAGGAAAATCATGTGGCCTTTTTCAGGGCTGCGCAGGCTCGGTGTGTTTTCTTGTCGGCGCCCCTGAAAACGAATTCGCCAGGAGGCGTGTCTGTGCAGGTGGAAACGCCGCATTTTGGCGTCTTGGAACCCATTCCTGCAGCGCAGTCGTTCGAAAGAACTTTGTTCTTCCTGCTTTATTCAGAGGTCGCGAGTATGGTGTGGTACCGCGCGTGGGTTCGGCGAGTCCCTGGTGGCACCTTGCTGACAGCCTTAAAGGAACTGCATCGCGATGAGGCCTCCCATTTTTTGGCGTTTCTGAGGTTTGCTCTTCGTTTGTGCATCATCGATCCTCTCGCTTTGCGCGAGGCTCGTTTGGTTCGTGTCGGCATCGCGAAAACCTTACGAGGTCTTGGACAAGTTCGCGTCTCCCTGAGCGGGAACAAGGAGAACGATATGAATTGGTGGGAAAACGAAATTTTTTCCAAAGTCGCCGACGGCAAGGACATTGTGCAGGTTATCTTACGGATCCAGACGGCCACCTATGAGCGCCTCGCGCGCACGTCGAGGGCCTCATGACCCTAGGGATTGTAGTTCGAAAATACGAATGGATGCGTCTTCTTGCTGTGCTGGGCGGATCTTTTGTTTTGGGAAGCGCACTTCATTTCGCGGTGTCTACGGCCGTGGGATGGCTGTATGGAATGCACACAGGTGAGTTTTTGGTTGTTGCCTATTCTATAGCACTTGGTTTGGGAAATACGCTTGCGTTCAATGCTTTAGCCGGAGCCTTACTTTTCATTTGGACGTGTTTTGGTTCTGCGAAATTGCCACAAAATTGGTGGAAGCCCTTAGCGCTTGTTTCATTGCTGCCGCCGCTTGCGCCCCTTGTCGACTGGTTGCTCCACCTTTCAGGACTCGTTCCTTACGTTGGTTATGTGAACACGTTTTCGGGCGAATTCAATCCGCTCGAACGCATAGGGCTCTTACTCACCTCTTTCCAAAGTGACGCTGACCCCCGCATCACATTGGGCCATAGCGTCTATTTCTTTTTGTCGGCTGTCATTCTTGGGTTCGCCTCGTTTCGTGCCACGTCGGTGGTGTGGCGAGCGGGCGTCACATCCGTGGGCGCGTTCCTTTCTTTCTACGTGATATTGGCGCTTTTTTCACCATCTAATGTGCCTCCCGAAAGCCTTTTTCTCGGAAATGCGTTGCTTGCCCTGGTGGCTTGGGTGGCCGCGGCGTGGATTTTTTCACGATCGTATTCACCAACCCAAGACGTGACCTCCGTTCTTGCCGAGAACAGCACGGGTTGATAGGTTTCTTTTCCGAGAACGGGCTTTCTGTGAGCCGCCGCGTGCAAACGTCGAGCGGTGGCTTCCTCGTCTCGCAGGAGTTTCTCCATGTCGTCCGCCCATCCGACGGCTTCAACCTCGCACCTTGCTGCTGCCAGCAATGCTTGGCTCGAGCACCTTTCAGCCTATTCCCTGCTTCGAAACGAAACACGTAAGGCGGCTTTGCGCGCGCAAGGAAGGGAGGTTTTCGACTTTGGTCTGGGCGATCCTCTGGAAGAAACCCCTGCCTTCATTCGGCAGGCGCTTATCGACGCCGTTCCCAAGGTGAGCCAGTACCCTTCGAGCCAGGGCTCGCTGCCATTCCGTCAGGCCTGCGCGGGTTGGGCCGCGCGGCGTTTCGGTGTCACGCTGGACCCGGCCTGCATCTTGTCCACCAACGGCAGCAAGGAGGCTATTTTCCATGCGCCGCAGACCCTGCTCAACGCGGCGTCTGCGCGGCGTGTGGTGGTGGCGCCCGACCCTGGTTTTCCCGTGTACCGCAGCGCCACGCTGCTGGCGGGTGGGGTGGAGTTCGAGGTGCCCCTGAGGCCTGAGCGTGGCTACGTGTTCGACCCGGAAGACGTGCCCGCACCGCTGCTTTCGCAGGTGGCGGCTTGCTGGGTGAGTTACCCGCACAACCCCACGGGGGGCGTGCTGCCGCGTGCCCAGGCCGAGAAGATTTACGCCTGGGCTCTTGCCAACAACATCGTGCTGCTTTCCGACGAATGCTACGTCGACATGTATTTTCCGGGGACGGAGGCGCCTGTTTCGTTTCTCGAGGTGTCGAAGGCCGAAGGTTTTCGAAACGTCCTCGCCTTTTTTTCGCTTTCCAAACGCAGCGGCATGACAGGATACCGCAGTGGTTTTGTGGCAGGTTGCCCTCGCCTTGTCAGCTTGTTTGGCAAAATGCGCCCACATGTGGGGCTGGGAACGCCCTCGTTCGTGCAGGCTGCGGCCATGGCGGCCTGGAACGATGATGCCCATGCGGTGGAACGCAACGCCGTGTTTGCGCGAAAGCGTGGGCTTGTGGACGCCTTTCTCAGTGTGCATGGGTTTTCGGTGGTGCCCTCGAATGCCACTTTTTATGTGTGGGTGAAGGCGCCTTCTCCGTTTGCGAGCGGAGAAGCGTACGTTTCCGCTCTGGCAGAAGCCACCGGCATTGTGGCGACCCCTGGCGACGCCCTGGGGCGTTCCTGCGCCGACTTTTTTCGACTCGCACTCGTGCCTACGGCCGAGGATCTTTCCCGTTGCCTCGCTCTTTGGCACGACTGGATTTCCTCGGGATGCCCTTCCAGCGGCGCAAGCGTGTAGCGTCCTTGCGGCGATCCCTTTTCTTTTTTGGGATTCTCTTTCTCGATTTTTCCACAGAGGTTTTTCAAACATGGTGTTGTCGCCCGAACAGAGCTCGAAATTTACTGCCCTCCTTGCGCCTGAAACGCTCGATGTCCATGCGGAGCGCATTTTGCGTGCCAGCGCAAACCCGGGGCTTTTGGAAACCTTTGAAGTGCAAGAAAGCATCGTGGCGTGTTTGCGTGCGCTGGAATGGGGGCGCCTGCGCGTAGCGAGCCCGAAAGGCACGGGCCCCTTTTTGGCGCCGTTGGCTTCGGGTGAGGAGGCGCCAAGCTTTGGCTTGGTGGGAGATCTTCGGGAGTGGGAAGTGCATGCGTGGGTGAAGCACGCGGTGCTTTTGGCGTTGCGTTGGCGCGTGGCCAAAGCGGTGGGCGAAACCTCGGGAGGACGTGTGGCAGCCGAAGCCTCCGGGGGCTTCGACCAAGGCCGCGTGCACGGTGGGCATCTTGCCTACTTTGACAAGCTCGACACGCGCACTGACCTGGGAGCCCGCGGGGTGCGTGTCGTGCCGCCGGGCGTCGTGCGGGAAGGGGCGCATGTGGCGAAGGGCTGCATTGTGATGCCTGGTTACGTGAACGTGGGTGCGCATGTGGGAGCGGGCACCATGGTCGACACCTGGGCCACCGTGGGAAGTTGTGCGCAAATTGGAAGAAATGTTCACCTGGCAGGAGGGGTTGGCATCGGCGGCGTGTTGGAACCCGCAGGTGCCCGCCCCGTGATGGTCGGAGACGATGCGTTTGTGGGAAGCCGCGCCATTGTGGTGGAAGGCGCCGTGGTGGGGCCACGTGCCGTGCTGGGAGCAAACGTTTGCATTACGGCGAGCACCCCCATTATCGACGTGACGTCGGCGTCGCGCACGGAACACCGTGGTTACGTGCCTCCTGGAGCTGTTGTTGCGCCAGGAACGCGCCCGAAAGTGTTTCCGGGCGGAGAAGTGCAACTGCAGTGCGCCTATATCATTTCCTACCGCTCGGAAAAAACCGACGCGAAGGTGTCGCTCAACGACGTCCTTCGCGAAACAGGTCTCTCGGTTTAAGAAGCGAGACGCGGCGCCGCATTCAGTTTGCGCAGGCGGTTCCGTTCTTGTTTTTTCTTGTGAGCGTGACTGTGGAGTCGATGGCAATGCCAAGCTGACCCAGCGACTGCGAACCCACGGTGACGCCACCGGTTTGCGAATTGACGCCTATGCTCAGGTCGTTTTTGGCGAGTTTGGCGCTGCAGGCCAGGCTCACGTTCGTGGTGTTCGGGATGCCTTCCACGCCCGACGAGATGTCGGCCTTTACGCAATACCAGCCCTTCGGGTTCATGAGTTTCATGTTCACGGTGGAGGCGATTTTAAACGAGACATCAATAAGCACGAGCTTGTCGAAGCTCGTGTCGTCGAAGTCTTCAACCGGATTGATTTCGATGCCAAACAGCGCCACGTTTGGTGCCATTTGCTTGAAGTTCTGTTGGGTCACGTTCTTAAAAGGGTGGGTGCCCCAAAGGTTGAGGCATTTCCGAATGGCTTCGGCGTCTATGCCAGAAACAATGCTCACACCTGTGGCTCCAGTCGTCACGGTGGTGCTGGTGCCTGCGGAAGCTGTCGCCGTGGCCGAAGCAGGCTTCGGCGAGCCTTCCATGCCGGGGGCTGGCGTTCCTTCGGCCCCCGCGTCCTCGGACGAACTCCACGTGTCGTTCACTGTTGTGCCCACCCCGGGTTGCGTGGGCGTTGTTTTGGGTGCCTGTGCAGCTTGGGTGGGCGCAGGCGCGGCCGCTTGTCCGTTTTTGCCCGAAAATTTTTGCCCTTGGCAGGCCGCAAGCCACACGCTGGCGCCCAGGGCGAGTGGAGTGGAAAGGAAACTTTTGGTGCGCGAAGAGGTTGCCATTCGTTTCATTTGGATGCCCTCATGCTGAAACGTGTTCAGATAGGAGTGGTATCGGAAAAGTGAACGCGTTTCTTTAATGAGGTTGGTTTAAGGGTAGGAACCAATGGGAGCGCATCCCCAATTTTCGTCTGCGGGGCCGGGGCAGGCTTCGCAGGGAACCTCGCCATATTGAGGTATGCCCAAGCGGGGTATTGCGACTTTGACCATGCACATGGGTCCTTTGGAGGTCTCAACCGCCCTTCGCATTCTTTGGATGGCTTCGCTGGCTCGCTTCTCTTGTTCCCTGCGCTCGGCTTGTTCCCGTGCCAGTGTGGCATCGCTTTTTCGCAAAATAGAAATGCTGCCGTTGGAATGGAACTGAATCTCGCCCTGGCGTTTGCCGTTGATGTATTCTTTCGTGAATCCGCCGTCTTTCTTCATGATCTTGAAGTCGCCTTCCGGAGACGACTGGACTCCGCTTTGCGATGAAGCCTCGCCAGGCAGGCTCTGCCCCTCAACACAATATTTCTTGATGCAAAAATCATGGCTCGCGTATTTTTCACAAACGGAATAGCCATTTCTATTTTTGCACCACTCGGGTGGGGTGTGTGCTGCCGTGGAGGCCGTTTCCGCTCCACCAGACTCCGACTTGCATGCCGCAAAGAAGCCTGAAGTGCCCAGAAGAATGAGCATGAGTGAGCTTTTTCCGCTGAAATTCTTTTGTGTAAGCATAGGAACTCACCCCGTTTCGCCGTTCGCTTCTCGCTGCCTTAAAGGAAGGGGTCGGCTGAAATTTTGTGAATTTAAGCTCAAGTTAAAAAACGCACGTTGAAGACGGAGTAAACCGCCCACGGGTTGGCCTTGACCATACCTGTGGGCGGTTTACTTCGTCGCGTGCAAAGTGCTGACGACTCAAGCCGCAGAGGCGAGAGCCTGCTCTCATGGTCGTTACTGAGCGGCGCCAGGCCGAGTGTCCTTGCAAACTTGAGGCACGTTCACGCAGGCACCGCCGCCGTTGAATCCCGTTGTTGCGAAACAGTTTCTGAGTTTGATATCGTGGCAAACAAGTGATCCAGGGGATCCTTCTCCGCCGCAGATACTTGGGTCAGTGGCACACATTGCGCCCCTCTGCTTGGCCACGCCACAGGCGTAGAGCTTCGCCTTGTCGCAGCGACTGTATCCGGGTTCGAGTTTGTATTGCCCCTTGGCCCAGAGCTGAGCTTGATAGGCAAGGTCGGCTGCCGCATCAAAGTAACCGTCTCTGATCCGCGTGTTTTCATCGAAGAACTCTTGTGTGGCAGCGCCCGCATTCTTCGCCACCTGCACGGCTCCTTGCCTTGCCGTATTAAGATTGTCGCCTGTTCCCACAATGGCGTTCTTTGGGCTACACGTGCCTTCTTTCGTGACGCATGCCCCACCGTCACCAATTTTGTTGTAACAGTGGTCAAGCACGTCTACTTTACAAATGTGCCCCCGAGCTTGTTCTCGGGTTGAGTTTTGCGGATGCTCGACACCACAATAGAGGTTCAAACACGGAGTAAATCCGCCTTTGGAGCGAAAGCACGCAGTGAGTCTGTCGCGGTCGCAGTACGTTTCTTTGTGGCCGTTTGTGTTTTGAAAAAAAATTGCGATTCGGATCCGCCCTGTTCTTCTTCTTTCGGGTTGTTGCACCCTGCAAAAATGGACATTCCCGACACAGCGACGCACATCAGCACTTTGAGCCAAGATTTCTTCCACACCTCCCAAGAGCAATTGCCTACAGTTTCTTAGGCAGGGGAGTGTATCGGTTCGAATGAAAGTTCACTTGAGCCCCTGTAATTAACCAGCGACTTTTTCCCCCCTTTTACTCTCCAGCGATTCTTTCACCCCTTTTGTGTCGTACTTCATGAGCGTAGGAATTCTAGGTG
>JADCJN010000063.1 GCA_020247005.1 Silvanigrellales bacterium
GAACTCACGAGTCCCGCGTTTCTCCCCGTCCCGGTGCGGCAAGCCGCCCCGAGCCGGGTCAAACGCGCGACTCGTTTCGTTACAGAAAGCGTCAGCCTGACGCGAATTTGATGCGTTCTTCATCAAGCCATGGGCGATCCGACATTTTTGAGGCCAGGAATTTCGCGTAGTTTGGCAGTCCGTGGTCACCCTTGTGTAATTGATGAAGTCCATGGCGCAGAGCGTCTTGTACGATTTCTTCTGTCGGACTCGCGGTGGCGAGCTGGCTCCGATACCACTTGCCGCGCAGGGCCTTAACTTCGGCGGGAAACGCGACGGCGAGGTACTGAAGAAGCCCTTGAGCGATGAGGCCACACCCGACGAAAATCTCGAAGGCGCCGAAAGTTTCCAAAATCTTCGCGCGTATTTCCTCGGATTCGTGGTGTACAAATTGCCCTTTGCTGCGTCGCCTGATCTTCTTCATCGCCTTCGTCCAGAAGTGATAGGCGTACGCGCCTACATTGTGCAGCAAGACTTTGAACCCCTGCTCGATGCGCATGCGAGCGGCGTAAGCTTCTATGATGGCCTCGGGAGAAAGGTCGATGTCGGTGCACATGAGTATGGCACGCTTGCCGTTTGGGAATATCGCGCCGACGTAACGCACAAGCTTACCCGTTCCTTTCCAAATAAGGTCACGCGTCCAGTACCGCACCTCGGTGGGTTCCTGGCCGTAGGCCATGACGGCGCTCAAGGTGAGGGCAGCGTCGAACAGGGAGGCGAGCTTCACTTTGGTACCGTAGACGGGCTTTCGGCCCGGTCCACGAAGCTTGATTTCGGGCCTTTGGAAGGCGACGGCATTGGATCTGGCGACGGTGATAACGTGTCCGCCTTGGGAGAGGACAAGGCCGACGAAGTCCGCCGCGCAGTAGTACGAGTCTGCGAGAACAAGGAAGGGTTCCTGAATGGGCAACAAGCAGACCTCCAGACCCAACTTGTCGACAAGAGTTTTGCTTTCTCTGTTGCTGGCTTTAATGCCCTCATGGATGCGCGAGGAAAGCGGCACAGCGAACCTGCGACCAATACCTTCCACCAGGAGCGCGACCGACTGGAACATGTGGCCCATGATGAATGAAGGCTTTGTGTTGTTCTCGGACTCTTGGTGAAGGGATTTCACACCGGGCATGCGTTTGCCCTCCTTCGGAACCTTGAGGCCGTCGACGAGGAGAACCACTCTTCCATTGACGTGGACAAGGTGGCCCGAAAAGATCTTGAACACGATGCGTGTCCACGCGTCTGCCAGGCGCCCAGGGTCGATTGGAACGCGAAAGAGCCGGAGCAGTGACTTGTAGAAGGCCGGATTGAGGTCGAGCGCACGGATGATGCTTGTGACGCCGCGCAGGTCGCCTCGCACCATGAGGCCAATGACCGCGGTCACGAAGACGAAAAAAGTCACCTTTCTGGGGAACAGAGGGCGTAGTTGCGCGAGAACGGGAAAAAGGCGTATCCAAGGCATGGGGTCCTCTTGTGACGTTGTACGTTTGGCGACGCAACGAAACAGTGAGGACCTTCTTCGATCAAATGGGAAAAAGACAAAAAACGCTCCGGGTTCTCGTTCCGGTCGGTGTTGCAGGGAATTTCAAGCTACGTCAGGCCGGGCGCGCCGACCGGAACGAGAACCCGGGACTCGTGAGTTATGGACAACTTGGAGATGGTAGCCAAACGACGCGTACTGCTCCCACGGCGGTGACTTCCTTGTCCAATGTTGTTGCTTTGTCTGCAGGAGGGCACACCACCTGTGCATTGGTTCGAAATTCCGACGATTCTTCCAACCTCAAGTGCTGGGGTAATGGAGATTATGGACAAATGGGAAATGCGACCACAACAATATCGAATCTCACACCAGTGACTGTTACCGACTCCGGTTCTCTCGGATGGCTGCACCGAAAGGGTTGCTATGTGTACAAGGTGACAAGCCCTTAGCTTTTAACGCCGTCCTCTTTCCGCAGCTTTTCGCCGTTACCTATCCGCAGCGCGGCGCCCACAGCGCCGTTTTCCGGCGCGTGAACGGCGCCCTAGGCGCCGCAATAGGAGCAGCATAGGCGCTGCTTTCGTTCTACCCTTTGCGTCTAGATTTCCTCCCTGCTTCGCGCTCCTCACGGCGCAATTTAGCCATGTGAGCCCGGAACGAGTCGCCGACTATATGCACAAGCTAGCAGTTCTCAGTCAGCTGATCCATCAACGCCACCACGCTTGATGCAGTCGGGAACATCTCGCGCCATTCGCCGAATGGCCTGTTCGTCGTCACGATCGTCGAGCAGACGCGATGGCGCTTTTGAATCACGCGTATAAGAAGGTCCGCATGCCTCGTGTCATACGAGAGGTAGCCGACTTCATCGATGCCCGCATTCCGTACTTTGAGTTTTCATAAGCTCTCCGTCGAATGCCGCTCTGCAGGCTGCTGGCGTAGAAATTCCCTCGGACATTGAACCGGCCCCCGTCTCAAGGTAACTTTCTGCCTTCAAGTGCGGGGAGGACCACCGTGGATGTTTCTGTTTCGTCCGTCAGGCTCGATCACCTGGGACTGCCTGCAGTGATGGCGCACGAGATCGGATTCGTGGATGAACTCGATGCTCTAGCTGGCGTTGACCCGCGCGAAACGCTGTCTTTTGGGCAGACCGTGCTCGCCATGGTCCACAACGCTCTTGGTTTCACCTCCAAGCCTCTTTACATGAGCCCCGAGTTCTTTAAGCGGCGCGATCTGAAGTTCCTGCTTGGCAGTTCCAAGTCGCAGCCCGATCTTGTTCTGACGCCTGCTCATCTCAACGAGCACAAGCTTGGCAGGACGCTCGATCGCATCGCGGAACTTGGACCCGATCGCGTCTTCCTCAAAGTCGCAGCGCGCGCCTTTCGCCAGCAA
This sequence comes from Silvanigrellales bacterium, assembly GCA_020247005.1. GTDB lineage: Bacteria > Bdellovibrionota_B > Oligoflexia > Silvanigrellales > Silvanigrellaceae > JADCJN01. The sequence continues at coordinate 2,897 of JADCJN010000063.1, forward strand.
AACGTCGCGGTTCCGCAGATTCACCTCGACACCACCACGCACAGCTTTCACGGCCGCTTTGAGGACGAGGATGGAAACCCAAAGGGTGCGGACTTCGCCCCGCTTGACCCCGATTCCGCCGCCGACGGCATGGTCGAGGTATTTCTCACTGAGGGATATTCGAAGGACTACCGCTTGCACTGCAAGCAAGTAGTGCACGAACTGTTGGTCTCGGGCGATGGAGATGTCCCGCTTCTGTTCAAGGCCCACTCAGGTAATGCCTCGGACGTGGTCGTTATGCGCGAGCGGATGGACAATCTTAAACGCTGTCTTGCTGCCGCAGGCGCCGACGATCTCATGCCAAAACTGCTGGACGCCGACTGCAAACTGTACTCGAAGGACACTCTCCTGCACGCCGCGCGCGAGGGCACACGCTGGGTAACGCGCGTACCCGACACGGTCACCGAAGTGGGCAAGTGCATCGAATCGGCTCTACTCGGACGAGGATTGTGGAAGACGTCCCAATCAGATAAACGCTTTTCGTTCCAGGCTTTCGACCTAACCAAATGAGACATCGCGCAGTCCTACATCGTCGTTCGAACAGAGTCTTCGAAAGCGCGCATCGAGAAAGCCATGCCCAAGCGTCTCAAGAACGACGTCGAGGCCGCCGAGAAGCGCTTGCGCGCTCTGCGCAAAACGTCCTTCGCTTGCCTGCCAGACCTCGACTCAGCAGTTCGAGCAGCCTTCAACGACGCCCGTTACCTCGTCTTCGAATCCTTCACTCACGCAGTGATGAGTGCCAAGCGGGGGCCAGGGCGTCCGCGCAAAGATGACCACACAGGCGAAACAATCGATTCGTACTCCCTCGCCGAGGTCACGTACAAGGAAGACAAAGAGGCTCTCCGAAAGGAAGAGCTGGAATCAGCCTGCTTCGTGATTGCGACGAACGCGAGCGTCGAAGAGCTTAGTACCGAGAAGGTTCTTTGCGCCTAACTCAAAGAGCAGCAGGGCGTTGAACGCGGTTTCCGATTCCTCAAAGACCCGCAGTATTTCTGCGACGCGTTCTTCCTCAAAAATCCTTCGCGCGTCGTCGCGCTGCTGTGCGTCATGACGCTTGCCCTGCTTCTGCATTCCCTGCTGCAGCGATCTTTGAGGATGAAAATCGAAGAGACGAACGAAACGGTCCCTGATCAGAAAGGCAGGCCCAGCAAGACTCCAACGATGCGCTGGGTGAATCAGAAATTCGAGGGTCTCGACGTCGTGAAAGTGCGGGAGCCGCATAAAACGTGGTTCAAGTACGAAACGCTCGATAATTTCATCACAACCGTGCTTAGGATCCTTGGACCACCTTACGTCGAGCGTTACTCCCCGGCCTGGGTCACTTAACAGAGACGTCAGAAAAATAGGTCTTCATCAAAGGTGGGTAATCACGAGTTCATCTCGACGCGATGAAAGTGGGTCTATACGAGTTCGCCAGAAAGCAAAGGAAGGGTCGAAAGATTATTCAGGACGTTTCAAGACAGATTGATTCCCGAGTTTCGCCTTAACGCGGTTGAAAGCATGGGGCAGGCTACGAAGTATGTGAACGAGACATTCATCCTAAAAACGTGGGACCGAGCGTTTACGGAGAAAGCAGCGTCGCCAGTTCCGGCCTGGCGCAGCATTTCTGAGACAAACGACCTCCGTTAGGTAATCTGCACTCGCATCGAAAGGCGTATCGGGAAGACAAACTTGCTGAGTTTTGAAGGGGTAATGTATGCCCTTTATACCAAGCCTGAAGACCCGCGAATCCTGTCGACCACGGCGGAATTCCGAGTTTATCCAGACGACTCGTGGGCCATTTTCGCAGAGGGAAGGCGAATGAATGCGCGCGTGGCTTCATCAAGCGTTCAAGCGAACCCGAACTTTCAGCAGCGCGTCAAGAATGGAAACCCGGACCTTGATGAAAAACCGCTGCCCAACCGAAGAGCAGGGTGAAACAATCGCTGAAATTTTGAGGTGAAGGTTTCCCTGAAAGCCAACAAAATATCTTGAGTGTCGCCTTCACCAGAGGAAGCCGGCAAGCAACGTGCCGCTGGCGCCGTTGTAAGAGCGAGAATCGAAGACACTTTCGGAATCGTAAGAAAAACGCCCGAGGAGCAGCGAAAGTTCCACCCGCAGCGAGACGTTGCCTTGTGGCTTGGCCTCGAGGGCCGTGCCGAGGCTGCCTTGGTGCATTGCCGACATGCGATAGTCCTTAGTGACGGCCTCGGGCGCGAAGTAACGGACCTTGCCCGAAAGGCCGTAGTCGTAAACGCCAAAAAATCCGAAGCTCAGTGGATCTTCGTTGGAGACGCTCCAATGCGCGTTGAAGTCGATACCCACGCGATTCCAACTCATGCGCGTGACTAAAGGAACACCCGCCACGCTCGATTGCGCTTCACCCTGCCAAGTCGAGAATCGACCTCCCATGTCGAAGTGACGCTTGTCTCCGAACGGCAGGCTTTTGCTTGCGCGCAGCATAGTGAAAAGCCCTGCGGGCGCTAAGATCACGCCTTCTTGAAACCGCGTCGTAAGCCAGCCAAGTCCGACCTGCAAACCCAATTTTTCGAACGCCGGAGCTGCTGCCGGTGTGGCATTCACAAGTGAGGATGGCGCGCCTCCGGGCACTGCAGAGGCTGCGGACGCCGCCCCCGTCGCCACTGTAGCCCCGACTGATGTTGCTCCTGATAGTGTTCCCGCCGCGGGCGCTGCCGACGGGGTCACGAGCGGAACCCCGGCAGCCGTTGGAATCGCCGCCGGGGCTGAAGTCGGGGCTGCAGCCGCATCCGGTGCCGATTTGACCTTTGCGTCCGGGAACAAGATGAATCCTTTGACACGCGGACACGCGGCCTCTCCTGGCTTCGCCTCGACGCGCGCGAGCACGCCGGACTCACCGCTGGGTTTGGAAACGACCACCGTTTCATGCGTAACTGGAATGCCGGAGCTTCCGTTTCCGGCGGCGGCAATAAAGCGCTTTCCCTTTGCCACTGAGGTGCCGGCTTTAAGAACAATGAGAACAACGCATTTGTTCTGTTTAGAGATGAATCCGACTGACTCAGGCAAACCTTGAGGCGCATTTTGCGTCGTTGCTCCTGTCACGCTTTGCGGAGCGCTCTGCGCGATCGCGTAAGTGCCCAGCGCAGCGAGCGTGGTCAAGAGCATGCACAACAGAAGTGAAATCGGCGTCCGCTTCATTGAGTTCCCGTTTGGAAGGACTACGAAATGTTACCGCGCGCACCTCGTGGCGAACACTGCAGGAAATCCGGGGACCGTCAGAGTTAGGTCGTCGAACGACGGCCTAACTCTGACGGTGCGAGCCATTCCGGGATGTGGTTCTAATGGTTGGGGTCGCTTAAGAAAACAGGGGCCTTCGGCCTGAACAGATCTGAGGACACGAAAAAGCCGGGGGATGGTGGGATTTCAACTCCCCCGCCAACACCACGACCAAGAGTGCTCTACCATGCTTCCACTGACTCACATGACGAAAATTACGGACTCGTGGCGGGTAAAGGCAATTGGGAGGGCGCTTGCGCTCCAAGAGGAACGCAGAAAGACGCGAACGTTAGAGAAACGTCTGGCATCGTTGCGTCAGCGACCGCGCCCGGCCCCCGCCGCGCCGGCAACTCCAGTCCAGTCCGCCGAAGTCATCCCGTTGTTCCCTACGCAGCGCATACGCATCTTGTGCGTCATGCTCGCTCTCGTTGCCGTACTCTCTTTTCGCTCGGTACCTCGTGCTCTGGCGCAATTCCAACCTTTCGCTGCGTTTCCCATGCCGCCACCGCATTTCACATCGGTCATCGTTACGTAACGCTTCGTGCTACCCCAGTCGTCACCGCGCTCCATGAGGACGAACGACATGAGGCGAAGCGCTGAAGCAGAGTTCGGGAACGACCCGATCACCTTGATGCGCCTGCGCACCTCCTCGTTTAATCTCTCGAGAATGTTCGACGTACGAAGGCGTTTCCTATACGCTGCAGGCAGATTGAACACCGTTAGTCCCTCGCGAATGCTCTCCTCTAGCCAGGCGTGGTGCGGTCTTCTCGTATCTCTTCTGCGTGATGCCAAGAAGGCGCTCGGCCTCTTCTAGCGAGGGCGCATTAAACAGGCGTTTCCCACGCCGGGCGTGGCGAGCACCCGACTTCCCTTTACGCAGCCCGCTCAACTTGACGCCGAGCCGAATCCCGAGGCTTCAAACATGAACGCCCTGGCTCCCGGCGGCCGCGCAGATGGGAAAGAATCGCGTCCCGGGCCGGTTTCATGACAAGGGACCTTACATAGGTCCGCTCTTCACTCTCCCGTCGGAGCATCTTGATGTGGCTCGTGAGGGGTGGGTATTTTCGCCTTCTCTCGGGTTTGCCCATGGGCCGTGCGTCGGGATCGTGCCTTGCAAGTTCGAGGTTGCAGTAAAGAAACATCCCGAGTGCGACGAGCCGGAATGCCGCATCCGAGGATTCCGTAGGCAACGCGTCAAAGGAGAAGTCCTGCTTGCCGGCCCGAAAGTAGCATTCGATGCCCCAGCGGAATCTCGACAGCGCCCAGATCCGAGTAAGGCACAAGCCTGTTCGATTGGTGACGTAGCAAGCGAAGGGCTTCTCGCTGAGATCATCGTCCTTGTTCCAGACGGCGGCGAGCTTGAGCCGGAGGGATGAACCGAACAAACGGACGACGCCGCCCGCAACCTGTTTGGGCGCACCGCCGGAGAAGGCAGTGTTACGCTTCAGGGTAAGAGCGACGCCGCTGGTCGACGGATACACCATTTTTCCTTTTTCGCCTACGGAACCAAGAGCCTTCTTGTCGAGGTAAGTGAGCTTGCGATTGATGCGGATCTCTATCTCGAAATCGAACCCTTGATCGTCTAGCCACTCGAAAAGCTTCTTGTCGGAAAACCACGCGTCGGCCACAAGAGTGAGCGCTCCAAAGCCAGCTTTTTTGAGCACCAGCAACCGCTCCTTGAGCACCTCGATCCTTGGCCTGTAGTCGGCGTGTTTCGTTCCCCGCAGCAGAACCGCATCGACCGGATACGCATGCCCCGTGAGGATATCGAGCACGACGAAGCAAAGGTAGTTTCGTCCCTTCGCGGCTTTTCCTGACGAGTGGTCGAACCAGTAGCAGTTCTCCGGGCTCGCGCCGAACTTGCGCACCAACGTATCGTCGATTGCAAGAACGAAACGTCGCTCTGGATGCAAAGCCGCCGCGATGAGGGCAGCCACCTTGTTGCGCGACCGTCGTAGGAGCGCCTCGTGCGGAATCGCTCGAATGCCTCGCGAGAGGCTCGATACCGAACACACGAACGTGAACGAGCGGACGATTGCCGAAAGCGAAGGCAAGCCGAAGAACAGCCCCACGAGCAACGCGACGAGAACTCGATAGGAGAAGTCGCCCTCACAGAGGTCTTTTGCATCGTTGGCGAGCGACCGGACGGGCGCAGGAACGGAATCGACGATCATCGGCGCGCAAACTCCTTCGTTCCCGTGGCCGGGGAACGAAACAGGGTTCTTGAGGGAGGAAACACGAGCGCGCGCTGAGGAAAGGTAACGAAAAATCGAGGAATATCAACTCGGGATAGATAAGGAAATCAGGCGGGTGCAGGCTCCATGCGGGTCAGGCCGCTGCCGAGCCCGCCCGTCGTGGGAAACGCCTGTTTAAGTGCAGGCGTACGAATCAACAGCCGAGTCATCAATGGAATCGCGCTGCTTAGGATAGGCATGCAGGAAGTCGCGCGCCTAGGACTGGAACCAGACGACGTTCAACTTTTGGCACGAGTGCTGGCTTCAGCATACCGAGGTTCAGCAACTACCATTTCCCACTTCCATGCAATTAAGTCGATGGCTCTGCGCAAGCAGCAAATAATCTATTCGTTCGATGCGATGAGAGGAGTGTTGTGAAATCACATCTGACCGTCGATGACGGAATGAAGCATTTGTGATTCACCACAACGCGGTGTGTTTCCGTCAGACTCATGAGCCGGATGCCCATGCCCACGGTAGTCGTGTCGGGCATCTCAAGAAGTGTAGCCACCTGCCAAGAATCGACGCCCACTCCGATTCCAAACGGGCACACATTGAGAGCGTGATAGAGTGCCTGATCGCCAAGAGGACGGCTTGCATTGGAGCTAAGCCCATGGCGCACAGGCTCTGCGTGTCGCTGTGCAAGCGATTGAAACGTGTCGCGAAGAAACGAAAGCATCTCTTCTCGGGTTGCTGCGCGCGGCGTGAAAGAGGCTGCCAAGAGGCCTGCATGGAGCTTTGAGAGCACCTCGCCCAAGTCCCGCACACGGCGACCAAACACGAGGCTTGCATGGTCCAATTCATCACGCGAGACGGTGCTGCTGCCTTTGAGCGGATGTTCGCCACCCAGCCGCACTGTGAGGAGCAACCGCCTGCGCACGAGCCGCATGCCGTTCTTGGGGGCGCGAGCATAGGCAGAGAGGGCCTCAAAACGAACGCGAGCAATGTGTGTGGCAAACGTGGCTCCTCCTGCCGCAAGCTGGGAAGGAAACACGGATGCATCTGGCTCAACATCGAAGATGAGTTGAAACGTGAGCCCTGACACTCTTCCTTTTAAAGAAGCCGCTGCCAGTGCATCGACAATGCGATCCATGCGCGCAGACAACGCCTCCTCTGTGAGGGTTTCGTGCGGCAGAGGAGCAAGCCAGAAGCCCGCGCCCAGTGCTCCGTCCTTGGTGAGAAATATCGTCACGGGAGCTTCAATGCCCGGTACCGCCGATTCAAAAGAGTCCTCGAGAAGGAGACAATCGTTGAAACTTGCAGCTTGGCGAAAAAGCGCAGGGTGGGGAGTGATGGGACGTGCGGCTCTCACGGAACCGAGAGCTTTCCGAACCATTCCCTTCCACAAAGTCGCACCCGAGAGGGGGAACGCATGTGATTTCATTTGTCACCTCCGCGAGCGGCACGCGTCGAAGGTACTGAGGTTGATTGCGATGCCGGGTCTGCGACCGGATTGAATGCAGGCGAATGGGGTGAGGCCTTTCTGGCACCCAGTGAAGGTGTTTCCGATTTCACTCGGCGCACTTCACCTGACCAACGCGAGGATTCCACCTCCACAAAGATCCATGTGCCCTGCATCCAATGGCCACCATCGAGAACGGTGTCGGCGACCCACACTTTTGCAACCACAGGGCCTTCCCGTACGGGAAGACTGGCAGACTTCGAAACTCCGGCCGTGGTGGTGGTGATGGACTGCGACGCAGGGGTATTTTGAGCTTGTTCCTCCTCGCAATAGCTCGTGGGATACAGGCCTGAACGTTTGTCGAGCTCGCACTTTGTAGGTGCCCTTGAAACGCAAGCGCCTAAAATGGATAGACTTAAAAAAA
>JADCJN010000064.1 GCA_020247005.1 Silvanigrellales bacterium
ACCGACAATCATCTGATGCTGCTCGATCTGCGTGCTTCGCCGTTGTCGGGCAAAGATGCCGAAGAACGTCTTGCGCGCATTGGCATCACGGTGAACAAGAACACAGTCCCCGGTGAAACGCGCAAGGCGATGGTCACGAGCGGCGTGCGCATAGGCACGCCCGCGGTCACGACGCGTGGACTGCGGGAAGACGACATGAAGCGCATGGGCAAGGCCATCGCCTTGGCGCTCACTTCCCACGACGCCGACCTGACGAAGGGCAAGGCCATTGTCGACGAGCTGTGTGCGGCGTTTCCCTTGTACGAGGGCAGCCTTGGTCAGAAAGGATATGTGGGCTGAGAATCCGGTTTGGGTGCGTGTTGATTGCGGGCACGCTCCGAGTTAGAAGCCCCCATGTCATGGAGGAGTCGTCATGAAATGCCGCCAGTGCCGACATCCCGAAACAAAGGTCCTTGAAAGCCGCGAGAGCAAAGATGGCAGCACCATCCGCAGACGCCGAGAGTGTCAAAGTTGCGGATTTCGCTTCACGACGTTTGAACGCTCGGAAGAGCAGCCCGTTTACGTCGTGAAGCGCGACGGCACGCGGGAACTCTTCGACAGGCAAAAACTCCTTCGCAGCATGGTTTTAGCGTCGCAGAAGCGGAATGTCAGCCCCAAAGAGCTCGAAAGTGTTGCGGAATGGGTCGAGCGCACGGCGGGAATGTCGGACGAAAAAGAGATCTCCACGGCGCGCGTGGGTGAGCTTGTTCTCGATGTTCTGAGGCATCTCGATCCGGTTGCGTATGTGCGTTTTGCATCCGTTTATCGTTCGTTTGAGGGGCCCGACGACTTTGTGTCCGAGCTCGAGCGCCTCGCACAAAACGCGAAAAGCTTCCGGCCTGCGTCCGAAGAACCCGATGTGCCAGAACAGCAAGATTCTCTTCCGGAGGCACCCCTGTAATGTTTACGGGTCTTGTTCAAGATGTGGGCGGTGTCGTTGACGTTCTGCCCCGCGGGACGTCATCTCTGCGGCTTGTCCTTGCCACGCGATTGTCGCCCTCGCGGCTCGACTTGGGGGCTTCTGTTGCGTGCAATGGGGTGTGTCTCACCGTTGTCGAGCGGCACGATGTTCCTGCCACGGGTGAGTCTTTGGTCGCCTTCGATGTGGGTCCAGAGACTCTCCGGGTTTCCCAATTGGGAGGGCTTGCCAAGGGTCACAAGGTGAACCTTGAACCCGCTTTACGCGTGGGTGATGCGCTCGGTGGTCATGATGTTTCAGGCCACGTGGATGCCTCTTTGCGCGTGCGCACTTCAGCGGAATGGAGTGAGGGCTTCTGGCGCCTCGAAATCGAGGTTCCTTCAGAATACAAGCGTCTCGTTGTTCCCAAAGGGTCTTTCGCTGTGCGAGGTGTGAGCCTCACCATTGCCGACGTGTCGCCCATGTCTCCGGACGTCGACAGTGGGCTGATTTGTGGGATCATGCTGGTGCCTCACACCCTGGAACAAACGAACCTTTCCCAATGCGTTTCTGGTGCCTTTGTAGAAGTTGAGTTCGACAAGAATGTCAAGACCATTGCCACTCTCCTCGAACTCATGGTACCCACGTTGCTCCCCCAAAATCCAACGCGCTGATCCCTGCGCACAGGGCGATGCCGCGCCTCAGCAAGGACGGATTTTGTGAACACTCGCGACGTTTCTGGCGTTCCTGAAAGAGAGAGTTCGAGGCAGCCCCTGCGGGCGGACCGTCTCACTCCTCCTGTCTCACGGGGCGGACTCTGGGACGATGTTGGGGACGCCGAAACCCTCGTGGGAGCGAAATTGCATGCGCTGGAGCTCCCCCGCTTGAGGTCTCAGCTGCCTGCCGTCTCTGCGGAATCACTGCCTGCGAGTCTCGAGTCGAGTGCTCTGCGAAAGCGCATTTTGGCTCCCGCGTGGTGGTGTGAAGGCCTGCTTGTAAAGCACAGCGCGAAGGACGCCCTCACCCAGCACCTCGCCGCATGTGTTCCGGGGCGGGTCGCTATTGTCGGGCCTGCTTTGCAACCCAAGCACGTGCATCTCCTTTGGTCTGTGTGGCACGATCTCGTGGCCATCAGCGCGCAAGGCGTGCCCGGCTCAGGTGTCTCTCAGGGAACACCCGCGGGCTCCCCAGGGCCGTTGGGTTCTGTGGGCTCTGTTCAGGGGCATCTGGTCCGCATTCCGCTCGGCAAGCACCTGCGGGGCACGGCAGTGGCTCTTGCGGAGTCCATGCGATTCCTGGTTCAGTACTGGGCGAGCCCATTTCAAGTTTTCGCACCAAAAAGCACAGGGGGTGCGAGCCGCAAAGGAAAAGGACCGGCCTCTCGCACGAGCTCGGTCAACTTCGTTCGTTTTTGCACCGTGGAAGCGACGGAGTCGCCAGAGCTCATTCTTGAACTCGCGCTTCCTTTGGTTGATTTTGTGGCGGGTCGATTGGAATCCGTTCTTCCCTCCTTTCTCTGCGAAGAGGCCTTTGCTTCAAAGGGTCATGCGCTGGCTGCAGGGCGACCTTCTCTTGTTCCTTCGGGAGTCGTGAGTGCCAATCCCGATGTTTTGCGGGCCTTTGGAACGGGCGCTTCCTTTCGCAAACTTGTTGCGTATTTGTATGTGGAATACGCAAAGCTGCATGCGAACGACGTGTTTGAAGCGAACGGTTGGCAAGGGCGTGGTGTGAGTGCAGGAGACTTGGAAGGGTTGCATGAAGGCATGCTGCAGCGCACGAAGGCGCTTTACGATCATGGCGTTTTCGGCTGGGAAAATGCAGCGCCGCGAGGCCGAGTGCGTGACCTGCGCAAGCAGGGAAGTGTGGTGCACTGCTGGCGCCTTTCGTCCCAGGCGCGCCAAGCCACCGAGCTTGAAAGCATTTTGCAGACGCGGCTTTTCGAGGCGCGCCCCCTAAGAGACGCGGCAGCGGAAATCGTATCGTTCCGCCGTGGTGCGGCAGCGGGGCATGCTCCTGTTTTTCCAGCTGCGCCTGAGCCAGCCGTTCTTCCTGCGACGCGTGTTGTGCGTGAAGCGCCACCCGAGCCCGCCGTTCCTGTGACGCGTGTTGCGCCACCTGCAGGGCCGGCTCCAGAGAGGCAAGGTCCGCTTGGCCTTCCCTTCGGGATTTCCGACGCCGACGACCGCTTGTTTCTTTGCGTGTTGGAGTATTATTCGAGCCTGACGCAAGGGCAGCAGAGGATGTTTCAAACCCAACGTGCTCGCATGTCCGACGACGAATTTCGGGCCTACGTGTTACCCCTGCTCAAGCGTCGGCCGGTTTGAAAGCGGCCGTCAGCCTTTGGCGGCGCGGTGCATGAGGTCTCGGAGGCGTGTTTTCGCGAGGGGGAAGCTTTCCTTCTCGAGCCTTTCGCGTTCTTCGGTGGTCAGGCGACCCAGCACCCAATCTGCTGTCGCCGACTTGTGCAGCGGCTTGCCAATCCCAATTTTCACCCGGTGAAAGGCATCGTCCCCACACTTCGCAAGAATGTCGCGCACACCATTGTGGCCGCCGTGTCCACCGCCGGTGCGCAGGCGCACGGCACCGGGTTCCTGGTCGAGGTCGTCGAACACAACGATGAGTTTTTCAAGGGGCACCTTGAAGAACGTCATCGCCTCTTGAACAGAGGAGCCCGACACGTTCATGAAAGTGAGTGGCTTCAAGAACACAGCGTCATGCCCTTCCCAACGTCCGCGAGCAAAGGCTGCGCGAAACTTTTGGGACGCAAAAGTCGTTCCTGCATCTCCAACCAGCGCGTCGAGAAGCAGGAACCCAACGTTGTGCCGTGTGCCCTCGTACTGGGTGCCCGGATTTCCGAGACCAACAACAAGGAACATGGTCAGCGCATCAGAGCTTGACGAGAGACGCGAGGGCGAGGTTGCGCTGAGCGCGGACCTTCACGCCTTCGGGAACTTCGACGTCCGCGATGTGCGCGGATTCGTCGACCTTCAGTGCGCCTACGTTCACTTTCAGGGACGCGGGAAGCGTATTCGCAGGAGCCTTCACTTCGAGCGAGCGAAGAAGGATTTTGAACGAACCTTCTTTTTCCTGCTCGCGCGTGAGACCAACGAATTCCAGAGGAATGCGTGCTTTGACGACGTCGGAAGCGAGCACTTCCTGGAAGTCGATGTGAAGGGGGAGGTCGCTCAGGGGATCGACCTGCACTTCGCGCATAAGCACGGTTCTCGTCGCGCCTTCAAGATCGAGTTTAATGAGCGCAGAACGTGTGTGGCCCTTGGGCAAGGTCTTCACGGCAAGGCGGACGTTCTTCGTGCCGTTGCGGCCGTAGACAACACCCGGAATGAACCCTTCTTTGCGGAGCTTGTTCACTTGGCCTTTTGAGGCCAGCTCGCGGGGTTCGGCTTTGATGAGGATTTCCGTCGACATAAAGGGTTGCTCCAACTCAAGAACGGGTGGCGGCGGCCGAGGGCGCTGATGACGAATGCCTTCGTTACAACAGTCCGCGAGGCTTTTGCAAGCCGGATTAGCGGCGGTGCCTGTTGACAAATCCGAGTCGTATATTAGTTTTGGTCGTCGTGTAAAGGCCGGTGGAGTTTTTCAAGGAAGACCGCGGAATCTCGAGAGTGTCGTGCACGCTCGAGCGGTGTCCTGGCCCCGGTCCTCACTTAGGAGTCGACCCCATGAAACTCTCCCGTGTTGCTGTCAGTGTCCTCGTTGCCTCTGTTGCAGTTGCCTGCTCCAAGCCCAAGGAACCCACTCCTGAAATCACCGAACCCGCTCCTACCACCGACAGCGCAACCGCCACCCCGGCAGCGGCTCCTCAAGGCACGGACTCCTCTGCCGAACTTTCCCTGGCGACGGTCTATTTCGACTTTGACTCCTACGCCCTGAGCACCTCGGCTCAAGACGAACTCCGCAAAGTCGCAACCGACCTGAAAACCAAGGCCGGTACGAAAATCCAGGTGGAAGGCCACTGCGATGAACGCGGCTCCAACGAGTACAACCTTGCCCTGGGCGAGCGCCGCGCCCGCGCGATCCAGGAATTCCTGACGTCCGAGGGCGTCACGTCGGCCGACCTTTCCACCATTTCGTACGGCGAAGAGCGTCCTGCGGCGCAAGGGTCTTCCGAAGACGCATGGTCCAAGAACCGCCGTGGCGAATTCCGCCGCATGTAATGCGTGTTTTGATGCACTAGCCTGCGGTCCACACCACAGGTAAGATGTCAGCCGTTGGCCTTCCAGCCGACGGCTTTTCGTTTTCTGAGAGTCCTCAGAATGTGCAGAGTCCGTGTCTCTGCGCCAGAACCAGCAGCCTTCGAGGCCGGGGGAGTGCCCATGCAGCCGAATCGAATCTGGCCTGCCAAGGTGACCCGGGCCATGCTCCTTTGCACATCGAGTCTCCTGCTCGTAGCGTGCACGCGGACGTGTGTGGGCACGCCGGAACTCGGCTCAAAACAGCGCCCTATTCGCTTCTATCTCAACAGCTGGGCGGGGGAGCGCGAGTCGGTTGCCGTTTTTTCCGTGCTCACGGCTTGTTTAGAACGCCAGGCAGGCTACCGCGTCCGTTTTGAAGTCGCCGCCAGTGAACGGGCCGTAGCTTCGGCTTTGGGGCGAGGCGACGCGCAGTTTGGCACCTTGTCGGCGTTCGGATTCGTTGAAGCCGCGGAGCGTCATGGCGTGCAGTCACTCCTTGTTGTTTCGCAGAGAGGGGCGCCGTCCACTCGGTCGGTTCTCATTGGAAAAGCGTCTCGATGGAATGCGAGTTTGCAAAGTCTTGGTCTTTCGCTCACTCCTTCAGGACTGCGCGCGGAAGAGGCCCTCCAGCCCCTCTCGGGAAAGCGATTTGCCTACACGTCGCCCGACTCCGACCTTGGCTTCTTCGTCCCTCGGTCGCTTCTTTTGCAGCGTGGAGTGTTTCCCGATGAAGTCGTCTTCGCAGGCAGCAGCGAACTCGTGATGCAGGCTGTCGAACGAGACCTTGTCATGGCGGGTGCCGTTGCAGAAACGCATTTGGAGCGCCGTTGGCCCCAAAGTGGCCCTTTTCAGGTGGGCACTCTGTTCGACGATTTCGTGGTTTTGGGTCTTTCCAGTGGGCTCCCTGGAAAAGTCGTGGCCGTTCGCCGCGACACGCCAGCTCGCCTGCAGGAGGCGCTGGTTGCGGGGCTCCAGGCGTGTGCGGCGCGCGAGGCCGGGGCTGAAACGGGGCTTGTTTTCGAGGGCGACGGCTTTCAAACAAGTCATGAACGCATGTTCGAATTTGTGCGCGACCTCCAGGGTTTTCAGCAAGATCACCTGCGCGTGCTGACTCTCCAAGACGCGCAGGAGCCTTAAGGGGCGTTCCCTTCTTCCGCAGGAGGCTCCTGCTGTGGGAGCGGCGTGTGCAAGGCCTTCGGGGGGTGTTTTTTCATGCCCTCGCGGACAGTGAACGCAATGAAAAGGAACAGGACCGTGGCGAGCGCGATCCACGCGAGAATCTTCCACTCACTGGAGGCCTTTTTCTTCTCGACCATGTCATCCTCTCCGGCACTATTATGCCTGGCGAACTTTTTCCGCCGTCAATGAGCATGTTTCGCGCCAGACGGAGGCTTCACTCTCGATTATATACGAAGGGAACGCAAAGGAAACGCGAAGGCCGTCAGCAGAGCCGTATGACTTTGGGCACGAGGCCAGATTTTCAGTTCCCCACGAACGGATTCAAGAGGGTCACATGACGATACTCAAGGGCGATGTGGTCTTCGCGAGGGCGGGTGATCCCGTTCTCGTGAAGTCGAAAGATCCCAAGAGCGGAAACGTCGTTGTCGACAAAGACTTTGACAAAGTTCAGGCGAGCACGGGAATTGGCGTTATCAACGGCTTGAAGGAAGAAACGAAAGACACGTTTCGAAGCATTCTCGCGGAAGTCGAGAACGAAGACGCGAAACAGGAAATTCGTTCGCTTTCCAATCGCATTCAGGAACTCCGCAAGGAGAATGCAGACCCTAGGCTCATCCGTTACCTCAAGGGCGAGCTGCAGTTCCGCATGACGCGTGAACGCTTCCAGCCCGAGAATTATGAAACCGATCAACTCACCTTGCGTACTTACTGACAATGGTTTTTCAGATGGGCGTATTGCCCCAGAAGGAGGGAACACATGGTACAGGTTATCCGTCCACCCAAAGGTGCGAACATCCAAACTGGCGACCTCGTGAACAAGGCCGGAATCTACACGAAGCCCGGCGTGGTCATCGAGAAAAAGGACGACGGCACGGTTGTCATCGACACAGACGCCGAACAGGTGAAGCGCTTTCACAAGCACTCCAACACGTCGGGACTCACGCTCGAAGACAAGGACAAATTCAACACCATTATGGACGACATCATGAGCAGCGAGAGCAATGCTGACCGTATCAACAATCTTCAAATGAAGCTTGATGAGTTGCGAATCGACCCGAACGCGCAGAAGCTTGCGCAGGCGCTCCGCAACGAGCAGGCTCAGCTCATACGCATTTCTCGAGAACTTCCCCGCGTATATCAATACGACTCGAACAAAATCTGACGTTGAATCCGACGTTTGAACGCAGACTCTTGCCAAGGGGTTCGCTTCCTGATTCATGCTTGCTTTCACTGCCCGAATCGTGTTGGTTAGGGCGAGTAGGAGGCAATCATGACAAAGTTTCTTGGTGTGTCAGTCGCCCGTTCGTTCTTCGCTTCGCTGACCCTTGTCGCGGCTCTTCCCGCCGTCTCGTTGGCCAGCACCACGGTTGAGGGGTCACCCTTTTGGGAACTCGACCGACCGTTCGACGTTCAATGCGAGTTCCGGTGCCCCCTGGGCGTCAACATCGTTGAGCGCGTCAGCTATGTGGTCAGAAGCAACGGCTTAAAATTTCCCAATGATACGCGCCAGGTTTTGTTTTGTTCGGGGGGCAACCAAACCGTTGCTCACACCTTGCCTTCGCCACTGACGTTCCTCACTGGAACCGACCTTCGTTGCTTCGTGCGTTTCACTCCGTTGGTCGGTGTGGATCAAGCCGAATTCGAAGACGCTGATTCGTCTCTTTGAAGTCCGCATTGTTTCCCGAAGGGCTTTATTTTCCGATGCAAAACGTCGCGAAAATGGAGCCCAACACGTCGTCGGCTGAAATTTCGCCGACGACGCTCACAAGCGAGCGGTTCGCGGCGAGCAACGCTGAAGCTGCCTTTTCGGGGTAGTCTTGAGTGCGCAAGAGGGCGATCGCCTCCTGGACTTCGGCCTTTGCTTTCGCAATGGCATCCCGCTGACGTGCGGAGATGAGCACCGCCGAGGAACGGGCTCCAGGAGCCGCGGTGAGGGTGTCGTAGAGTGCAATCAGGGCGGCTTCCAAGGAGTGGACGTCGTCTGGTGCTGTGGCGACAACGCGCCCCTGGGGCAGTCCGATGCGGTCGCGAAGGCGCTCCGTGCGAACGAGGCGAGTTTGGAGTTCAGGTTCAGGTTCGAAGGGCATGC
The DNA here is from genome assembly GCA_020247005.1 of Silvanigrellales bacterium. GTDB lineage: Bacteria > Bdellovibrionota_B > Oligoflexia > Silvanigrellales > Silvanigrellaceae > JADCJN01. The sequence goes on from JADCJN010000064.1 coordinate 8,399, forward strand.
CCTCCCTGCGCCAAAGGTCGGCCTTTGTGAGCGCGATAAGAACGGGAACATCATTTTTCAAAAGCACCCGTAACTCGAGTTCCAATTCGAAGTCGGTGCGCGAACCATCGCCCACGAAACAAAGGACGTCTGCCTCGCGTGCGGCTCTTCGCGAACGTTCGACCCCCATCTTTTCCACAACGTCGTCGGTATCGCGCAATCCTGCCGTGTCGCAAACAACGAAATCGCGGCCAGAGAGCGCGAAGCGTTCTTCCAGAACATCGCGAGTCGTTCCAGGGATGTCGGTGACAATGGCCCTATCGGATTGAAGAAGGGCGTTAAACAACGTACTTTTTCCGGCATTGGGGGCTCCACAAAGTGCCAAGCGCACGCCGTCCCGAACCTTTCGGCCTCGTTCGTACGTAGCCGCAACCTCTTCGAGGTTTTTTGCGAGCGCCTCGAGTTCCGGAAGAAAAGCGTCGGCGTCGAGGACGCCCACTTCATCGTCCGAAAAATCGATGTGCGCTTCAATGTGAGCCAGTGCCTTCACCAGGCGTTCGCGCAGTGCTCGCGTTTCACGTGACAAGCTCCCTTCTGTCACTGCCCGTGCGAGCTCGATGCCACCTGCGGTTTCCGCATGAATAAGGAGGTTGACCGCTTCCGCTTGAGCGAGGTCGAGTTTGCCGTTCAAGAAGGCCCGTTGGGTGAACTCACCAGGCCGAGCATCGCGAAGGCCCAGTTGTCGAAGCCGTTGTTGAAGGCGTGCTGACAGCAGGGGATTTCCATGTGTGGCGATTTCAATGGTGTCGTCACCCGTGTAGCTGTGTGGCGCTACAAAAGTTGTCACAACAACGTCGTCAATGAGTCCATCGCTCTCGTCCACAAGATGGAGATAACGAACGCCTGCCACCCAAGTTGTCTCACAGAGACGAGTCCCTGAGGGTGTTCGTAGGGCAGGAGCAACAAGGGCGCGGCACCCTGGGCCCGAAATACGGTGCAGGTGCAAAGCGGCGCGCCCGGGCGGCACGCTCAGCGCAAAAAAGACATCACCTGCCAGTGACTCTGGGGGAACAACGCCCCGTGTTTCGTGCGGGGAGGTGGTCGAGGTCGTCATCCCTTGGCATCAACATGAGGGCCTGGTGCCGCAGCTCGTCCGTCGCGTTGTCCGTCTTTGGGGGCCTGTCCATCGCGTGGCCCCCGGTTTCTCTTTCCGCGGCGGCGGCGTCCTTGGCGGGAAGGCTCTCTGGAATCCTCTCGAGGTTCGGCGTGTGCGGGGCCTCCGGCATCCCCTCCTGTCCGAGTCAGGGAAGAGCTTGCTTCGATCGGGTGACCTTTTTGGGCAGGAGCACTGCCCTTGTTTCCGCCCCGTGGTTGATGCAACGCACTGCCTCGGCGGCCTTGGCCTTCTTGACGCGCACCACCACCGCGGTTGCCCCCCGCATTTCGACCTGACTGGCGTCCGTCGCCACGGCCCTGTGCCTGGTGTTCTTTCAGGGTCGAAAAAATAACCAGTTTTCGGCTGTCGCCTGTTCCCACAGAGCGAGTTCCCACACCTTCCATGCCGTCGAGCGTAAGGTGAATGACGCGGCGTTCTTGAGGGCTTTTGGCCCCCAGAGTCACTGTCTTTCCGTTGCCTTTGACCTGAGCAGCCAGGCTCAGCGCCATCTCGCGGAGCCGTTCCGCGCGGATGTCTTGAGCGGCACCGGCATTCAAAGAAATCCGCGCCGCCACATCGCCATGCCGTTTTTGAGCAATGCGTTTAAAAACATGCTCGAACGCATGGCTGAGTTTGTCGGTTTGTCCAAGAAGATCTTCAAGATGTTTGTCGTCCACCTGTACGACAACGTCACCAGGATCTTGGCGCACATATTTCGCGAGGGCAGGATCAATGGCGTACGACTTCAAAAAAGTCGCGGTGAATTCTTTCAAGGTGTCCATGACACCCGGTGCATCGAGATCGAGGCCTTTGGCCTCCGGCTCGTGGCCCGAGGCTTGAGCGGAGCGCGCGCCGAGGTGAGGGGCGCGTTTTTCGCTCGCCGTGCTCTCGTTTCGCTCGGGGCGACGTTCACGCTCAGGGCGATGCTCGCGTTCGGATCGATTCTTGAGGTCCGAACGCACTTGCTGGGGTTGTCCTGTCCTAGGGGAGCCTTCTCGCCTTGAAAGAGAGGGGGAATGGACATCTCGCCCGAGGTCTTTTTTCTTTTCATCGTTCGGGCGGCGCTCGCCGGCATGGCCTTTGCCCGCATTCGGTGCGCCTGGTTTCGCTTGTGCCCCCCCATTCCTTTGGGGTTGATTCTGTCGAAGGCCTGCGCGAACAGCTTCGCGCGCTGCAGCTTCGAGGTCGTCTTGGTTGGTGTCGACCCAGGCTTCTATTTTCACGCCTCTGCTGAAGAGCTTTGCAAAAAGACCTCCTTCCTTTGCCGCATTCACGACGTTGTAGGAAACAAGGCTCTTTTCGGTGCCGAGGGTGCGGGCGGCTTCATCGAGTGCGTCGCTCAGGGTGCGACCCGAGAATGTCTGCTTTTCCATTGAGGCTCCCGCGTGGGTCAAAGGTCTCGGTACTTGTGCATCATGTATTTTTGCTGAATCAGCGAAACGACAGAGTTCGTAACAATGTACACCACGAGCCCCGACGGGTACGAGAGCATAAAGACCGCGAACACGAGAGGAAGGATTTGCATCATCCGTTGCTGGGCAGGCTCCATCGACGGCATCGGAGTCATGCGCTGCTGCAGATACATGAGCCCTGCCATAAGAACAGGCGAGATGAAGTAAGGGTCGCGTGTTGAAAGGTCTTGGATCCATCCGTAAAAGGGCGCGTGCCGAAGCTCAAAGGTGTGTGTCAGTACGGCGTTGAGGCCAAAGAACACGGGGATTTGAGGAAGAATGGGAAGGCATCCGCTTGCAGGATTCACGCCTTGCTGGCTCATCAAAGCCATGATTTCTTTTTGCTGTTGCGCTTTGTCGTCTTTGTAGGTTTCGCGCAGCTCAGTCATCTTCGGCTGAATTTTCTGCATCTTCTTGCCCGCAATGTAGGCCTTCACCATCAGCGGGTAGAAGAGGATCTTAATTGCCAAGGTGAGGGCGACAATCGCAAGCCCCCAGTTGCCCAAGTGTTTATGAAGCCACGCAAGCGCGTGGTACATGGGCAAAGCTACGATTCGAAAAAACCCGAAATCAATGGATTCCTCGAGTTTCGCCGTGCCGAAAGCTGTCAGCACGTCTCGTTGTTTAGGACCTATGTACACGTCGTATTCGTAAACTTTCGACTGACCTGCGGGAATCGCGAGAGCGGTGTCGAGCCAGCCATCATAGACAGTGCGAACATCTTCCGAACCCGCTGTCTTCTGAATATTGTAGCCCGTTCGCAGCAGGCTGAGGTCGTACACGTCTCGGCCGCGGGGAAGAAGCGCAGAAAGAAACGAGATGTTTTCGGATGCGACCCAACCAGGAAGAAATCCGTTCTTGCGAAAGACTTCTTCATTCGTGGGTGCCTTCTCGAACACAAGGTGCTCGCGATTCACCTTTTCATCGGAGTAAAACGAGACGTTTCGGTACTCAATGGGGTGGCCCGAGAACATTCCACCACTTCCCACGTGTTCCGACGTTGCGCCGACTTCAATTCCAAGGGCTGAGTTCACAGCAGCATTGCTGCTATTTATGACCTCGATACGAAGAAGAGCTCCGTAATTTTTGTCCTGGAAGCTCCAGTCGCGCACTATTTCAACGCCCTCTGCGCGCTGCACAATGCGCAAGGACTTTTCTCCGGTCCGCGTGACGCCAATGGGTGCTTCACGAAGGTCTTGGTTCCCGAAGCGAAGACCAAAGGCCTTGCAGTTCGCAAAGCCATCGAAGACTTCGGCAAGAGCCTCGCCCTTCGCCGTTTGACGATAATTCGTCAGAAGTGCGGAGGTGATGCATCCGCCCTTTTCAGAAAAACGCACGCGGGATGCGGGAAGATCGACAACAAGGTCGTTTGCGTTGGCAACGGCAAGGGGTGGCAACGGAGTTGGAACCGCAGCAACAACAGCCGCCACAGGAGCCGATTCGCCCGCGGAAGGGACACCCGCATTTACGGCAGTGGGAACTGCGGCAGCCGTCGCCACAAGGGCAGCGGTTCCGGTTCCGGCAGTGGCCCCAGCGACCTCGGACGTGACCGAGGCCGTGGGAGCAACGGTTTGCGCTTTTTCCTTATTCGCGAAGTAGTAATTGAGGTAAAAATAACCGGCGAAAAGAGCAATGAGACTGGCAACAAAGGCAACGGTGTTCTTGTTCACGGAAGCGAAGGCCTCGCGGAATGGGAGGAAGGAAGAGGCTCAGGGAAGGTCCACGCCCCCTCGGTGGAACGGGTGGCACTTGCAAAGACGAACGGTCGACCGCCAAAGCCCGCGCCCGAGGCCGTGCTTGCGCAGCGACTGAACGCAGTACTCTGAACAGCTTGGATAAAATCGGCACCTCGGGCCAAGCGCAGGAGAGATACACCGTTGATAAAGGCGGATCAAGGCGACGAGCGCGTCCCGGGTAAGCTTCAAGGCAGCGGCTCCTGAATGGAGTTTTTCAAAACTCTGGCAAATGTGCGCATCTCCACTTCGAGACCCGTCCAGGGTTCGTCGAGCATGCGTCTGCTGGCAATAAGGGCAAATTCTAACGGCGATGAAAGCCGGCTTTGCCCATTTGCCGCGAAGCCGGGCAAAACGATCTCACGAACCAGAGCACGCAGGCGCCTCTTCACCCGGTTGCGTCGGGTCGCGCGCTTATCAACACCTTTTTTCGAGGCAATGACAGCCCACCGAACCCCAGGTTCCGTACCCAAACGGAGGCTCGTAACCTCTGATGAAGAGGGAAGAGGCCTTCGGTAAACGGCCTGGAAGAGCCTCCCCTTCCAACGCTTCCCTCCTTCAAAGAGTGCTGTGAAGTCCTGAACCTTACCGTGGCAGCACTCGTTCCGTGCAGTTAACATCTTGGAATCCTTAGGGGTGGCACTCTTTGCCTCATCTCGGCTGTTTTTGGCGCCGATAGCAGCTCCAGTAGAAAAAAGGGGGACGTCATGTCCGTCATGGGAACCGGAGCACAAAACGTGAAAAGACCCACTCTCACATCCGCTATCACATCCCTTGTGGTGGCTGCGCAACTGTTCTCCGCGGGCACTGCTCTGGGTTCGGAGGCCATAGGGACCCTCGGATCCATTATCGGAAAGGCCAACGTCGTCAGAAACGGCAAGTCCATGCCCGTCACCAAAGGCATGGAGGTTTTCGCAACCGACGAACTCCAAACGGGCCCAAAAACCGCGGTCAAAATCCTGTTTAAGGACGGCGGCAACTTCATGGCCTTCGAAGACTCCAAGGTCAAGATCGCTGAATATAAGTTCAAAACGAACGGCAAGGACTCTTCGTTGACGTCAGCTTTCGACGTGGCGAAAGGAAAGGTTCGATTCTTCGTAAAACCAGAGCCCGGACGCAAAAACGACACGAAGTTCAAGACCTCCAACGCGGTCATGGGCATCCGCGGGACGTCAGGATTCATCGACGCCACAAAGCCTGGGCAAACTCAGCTCGTCGTGTTGACCGGAAAAGTGGAGGTGTCCAATCCCCAAGTGCCGGGTCAAAGCGTCATGGTGCCTCCCAACCAAATGACCAGCGTGGTGGGGACTCGGGCGCCGTCTGCGCCGAGGGTCGCTCCACCCGCACTTATGGGCTCTCTGAATGCGCAGGCGAATCGCGTCGACCCTCGGCCTGACGCCGCGCCCGCTTCCGAGGGTTCTCGATCTGCCCCTTCCGAGAAGAAGGGTGACGGCGAAGCACGCGATTCGAAAAGCAATGGGAACGGGAACGGAAATGGCAGCGCGCCCGCCGGAGAAAGCCCAGGGCAAGAGGCTCCGACAGGAACCCCTTCCGGCGAGGCTCCTTCGGGTGCTCCCGTTGACGGTGGACAAGGAAGTCCTGGTGGACAGGGAGGTCCTAGCGCGCCCAGCCAGCCGGAATCTGGCGCGGCTCCCTCCACCGGAACGGAAGGCACTGCAACTGCGCCTCTGAGCGAAACTCCCTCGACTGCAGAGGCACCTGCTGCGGCCGCAGCTCCTGCGGGTTCCGCCTCAACCGACGTTCAGCCTTCCAACGTGACCGTGGAAAAGAAGAATGTCTTTGGCCCTGACGGTCAGGCCTCCATCGTTGTGAACGATCCGAAACTTTCGGCTATCACGGCTCCGACGTCGGTGAGCGCTTCGGTGGCGACACAGGCGTCTGCCGCCGTGCGCGATGCGCAGACGTCGTCACAGGTCGTGAAGGCAGTGAACGAAGTCGTCAAGACGAACACCGACAAGGCGATTGGAGTGAGCACCCAGGCTCTAGTTCCAAAGCCTGTGGCTGCGGAAGCTCCCAAGTCGAAAAACGTCAAGGTGAAAGTGGTCCTGCCACCTGCGCCCTGAGACCAAAAAAAAGCGCTGTTACCTTTTTGAGAGCGCGCTGTTGGGCAAGGTCCAGCGGATGTTTTGGCCCAGTGCGGCAACCGTGACAGAACTCCGGATAAGCGGCCCACCGTCCGACGTGAGTGTGAGAATGGCGCCCTTCGTGCCTGAGGAAGGGTGGTTTGACAGGTCGAACACCGCACCGGCTCGGGTCACCTTTCGGGCCAGTGGGATGCTGTTGAGATAGGCGCGAGCCTCGCTTGGGCGCGAAGTCATCACCATGAGCGCCCGGGACCCTGCCGAATCCCGGAAGGAGCGCATCCACATGTTCTTCATTGCGAACGCGAGCCCGACGTCGTCGGTTTTGTGGGTGCGAAGGAGGTAACCTCCAAGCGCCTTGCCATCTTTGCCGAGCGCGACGATTTCAACATAACTCACCTCGCTCCAGAGCTGACGGATTTGAAATGAAGAAACCCCCTTTTGTGAAAGCATTTTCTGGGATGCCGAAGCCACTTTCTTGAGTCGCTCAACCACCTGCAGGAGGGCCGTCTTGTCGCTCCCTGTTCCTGAAAAGACATCGATGCGAACAGGAAAAGGCACAGGCGCAACGGTGCTTTTTTTCTTGGTCCCCGTTGGCTTGCGTGCTTTCGCGAGTGCCCTTTTGCCGAGGTCGAAAGTCACTGAGGCCCGCCCGGCTACGTCCCATGGGGCAACGAGTGTGCGTGCCTCTTGAAAATGACGACCTCGGGTTTCGACGGTGTAAGAGCGGCCGCGCTCAACGCTCACCTTTCCTCGCAGGACGCCGCGTGCGTCGGTTCGCCCTAAAATGTACAATGTGGGAGCACGCACCACGACTTCTGCGTTCTTCAAGGGGCGCCCCTTGGTGTCTCGGACTTCCACTTCCAGCACAATAGACGCGTTCCTTGAACGCAAGCTCTGTCCATTCCGGAAAAGGAGATGAACGACGCCGAACCCTATGGCAGCCGCAATGAGCATCACTGCAAAGTTCTTCAGTCCGTTTTTCATTACTGCACCTCTCAGATCTTTGTCCGAAGGAGGGCATCGGCGTCGACTCTGTTTCCATTGACGGCTCAGTTTACCGCCTGTTCAAAACCTCGACAGTCGAGACAACCGCACTCCAACGTCGTGTCGCAACATCGAACTTCACTTGCACACCGTGAGAGTGGAATCGGGCGCGGGTCCGCTGGAGGAGTTTTCCCAACCGCGCCTGCAACGCCGTGCGTCGCAAAACGGAAGAACGTGCGTAGTCGTCGTAATAGGCCTCCAGAAGGGTCTCCTTGCAAAATCCCTCTTCCTGCGAGGACAGCAGCCTCAAGAGCCGGCCCGTCTCTTGCCTTCTTTTCCATGTGGGGAGGCTCTCTAAAATGGCCTCAACTCCATTTGCCTGTCTCGTCATGCTTCTGTCTGCCTCCCTGAAGTGCTGCACAACCTTACGCAGCACTTCAGGGAGCGCATGGGCCGTGTTTCTTGCAGGGCAGCTGTTTCCTCCCGTCAAGGTCCCCAACATTCCCGGCGAGACGGCTCATTCCGAAGGCGCGCGCGCACAGGTACCTTCGAGGTATGGAACACTCGCTCTACTTTAAAAAATTATCGACGAAGGAACGCGCGCTCGCGCTCAACCCGGGCGTCGCCGGGCTTTTTCGGGAAACGTTGGCCTCGAGGTTCGTCGGGCGCATTCTTCCAACGGCTCCTCGTGAAACCCTTCTCGTGAGTGTCGGTTACGCCTACCAGCACTATGGATTTTGCGTGTTTTCCCCTTCCGCTCAGGCGTTCCTGGCGACCTCACTCATGCGTGAAACAGGACTTTCGTTTGAAGATATCGCGGGTTGGCTCGAAGAAGTTGCCTACGCCCTCCTCGAAGATTTCACCATCCTCAAAATGCTCGAAGGAGAGCCTGATTGGGACTCCGTCGATGTTGCGTTTTTTCGTGCGGTCGCAAAGCGCACCATTTGTGCCGAGCCCGGTGAAACGGCCGAGCTTGGGCTCGACTGTTGGGACCTCGACCTCATTGCGTTTCTGCGCCTCGTGGCGGCCGAGGGGCTCGAGTCCCTTCGCGCGGGTGTGGGCCTGGAGACGCTCTGCACGACTCTTTCCGAACGCATCCAGACTCGTCCCGACGCGGCTGTCTTTCGTGAAGCCCTTTTCTCTGCGTTCGAGGAACTCCACGAAAATCCCCTGAGACTTCTCGTGTGGCGAGTCGAGTGCTTTTCGTCTTTCTGCGACATTCGGCAGGAAGCAAAATTCTTCGTTCGCAACGAAACAACCCAAGTGGAACGGCGGGCTTTCGAGCTCGCAGGACTTCTTTCTCTGCTTCACCCCCACCGCACTGAAGAAGGAGTCCGACTCCTCGAAGAATCCCCTGTGACACTCCTGCAACTCGAAAAAGCCGTGTTTGGTCAGTCGCGTTCCAGCCGCTTCTTCGACTGCAGTCTTTTGCGCAACTGGATGGACCTCGATCCCGCCGGCAAGGGAACCGAGGCACAGCTCCGTGTGGAAGGGCTGTCTCGCCTTCAGCGCATTCTCGAGGAATCAAAACGACTCGGACTTGTCTTCGAGCTTTCTCAAAATGCGCAGGCTGCCTCGGCACGACACCCTAAAAAATACGGCCTCACGAAAGCCGCTTTAGGCATTTTGAGGCCGTTCTCTTCCTCCATTTCTCAGGCCCTCCTCGGACGGTGACAAAGTGGCGGGGAGAGCTGGCAAGCGCATGGGA